>JAFTFE010000066.1 GCA_017449765.1 Lachnospiraceae bacterium | reverse complement strand
TTGTTTGCCTACGTTATCTCAGTATTCGTTGTACATCAGATAGAACGTGAGGCAAGTGTAATCGGCGCACTCTACGCACTCGGAGTCAGAAAAAAAGAGCTTCTTAAGCATTACAACACTCTTCCGACAATCGTAGCATTTATAGGTTGTGTAATCGGTACAATACTTGGATTCTCACCGCTTGGAATCGGCATTCAGACAGCAGATACTTACAACTATTTCTCCCTGCCTGAATACGATATGGTATATCCGGTATATCTGCTTGTATATGCACTTATTCTCCCACCGGTCATAAGTGCTACGATTGTCGGAAGAGTGATGTAATGCTTAAGAAGCTCTTTTTTTCTGACTCCGAGTGCGTAGAGTGCGCCGATTACACTTGCCTCACGTTCTATCTGATGAACAACGAATACTGAGATAACGTAGGCAAACAATATGAGAATGATGACACCGGCGATAAGTCCGCCGTTCTTGTCCATAATTACATCACCGGCAGCAGCTTCAATTCGTATATTGTCATCTGCCGTAATAAAGTTCGTGAGATTGTCAATGTCTATATCAAATATTTCATCCAAAAGCTCATCCACATCCTCCATGGCATCACTTACACCATCGTATAATTCGCCTGTACCTTCAGCTGCTTCATTTACGCCGTCGGTATAATCATATATACCGTTTTTAAATTCCATAAGACTGTCAAGAGAAGCCTTAAGCTCTTCTAAATCAGAAGAAGCGGAAAGTGCTATGAGTTCATCCAAGGTTTTATCATAGTTATCCTCCGTAAGATTTACATCAGGTGAGATGGCGCTTATTGCCTGATTAGCCTCTGCAAGATATGCATTAAACAAATCATCTGCAGCAGTTCTTAAATCTTCACTGTGTGAATCAAGGTCCGTCATACCGTCATGCAGTTCTATAGAGCCGTCATAAAGCTCATCAAGTCCGTCCTCAATCATTCTTCTGTCTTCAAGGATTTCATCTATGGTCTGTCTGAAATACTCGTTTTCGACCTTGGTATAATCAAAGTCAAGGTCTTTAATTGCTTCCTTAAGCTCTGCGTCTGTGATGTCTTTTCCAAGCAGATAGCTGTATGTATATTCCTCTGCTACCTGTGAGGAATTATTTATTATATCCTCATACTGCTCTTTTGTTACAAACAGTAGTCCAAAATGTTCTGATTGGACAGCAGTATCCGAGAAACTTTGAAGCGTCTGGTCATAGTCAGGGACCGAGCCGATACCTACGATTGTAAGCTCGGTGTTCCCGATATCAATGACATCACCTAAAGAGATATCGTTGACCTCAGCAAAGCGTCTTTCCAATACTGCTTCGCCGTAATCTGATGCAAGTCTGCCTTCCTTAAGCTGTATGAGGTCTATGGTTTCACGATTTTTAAAGAGTCGGAGAGTCTGCTCACCATTTAAGGAAAGATCCGTATAGAACATTTCTTCAATAATTGTTCCGTCAGATGTGAGACTTTTTAACTCGTCATCTGTAAGAGGAAGAAATACGGTAAATTGTCCATCCTCTGTCTTACCGACGGAGCGCATATCTTCAGTACCTCTTAATACGACCTCGGCTGAGCCGACTATGCCGACTACAAGATAGATACCCATGACGATCAATAATATAAGTGCTATATATCTGCCGAAGTTTTCACGTAGATCTCGCGGCAGTCTTTTTCTTAATACTCTTCTCATTATAAATCCTCCAGTTCTGCCGCAGGGACTCTGGTTTCATTTTCATAGTCCTTTTTAACCATACCATCCTTTATGACGAGCACCTTATGTACCATATTTTTAATAGAATTGTTGTGGGTGACTATAAGCATGGTTGTACCGTATTTCTTATTAATCTCTTCAAGCAGGATAAGGATATCCCTCGAAGTCTTGGAGTCAAGCGCACCGGTTGGCTCATCACATAATAAGAGCTTAGGGTTTTTAATAAGAGCTCTTGCGATGGCGCATCTTTGCTGCTGACCTCCGGAAAGCTGTGCAGGGAATTTGTTCTGATGCTCTGTAAGTCCGAGCACCTCAAGCAGCTCATCAAGGTCAAGCGGATTCTCTGCAAGAAACTTGCAAACCTGTATATTTTCTTTAACGGTAAGATTAGGTACGAGATTGTAGAACTGGAAGATGAATCCGAGATTGTCACGTCTGTAATCTGAAAGCTCTATCGGTTTAAGTCCGAATATCTCTTTGCCATCGACTGTAACCGAACCTGAATCCATAGTGTCAAGTCCTCCTATACAGTTAAGAAGTGTGGACTTACCTGAACCGGAAGTTCCTTGAATTACACACATCTGTCCCTGTTTGACTGAGGTGCTTATACCTTTGAGCACCTGAATGTAGCTTGAATCTTTACCATAGCTTTTCTTAACATCTTTAACTTCGAGATACATAATATTTTCCTCCGTTTTAATATAATTACCTTATAGTCAAATAATTTTTATTATTTACTTTAAAATATAGTTAGTGAGTTTAAACTAACCTTATATTTATTTTTAAAGGCGGTCGAACCGCCTGAAATATCTTTTTATCCTTTGTAAAATCTGACAGAAGCAGTATTTGACGTTATACATCATCTTCAAGTGTAAGCTCAATCCACTCCTTAACCATATAGTCGATAATCGGTTTAATATGTTTAAGTGCCTTTTTTTCATCAGGTTCATGTGTTATGAGATGAACAAATGCATTTATCTGAACGTGACTGAACCAGTGCAGCATATATTCATCAACTTTTTTGCCGGGGCATGAGGCAGCATATTTTTTTGCAAGCTCAGCATAGGCTTGGTCGGTCAGGTTAATTATCTTGTCAACCGTATCTTCGTATCTCGAGCCTGCTGATTTTTCAAGCAAAAGCAGAAGTGCATCACGGTTTTCATACATGGCAGGTATAAGCTGCTCGGCAAATTCGTCATGGTCGCCTGATGACTGCTCATATACCGAAAAATCCTCTTGTTGTTCAGCGCTGTAATGCGTCATAACTATCTGCATAACCTTATTGAGAGGTTCATCCACGATAGCTCCGAAAAGACCGTTCTTATCCTTGAAAAAGAAATATATGGCGCCTGTCGTAAGCCCTGCATCAGCACTTATCTTGCGTAGAGATGCCTTGCTAAAGCCTTTCTCCATAAATTCTTTTTTTGCACAATCTATAAGTTTTTGTCTGTTTTCTAAATTTTCATTCATGATTTACCTCGTAGATAACAGCGTTACGTAACACTGTTATCTTAATATTAAATATCGATTATGTCAATAGTTAATCAAAAATTTTTTATAGAATTATTTTAAACATGATTTTATTAGATAAATAATGTATAAATTTTATTAAGACTGTTGAAATGATTATAATTTTAAGTTAGAATAGATTTTAGAAAATTTAGGAGGAATATATTATGTCGATAACCTTGCTTACAGGTTTTTTAGGCATATTAATAGGAGGTATATTATGGGTCCTTTTTTGATTGTAATTGTAATCCTGATTGTTATACTGCTGTGGTGGATAGGAACATATAACGGTATCAAGAAGCTTGATATTAAGGTGAAAGAAGGCTTATCGGGCATTGATGTTGCATTGACCAAAAGATATGATGTGCTTACCAAGCTGCTTGAGGTAGTAAAGGGCTATCAGAAGCATGAGAAGGAGATTCTGACGGAGGTTATAAAGCTTAGAAGCGGTATGTCCATGCAGGAAAGAAATGTCGCCAATCAGCAGATGGATACTGCTTTCGGCAGGATAAATCTTCTCGCAGAGAACTATCCTGAGCTTAAGTCAAGTAATAATTTTATGCAGCTTCAGAATGCAATAGTTGATACAGAGGAGCATCTTCAAGCTGCAAGAAGACTTTATAATTCAAATGTTACTGCATATAATTCCATGATTGTTACTTTTCCGAATAATATAATTGCAGGCTCTATGGGAGCTGTTGCCAAAGAATTTTTTGCAGCAGAAGAGTCGAAGCGCCAGGATGTTAAGATGGATTTTTAATATTAAAAAATACAAAATAAGGGTGTGACATTAATGTAAGAAATAGTTACTTTGGTGTCACACCCTTAAAATATTTGTTTTAATCCTCATATGATCTTCTGTGGTCGGATTCCTCCGGCTTGGAGCCGTCAATAATTTCATGTTCATATTCAAGTTCAACAATATTTCCACGTTCGAGTTTATTCCATGCATCTATAATACGGTTTAATACGATGTCTCTGTGCTGCTCCTCAAGCTCCGGGAGAAGTACAAAGAATTGATTTGGCTTGCTCTGCATCATGAAGTCACTTTTCCGCAGGTTGTGTTTAAGTATTTCGCCGAATTCATCATAGATTTCAGTCAGAGCGCTGCCTTGAAATTCAGTGTTAACCGGCTTTAATGTAAAAAGCACTTTATGTGCGATACGCTGATAGCTGTAGATGTAGCGAAGCATAAAACGATATACATTCATAAAGGCTTCCTGACCGAGAAAAAATGTTTTATTGGCTTCCCCACGTTCCTCTAAAATCTGTGACAGACGCGAAAGATCATCTGCGTTTTCTTCTTGATGTTCCTGCTCGTGAGTTGAATGTTCGTTGAATACTGCATAGCCGTGTTTGCCGTTCTTCTTGACAAAATAAAGCGCACGGTCGGCTTTCTCAAATAGGTCTTCATATTCACCGCCGCCTTCAGGCACAAAGACCGTACCTGCTGAGACACCGAGCGGAATATTGCAGTCATCACCCATAAGTTCTTTGGCTTTGTCCGAAAGCTGTGTGTTTATTCTCTTGACGATATTATCCACAACACTTTCATAAGGGATATTTTTACCGAATACAACGAATTCATCTCCGCCAATACGCCCTATAACATCCTCTGAACGCAGGTTTTTCCTGACAATATCAGCAAATGATGATAATACATTATCACCCATCGTATGACCGTATAAATCATTAACGAGCTTAAAGCTGTCAAGATCAAGAATTATAAGTGCGCCATTTTCTGTCCTACAAAGCTCTTTCATCCTGATTATTGTGCTGGTTTTATTCAGACAGCCGGTAAGTTTATCTATGCTTGCATCCTGTTTAAGATTATTAATCGTCTGTTCACGCATTAATATCTTCTTAACTCTCTGCAAGAGAACTTCCTTATGGAAGGGCTTATGTACGAAGTCAGCAGCACCAAGTGCAAGACATCTAGTCTCCACGCTGCCGTCTTCCTCGGCTGTTAAGAATATGACCGGTGTAGTTGGACGTCCTTCGGATTGCTCGAATTCGCGAAGCTTTTCATACACTTCGAAACCGTCCATCTCAGGCATTCTGATATCAAGCAATACAAGGTCAGGCTGGTTATTTTCCATAAAATGCAAAAAGTCCTTGCCGGATTTTGCTGTACCAACCTTCATATCCTCTTCTTTTAATAAATTTCTTGCAATTCTTAAATTGATAACATCATCATCAACTACGACAACCCAATGAGACATAGCAGTTTCCATCCGTAAGTTAAATTTCATTAATTATCTGTAACAGTTGAATTTAATTATATTATAAATATATAGTTTTTTCAAGAAAAATGAGAAATCACATTGTATTTAGGATATGTTTTTAAATGTTTTATTTGTTGAAAACAGATAATAAATTGTTTACTTTTCTAACAGAAAACGTATAATTATAGTATGATAAGTTATTAAAAATCAGTGTGGGGGTGAGAGTATGTTAAAGGATTTTACAGGAGAATATAAATCAAAGCTTCGCACGCCGGAGGAAGCGGTAGCGGTTGTAAAAAGCGGGGATTGGATTGATTATACGAGTTGTCTCGGTAAGCCGGTTTTACTGGACCGGGCACTTGCCAAAAGAAAGGACGAGCTTTCGGATGTAAAGATTCGAGGCAATCTGATGTCAGGACCTGTTGAGGTTGCGGAGTGTGACGAGAGTCAGGAACATTTTATATATCACAGCTGGCATTGTTCATCTTATGAGAGAAGGCTTTGTGACAAGGGACTTTGCTATTATATCCCTATGGTTTTTCATAATAATGCGGCTTACTATGAGTTTTTTCTTCACGTAAATGTCGTTATGGTAAGTGTAACACCTATGGATGCACATGGATATTTTAATTTCTCGGTAAATACGGGAGTGGCAGCTCCGATTGCGAGGATGGCAGATATAGTTATAGTTGAGATAAATGAGCATCTTCCTAAGGTTAGGGGCGGATATGATGAGTGTATTCATATATCCGAAGTGGATTTCATAGTAGAGGGAGAGCATGAGAATTTCCCTGATATACAGGCAGCAGAGCCTACGGAAACAGATAGAAAAATCGCTGCCCATATTCTGCCGTATATAGTTGACGGTGCGACACTCCAGCTTGGTATAGGAAGCATACCGAATGCGGTAGGTGAAATAATAGCCGATTCGGATTTAAAGGATCTCGGTATGCATACGGAGCTTTGCTCGGATGCGTTTTTAAGTCTTTATATGTCGGGCAAGCTTACCAATAAGAAAAAGAAGATTGACAAGGGTAAGGGAGTTTACGGCTGTGCGGTAGGTTCAAGGGATTTATATAACTGGCTGGATGATAATCCGGGAGTTATGGCATATCCATTGGAATATGTAAATCGCCCCGGTGTAATAGAACGAATAGATGATATGGTTTCTATAAACAGCTGTGTATCGGTTGACCTTTACGGGCAGGTTGCAGCGGAAAGTTCAGGTGCAAGACAGATAAGCGGAACCGGAGGTCAATTGGATTTTCTTATAGGTGCTTCTGCTTCGAGCGGTGGTAAGGCATTTATATGTATGAGTTCAATCTATGTAGATAAGGAAGGCGTGACGCATTCGACAATTACTCCACAATTTAATGGGGATATTATAACCTCTCCGAGAAGCCAGATATATTTTCTTGCAACCGAATACGGAGTTGTTAATCTGGAGGGGCTTTCCACATGGGAGCGTGCGGAAAAAATTATATCCATAGCCCACCCTGCATTTCGTGATAACCTGATAAAAGAGGCTGAGACAAGGAAGATATGGAGACGGAGCAATCGTATATAAAACTATCAGAGCCGGATTAATTATAAGGAAAGAATGAAAGGAAAATGATAAATGACAGAAAAAGAAAAAATGCTTGCAGGAAAACTTTATGATCCGTCAGATGATGAGTTGGCAACACTTAGAACAAGAGCTCATAATCTAAGTCAGGATTATAATAAAACCTATGAGACTGAAGATGATAGAAGAAAAGAAATATTGGACGTGCTTGTCCCGAACCGTAAGGAAGGTGTTTATCTGCAGGGGCCGATACAGTTTGACTATGGAATATTCACAACCATAGGAGAGAATACCTATGTGAATTTTAATTTTACCGTGCTTGACTGCGCTCCTGTTTCCATAGGGGATAATGTGTTTTTCGGACCGAATGTCTCGATACTGACACCGCTGCATCCGATACGATACGAGGAACGCAATATGTTTCGTAAGGAAAATGGACAGATGACAGACAGAGAGTATGCTAAGCCGATAACTGTAGAAAGCAACTGCTGGATAGCCGGTAATGTAACGATATGCGGCGGAGTAACCATTGGCTCGGGCTCGGTAATAGGTGCCGGAAGTGTGGTAACGAGAGATATTCCGTCGGGGGTTGTCGCCGCAGGTGTTCCTTGCCGGGTTATACGAGAGATAACGGATGAGGACCGCTTGAACTAATCCAAAATGTCTTTATGTTCCTTTATGTAGCTTAAAAAAGTTTTTACAAACACAGGAATTGCCTTTTTTTCTGCCTGTTTATCATAAATCAGGGCAACATACTGCATAGGTAGTTCTTCTTCCATGTCAAGCTGAAATACTTTTTTTTCTTTTATGGCTTCCGTAGCTTCTTTTGGATGAATACAGCTTATTCCGAGATTTCCTTTTGTGTAACCAAGAGTTTGTCCCGTACTTGTGGTTTCAATCGAAGGATTGAACTCAAGACCATGCTCGGCAAAAAAACTGCGATTTAAATTATATGACTCCGTATCATGCCATAGGCTGATAAGCGGATAATTCATCAGCTCTTTTATTGATACCTTTCGTCCTTGAAGTTCTTTATAATTAATGCCCGCAATAGCTACATTTCTATAGGAATGAAAGATAGTTTTATTCAAATTACTGTTTTCCGGAATCTCCTTTGAGGAAGTAGTAATAATAGCCATATCTATTAATTTATTGGAAATATTTGAAATCAATGCCGGGGTTGTATCGTTTAGTATCTTGAATTTTATATCCGGATATTCTTTTTTAAAAATTCCCATAGCCGGAAAAATCATATAGCGCATGATGGAAGGCGTAAGTCCGATTGATGAACCGATAGTTAAGGTTCCGGATTTTAATGCTGTAGCATCTCGTATTATTTCTTCGCCTATATTAAGGTGCCTGCATGCAATATCTACATGGTAAAATAGTTCTTTGCCTGCGTCGGTCAGTGTAACACCTCTGTTGGAACGATGGAATAATTTGCAATTTAATTCCGCTTCAAGATTGGTTATAGAGCGGGAAATATTCGGCTGGCTGTTGGAAAGAACGGCAGCAGCTTTGTTAAAGCTCTTATATTTTGCAACATAATAAAAGATTTTATAGTATTCGTATGAAACCGACACAATTAATACCTCTCATTCTCAGTTTGAATTTTTTCCATATATAATTTTTATATTTGTTTTATATTGTAGTACATTTTTTGATTTTTATCAATAGTGTTATATCATTTTGATATAATTGTTATCTATAGATGATTATATGCTTTTTTTGAGAATAATAATATAATATTCATAGCGCTATGTCGATATCATATAACATCAGGAGGAGATACGGGATGAACAAAAAGAAAAATAATTTATCTCTAGTACATAAGATTGTACTTTGTATTTTGATGGTGCAGTTAATCGTTATGCTGGTACTTGCGGTTGTTGTCATCAGGACTATCACAAATGATAAAAAGAAAAATATCACGGATAATCTTGAGACTATAGTCGAAGAAAGAAGTGAGATAATTAAAAATTATGTTAAAGAAACAGAGAAAACTCTTACTGCCTACAGCAGAGCGGGAGAGATATTAAATCTGTTTAAAAACCCTACAGATTCGGAGGCATTCGATAAGGCACAGAAATATACGGAAACATTTTCTGCGGATGTGGACAATCTGGAAGGCTTATATGCCAGTGAGTGGAATACTCATGTTTTAACCCATACAAATATTAATGTTGTCGGTATTACAACCCGTGAAGGAGATCCGTTAAAGGCTTTGCAGGATGCAATGGTTGCGGAAGGAGACGGAGTATATAATACAGGTATTATAATTTCTCCGGCAAGCGGACATCAGATAGTATCTCTTTATAAAGCCGTATATGATGAGAACGGTCAGCCGGCAGGTCTTGTAGGCGGAGGTGTATTTACCACCGGACTTATATCCATACTTGATAATCTGAGTCTTAAGGGACTTGAGAGTGCAGAGTATTGTATGGTAAATGTTAATAAGGGCGAATATATATTTAATGCTGATGAAGAGCTGGTTGCGGCTCCTGTCGAAGAAAAATATATAACTGATTTATGTGAAAAACTGTCAGGCAGTGATTCGGATAAAAGCGGATACGCAGAATTTAAGAAGGGTAATGAAAAGTATATAGCGGGATATTATTATATGGCAGATTACGGATGGCTTTTCTTGCTTTCAGACAAGAACAGCGAGGTGTTTGCTTCTACTAATAAATTAAAGACAAATTTAATTATCTTATGTATTTTTGCGGTAGCCGGATTGTGTATAATTTCCTACTTCCTTATAAGTATGATGTTAAAGCCGATGAAGGCTATTGATAAGAGCCTGATTGAATTAAAGAATCTGGACATTTCTGAAAAGCAATCTATGAATAGCTATTCGGAAAGAAAGGATGAGATAGGAAATATCTCTTCGGCAACGATAAGCCTAGCGGAATCATTAAGGGAAATAACCGGAACGCTACAGGAGTGTTGTGGAACGTTGGATGACAAGGCAAGGCAGCTGCATGATACCTCCTCAAAGCTGGTTGGAAATGTTACTGATGATATGGCTACAGCAGAGGAGCTTTCCGCACAGCTTGAAAATACTAATGAGATGATGCGGGGCGTCAATGACGAGATACTAAAGATAGATGATGTAGTAGATGGAATCGTAAATAATATTGAGTCGTCCGTGGACACAAGTGAAATCGTATTATCCAGTGCTGAGACTATGAGAAACCAGGCGTCGAATGCATTTAAGAGCGGTCAGGAAAAGCTTGCCAAGACAAAACTTTCAGTTGATGAAGCTATAGAAAGATTAGGAAGTCTTGCAAGTATAAATAACCTTGCTTCTGAGATCCTTGACATATCCGGACAGACCAATCTCCTTTCGCTTAATGCATCAATTGAGGCAGCAAGAGCAGGTGAGGCAGGTCGTGGTTTTGCGGTAGTTGCAGATGAGATAGGCAATCTGGCAGATAACTCAACAAGTACCGCTGCAGCTATTCAGACATTGTGTACGGAAGCAAATGACAGTATAAGCGTTGTTAATAAATGCTTTAAGGATATTCTTGATTTTATTGCAACTGATGTTGTGGAACAGTTTAAGGATTTTGCTGAGCAGTCAACAAAATATAAGGAAGATGTATCTAAGATAAGAAATCGACTTTCCGAAATTAAAAATAATGTAACTTCATTAGAAGATTCGGTCAAGGATATATCGGATAGTGTAAAGAGTGTTACGGTAATTACGGATGATAATCTTGAGGCGATAAATATTATCGTTGATAAGAATGAGGATACTTCTGATATTGCGGGAGAAATCCGTGCTCAATCAGAAGAAAACAAAGAAATGGCATCCAAGCTTGATAGAATACTTAAGCAGTTTGAAAGATAAATATGTTTGTATTATGTTTTCATGGGGAGAAAAGAAAGCGTAATTCAATAAAGGAGCTTATCTTTGAATAGTTCTGTACCTGATTTATGGGATTACAGATGCCCGTATCCTTTTTAACGAAGAGAGAGGCGTTACAGGACAAGTGGATTTATTTTAAAGATAAGCTCCTTATTAATTAATAAACCGTTTGTTCATGTTTTGTATACCGCTCGTCGTAAAGATGTTTATTTTAATCCCTTATTAGATTAATATGGTTTACGAATATGAACTGTTATTATTTAAGGAGGGATTGAAATGTTTAAGAAGTACTTAAGAAAAATGGCTGTTTTAGGTATGACTGCAGTTATGTCATTTTCTATGACAGGATGCGGAAAGGATGAAGATAATAAAGACAACGGAGAATCTTTAATTAAGACTGAACAGGAATCAGATTCGGATGAAAAAGAAAAAAATGCAGAGGAGCAAACAGAAGAAACAAAAGCAGGCGGAATATATTGGAGCGAAAACTACACATTTCCGACCGAAAACGGCGATGTACATCCTTATATAGTTTATGAAGAAAGACAAATAGATGCACCATTTACACCTGAAGAGTTTTTTGAAGGCTGTACCGGTATACTGTGTGGATGGTATAATGTTGAAAGCCATAGAGCGGATGTTGAAAAGGTATCTGACATTGCAGATTTTAAGGATGGAGACCTTAGCTGGATGGTTAGTGCGGATAACTATCTTCCGGTTCGGACGGAGGATAATTTCATAGAGCTTCAATTTGCAAATATTCATGATAAGGATGCAAATCCCGGACAGGTCTACAGGGATATGGCATATACGGTATCGATTGGCGCATGGAGTATATTTGATGCGGAAGCCTATGACCATGATTTCAGTACGCAGATAAATATGCATAATCAGGAGGATATTGAGAAAATTTATTTTGATAATTTCGGTATGCCAACAAGTGCATATGAAACCTCAGCGAATGATTCTTGGCATAATTATACTTTTTTCTGGGAGACTAACGCTTATACTGTAAGCACCAGTGTGGTTGAGTTTACATCATATACAGACAAATATCCTACTTATTGGTGTGCAGGAGATGTAGTTTATTACAGTGCGAATTATCCTAAGGAAATGATATACGAGGATAGGGATGAGGAAGGCTGGACCGTACTTTGGGACAATGGACCTGTAGAGGTAGAATGGGATGGCCTTGCCAGTGCAACAGATGCTTCATCAGCCGGAGACGAAAAAAAGGAAATCAAGATATATACCGGAGATGAGTTGGAAAATTTAGACCTAAGTGGTTCGCTTTCGGTTGATAAAATTGACATAGTATATAATGATATAAGTTGTACAGTAGAGCCCGGATTTGGCATTGATGAAATGCTCAGTATATTTGGCGAACAGACTAATGAAGTAGATTTCAGGAATGTATATAAATACGGAACCTCGGCGAATGAAAATCTCTCACACAGATGTCCGGTTGAATTTGAATATACTGAGGGTGAGGACGGAAGCCTTGTTCTTAGCGAAATAGGTGTAAGCCTTGAAACTGCGGCGACGGTATCCATAATGGGCATTGATTCATATACTACTGCGGAGGAGCTTGCAGAGAAGTTTGGAACTCCGTCAAGTGTAAGCAGAATATATGTCAGGGATGCGTTTTGGAAGGATCAGTATATTGATTGGAAGGATCTTTCGATAGGCGGCTTTGATATAGAATATATAGATGCTTATTATTTCAACGGTGCATTGACGGAGATTACGGTTGCATTTAAGAATTAAATTTATGAAAATAAAAGTAAGTTGTGATATAATTAATGCGTTATTCTATAAGCTATGTATAAGGGTTAAAGAATATATTAACAGGATTATTACGATCAGATAATATGGAAAAAACAGTTAATGAAATAAATGACAACAGAAAAATCAAGATAGCAATATGCGATGATGACGCAGGGCAGGCAGGAATTCTCGGAAGTATATTTTTGTCGGCGGCAAAGAGTTTGTCGATATCAGCAGGGGTGGAATTATATACCTCTGCTGTTGCTTTGCTTAAAAGGATTGAAGAGGATATTGCTTCGAGGATAAAAATATATGATATAATAGTGCTTGATATAAAGCAGCCCGATATGGATGGCATAGCCTTTGGCAAGAAGCTGTATGCTATGCAGACGGATACCGACCTTGTGCTTGTTACCGCATTTCCCGAGTATGCGGTAGAGGGATACGAAACCCATGCCTTCAGCTTCTTGGTTAAGCCGGTAACTGAGGAGATGGCAGTCAGGGTGCTGTCTGCCCTGTATGAAAAAAGAGGTACGGACAAGCAGATAGTTATTAAGTCATCGGGCAGGCAGGAGGTTCTTAGTGTAAAGGACATTGAATGTATAACTGCCGAGAACAAATACAGCAGGATATGCACTAAGGATAAGAGCTTCCTCGATACGACTTCACTTGATAAGTACGAGGATATGCTTATGAGATACGGGTTTATCAGGGTACACAGGTCGGCACTTGTCAATATAAGAGCTTATAAGGCGCTTGATAAAAATGAGATTGTTCTGTCGAGTGGGAGAAGGCTTGCGGTAAGCAGAAGGCGGATACCTGAGCTTCGTAAGGCAATAAAAAGAGAACTGGAGAAGAGGATTGTATGAATAAATATTTAGAGGCAGCATTTTCAATAATTTTAAATATTACAATGACAGCAAATATTATACTAATCTTAGAGCTTTTATTTGGAATGAGTATAAAGGGCAGTGACGAAACAGATAAAAGAATGCGTTTTGTCAAAGCCTTTTTATGTGTCACTCTGGTATATACTCTCATTACTGTTTTTGGAGTAAACGGTGATATTCAGTTTATCATAGTGCTTCTTACCATGATGCTTACTGCGGTATATCTTTCAGGCGGTAAATTAAGATATGTGTTAGCGGTTGTATCGGCAATCCTTATAGATACACAAATTAGTACAATAGCAGAAGCTGTTGATGAGTTTCTGATACCCGATAAATACTATTTTTATCTCGATGGTAAGGAGCAGACACCTTTATATGTATTTGCGGATTTTATACTGCTTTTTGCTTTGATATGTTTGCTTCACATTTCTAAGAAAAAGGGTGTATGGGTCAAGCTTAGCATAGGCGAGGCGATATTTATAACGGTATTCTGCGTCTTTCTGCCGGTTATGGTAATGGTGATGGAAACCATAATCGAAAAGGACGGTAGGTTCACCATAGGGCTTGGCTGGATAGTTTTCCTGATTGTGGTAGATGTGGCGGTATTCTATGGTGTGATACACAGGAATATAGCGAAGAAATATAAGGAGCAGGCAGAGGCGGCAACCACGCAGTTTGATAATGCGGTAAACGGAATTAAGCTTAATGAAAAAAGAAGGGATTCGGACATTAAGACCGGACACGATATGAAAAATCATTTTCTTGTGGTTAATAAGCTGCTTGAGGACGGAAGCTATGAGGAGGCCGAAAGATATATAGGAGAGCTTCAAAGGTCAGGGTATAATATCGGACCTGCACCAACAGGTAATAAGATTACAGATATACTTTTATCCGTCAAATATCCGGTTATGCAGGAGGCAGGAATAGAATTTGACTTTGTGGGTAATCTCGAAGGACTTAATAAGTTAGAGGATATAGATGTAAGTATAATTATGTCGAACCTTCTTGATAATGCTATAGAAGAATGTCTAAGGACAGACGGGAAAAGATATATAAGTCTTCGTATGACTTCGCTTGGCAATGACAGTATGTTAATTATGAAAAATCCGATTGTAACTTCACTTAAGAGCAAGGGCAGAGGATTTGTCTCAAGTAAGGATAAGGATGCCAAGAAGGAAGGAATAGGCATAACGAATATTATAGAAGCAGCAGAAAAATACGGAGCTTGTTGTGAATTCAAGGAAGAAGACGGAGAATTCGTGGCGAGTATATTATTAAAATAAATATGACAGGGCTTACACCCTGTCACAAAAATGATGATTTGAGGCAGTGGCTAAAACGGTGAATTTCTAATAATCTAAAGTTTCTTGTGGTGTGGTATCAATATTAAATAGTTGCCACATAAAATCTTCTTTCTCGTGATATAAATTAATTATTCTTATATATTCATCCTCTATTCTATAAAATACATAATGTTTAGATACGAATATGCATCTATAATCTGTTACAACATCAAATATCTTTGATACTTCCACCCCTTTTTTTCAAAATCGCATAGACCTCTTATTGTATCAGTTATATTTGAAATTATTTTTTTTGCAGTAACATCGTTATATTCTTTAGTTATTACCTTTTTTAATTCTCTTAATTTATCTGCAGCATCAGGAGTATACTTTATCTTTTTCAATTAAATACCCCCAATTCTTTCTCCAAATCGTCTGCATCGATCCATCCTTCAGCGTTAGCTCGTTCTTCAGCACGTTTTAAATCAAGCATAAGCATTGCGATAGCTTGCTCTTTAAGAGCTTCTTTACTGTTTTTTGTGATTATAAAAGGAAGACCTTCAACATTTATTGATTGTTGAATGAAGGTATTAAATGCATCTGTTAATGTCATTCCCGTTTTAGCATAGATTTCTTCAACAGTTTTCTTTATATCTGAATTAATTCTCAACTGAAAAGTTGAATCCTTTGGAGCTGTTGCAACATTCAAATTTATATCCATAGTAGATACCTCCTTTTTTAAATAATATCATAGGCATACCAATGTGTCAATACATTGTAATTACAATACCAAAATTCTATAGTGGGTAAATGCAATTATTGACAATTTAAAGATTTCAATTATAATGTTAGTGAAAACTAACTATATGATACAAGATAAGGTAATTAATTATAGGTTTGGATTTATTGCCTTATAAAAATTGAAAGGAAATACTATGAACATTATTTATTTACTTGCTGCACTGGGACATATTTTTTGCGGAATAACAGATTGCCTTTTTGCATATACACCTAACGGAAGATTTGATATGAAGGATGCCAAGGACAGCAAGAAGATGGCTTCGGTCTTTGAAGGTATGCCGCTTGAGAGGCTTGAGATAGCGAGCACACTTGGTGTGTTGGCGCTTACCGTATCTTTATTTGGATTCCTTGAGCTTAGTAAGTGGATGAATGAGTTTTCACATACGGCTTCTGTGATAATGTACATTTCCGGAATAGCATTTATCGTTCCTATCGTTGCACATCATATCTGCTGTGGCGTGGTCGAATGGTTCTATGTAAAGCTTGGAAGAACCGAAGAGGCACTTTCACAGGTGCTTGATTTCTTCAAGAAAACCATAATTACCGCATATGTGGGTTATCTGGGACTTGCAGTATTTTCTATTACGCTTGGAGTGGTTATACTCACAGGCAACACTGATCTTCCAAGGTGGGCTGCGGTTTTTACAACATTTCCTTTGTATCTTATAATTTTACCTACCAAGCTTCCCGCTAAGGGAAATATTGCAAATGCAATAATGTTTATTTTTATGTTTATTTATAATATAATTTAGGCAGTAATTTTAATACCTTGCGGGGCACATGGTAAGAGGTTTGATTATGGCGTGGATAGATGAAGATATTTTTGAAAGAATAAAACACTCGAAGTTCAGGAGCAGATTCAAGCTTACGGATAAGGACAAAAAATATATAGATGATAAGGGTATGGATACAATCCGAACACACGCCGAGGACTTCATAAGCAAAAGACTTGCTCCTGCGTATATAGAAAATGACGGGAAGCAGACCCCGATGCGAGGGCATCCCGTTTTTCTTGCACAGCACGCCACGGCATGCTGCTGCAGAGGGTGTCTTTTCAAATGGCACGGAATCCCGGAGGGAAGAGAGCTTACCGCCGATGAACAAAGGCTTATAGTTGATATGATTATGGAGTGGATAAAAAGGCAAAGATAATCATTATTTTTCTCTTGATAAACTTCCCTTTATAAATTATAATTAAATTTGAAAACGATTACATCAACGATACATATATAAAAATGAGGGTGAATTATGATTAATAAAAAATGGGATAAAACCTTTAATGAGCGCCTTTCAAAGTATTATGACGAGCTCAAGTGGCTTTACTGTGAGCTTTATAACAATGACATGCAGGCGTTTGAGTACTTTGTAAACATGCTTTACGGATATTATTCGAACAGAAGCGATGTGCTTAAGGACTGGGACGAGGCAAGAAATGTTGTAAAGGATTGGTTTGCCGGAAATGAAATGCTGGGTATGCTCATGTATATCAATTGCTTTGCAAAGGATTTAAAGGGTGTAAAAAAGCATCTTGATTATCTTTTGGAATGCGGGGTTAATTATGTGCATCTTATGCCGCTTTTGGAGAGTCCGGAGGGAAGAAGCGACGGCGGATATGCAGTTTCTAATTTTAGAAGGGTTCAGCCTGAGCTTGGAACGATGGAGGATTTATCCAAGCTTACCGGTGAGTGTCACAGTCATGGTATGAGTGTTTGTCTTGATTTTGTTATGAATCACACAAGTGAAGACCATGAGTGGGCTGTGCGTGCAAGAAAGGGCGAAAAGGAGTATCAGGACAGATATTTCTTCTATGATAACTGGGATGTGCCAAATGAGTATGAAAAGACCGTCCCACAGGTATTTCCGCAGACCGCACCCGGCAATTTTTCCTGGTGTGAGGAGGCCGGAAAGGTGGTTATGACTACCTTCTACCCATATCAATGGGATCTTAATTATCACAATCCGACTGTTTTCAATGATATGACTGCAAATATGCTATACCTTTGTAATCAGGGTGTAGACATTATAAGACTTGATGCGGTTCCTTATGTATGGAAGGAGCTTGGCACCGGTTGTCGTAATCTTCCGCAGGTTCATTCATTAGTCCGTATAATGCGTATAGCTGCTGAGGTTGTCTGCCCGGGAACCTTGCTTCTTGGAGAGGTTGTCATGGAACCTTCAAAGGTTGTACCGTATTTTGGTTCTGTAGACAAACCGGAATGTCATATGCTTTATAATGTAACAACTATGGCAAGTACATGGCATACGGTTGCAACAAGGGATGTAAGACTTATGAAGCATCAGCTTGGAACGGTATTTGCATTGCCAAAGGAATATGTATTTTTAAATTATTTAAGATGTCATGATGATATTGGCTGGGGACTTGACTACGAATTCTTAAAGCAGTTTGGCATAGAGGAGGCTGCTCATAAAAAGTTCTTAAATGACTGCCTCTCGGGAAAAATCTATGGTTGTGACGGACGTGGAGAGCTATATAACGATGATCCTAAACTCAAGGATGCCAGACTTTGCGGAACCACAGCTTCTCTTTGCGGAATAGAAGCATCAGAATATGAGCTTAATCAGGAAAAGCTTGAAAGAGCTATAAATCTTGATATTATGCTTCATGCATTTTTACTTACCCAAAGCGGCATACCTGTTTTATACAGTGGAGATGAGGTAGGACAGCTCAATGATTACACCTATCATGAGGACGGAAAAAAGGCGGATGACAGCAGATATCTTCACAGAGGAAATCTTGACTGGAAGAGCGTTGCAAAAAGAAAGAAAAAGGGAACAAGAGAAAACAGGATATTTACTAAACTCCATGAGCTTATAGGACTTCGGACCAGGCACAGAGTATTTGAAAGTAATGCAGACACATGGATAGTTGAAACCTGGAATGACCATGTGCTGGGGATCGGAAGGTACTACAGGGGTGAAAAGCTTATAGCGTTATTTAACTTTAATGATAGTCCGGAAACTGCATGGATAGATGAAAAAGAGGATTATACAGATTTACTTTCAGGTGAAAAAATAGAAGCAAGAGCGGTGACACTTCCGGGAAACGGTTTTAAATGGATGCTGACAACCTTTTAAATTGCTTTGATTTTTAAGATAAAAATGTTCTAACAATAGGAGGAAAACACTAAATGACCATTAAAGATGTGGCTAAGGAAGCCGGTGTTTCTTCTGCTGCAGTAAGCAGATATTTTAATGGGGGTTCTCTTAGCGAAGACAAAAAGGAAAAGATAAGTAAGGTGGTTGAGAAAAATCACTATGTTCCAAACCAGACTGCACAGAGCATGAGGACAGGAAAAAGCGGACAGATAGGAGTTATTATACCTAAAATCAACTCCGAATCATTTTCCCAGATTATGAAGGGAATCGCAAAAGCCATAGATAGTTATTCGGATTATAATCTTATACTTGGCTGTACATACGGAAAGCAGGAAAAGGAAGTGGAATATATCGAATCCATGCAAAGTAACAAAATGGAGGGTATTCTGCTTATGGGTACAATTATGACACCATACCTTTCTGCTGCGATTAAGAAGTGTAAAGTACCTATTGTTGTAACGGGACAGAATTTTGAAAATGTACCCTGTGTTTATTTTGATGACAAAAACGCCATGTCGGATATGACAAGACTGATGCTTAAAAAAAGAAAGAAGCTTGCATATATTGGAGTAACCGAGGATGATTTGTCCGCAGGAAAAGCAAGAAAACAGGGTGTTGAAAGAGCACTTGAAGAAGCCGGTATAGACAAAGCATCATTAATTACAAGAATTTCGGATTTTTCCATGGAGGGCGGGTATGAAGCTATGAAAAGCCTGCTTGATGAGGGTGCTTTGATTGACGGAGTTATATGTGCAACCGACCTTATCGCGCATGGTGCTATGCAGGCGATTAAGGAAGCCGGCAAAAAGATACCGAAGGACATTTCTTTAACAGGAGTAGGCAACAGCTGGGCTGATACTATATCCGAGCCTGAGCTTACAACCGTTCAGCTATATTATGAGGAATGCGGAAAAACCGCCTTTACTATGCTTAAGGAAATGATTGATTCACCGGAGAAAAAGCGTGTAATAAGCAGGGTCATGCTTGGATATGAAATAATCGAAAGGGGGTCGATTTAAAGATGAAACTTATATTTTTAGATATTGACGGAACATTGACAAAGGCAGGAGAAAATACTCCTCCTGACAGTGCGGTGTATGCGATAAAGATGGCTCAGGCAAAGGGTAATAAGGTATTTTTATGTACCGGACGTAACCTCGATATGCTGAAGCCTCTTTTAAAATACGGATTTGACGGAGTAGTAGGAAGCAGCGGCGGGTATGTAACTGTAGGTGATGAGGTACTTTTTGACTGTCCTATGACGGATGAACAAAGAGACACAGCTCTTGAGGTACTTCATAAAAACGGTGTTTTTTGTACCATAGAAGCAAAGGATGGTTCCTGGGGAGATGACAACATGGATGAATTCCTAAAGGACCAGCCTGAAGGCAACAGCGAGATAGAAAGATGGAGAAAAGCATTATCGGAAAATCTTGGAATTAAAACCATGAAGGAATACAGCGGAAGCCCTATCTACAAGATAATAATGATGTGTACGAAGGAAGAGCAGCTTGAAGAGGCAAAAAAGCTTTTGAGTGATGACTTTTCATTTGTAATTCAGGAGGTTAAGGCACACAGCTGTATAAACGGCGAGCTTGTAAATAAAAAGTTTGATAAGGGACGTGGAGTGAAGCTTGTTAGGGATTACTACGGTCTTACCGATGAGGATACCTATGGCTTCGGGGACAGTATGAATGATCTTGAAATGATGCAGACTGTAGGAACCTCCGTATGTATGGAAAACGGTGCGGATGCACTTAAGGAAATAGCGGATATAGTGTGTCCTTCAGTGGAAAATGACGGTCTTGCAAAGGCATTTTCACAACTTGGTCTTTAATAAAAAAAGAATCTTTAAAACGGTTGACAGAGTATGACATATGTGCTAATATGAAAATACATTGTAATCGTTTTCAAAATTATTTTTAATTCCAGAAGGGAGGAAATGACATGGCACTTGATTACAGAAAGTGTGCAGAGGAGATAGTTTCTCACATCGGCGGTAGAGAAAATGTTGCTCAGGCTGCACATTGTGCTACGAGATTACGACTTGTTATCAAGGATAATGCAAAGCTTGATAAGAAGGCACTCGAAAATGTTGAAGGAGTTAAAGGAATGTTCGAGAACAGCGGACAGCTCCAGCTCATCATTGGAACCGGAACGGTAAATAAGGTTTATGATGAGTTCCTTGCAGTTACAGGAATGACCGCAGCTACAAAGGACGACGTAAAAGCGGCGGCGGTTGCCAAGCAGCCTGCATGGAAGAGAGCACTTAAATCCGTTGGAGATGTATTTGTTCCTATACTTCCGGCTATTGTTGCATCCGGTCTTATGATGGGTGTGGTTGAGGCTCTTGGTAAAGCAATTCCGTCATTTGCATCTACGGACTGGTATTCATTCCTTGATATGGTTGCAAATACCGCTTTTGCTTTCCTGCCTGTAATAGTTGCAGTCAGTGCGGCAAGAGTATTTGGAGGAAATATATTCCTCGCAGCAGTTATAGGACTTATGATGGTTCATACCGGTCTTTTGAACGGTTGGAATGTAGGTAGCGAGGAAGCCATCAACAGTTTCTTCGGTATAACGACAGGTAAGATTCCTACATGGAATTTGTTCGGTAATTTCAAGATAGGTGATTATGTAGTCGGTTCCATTTCACGACATGGTTATCAAGGTCATGTTATCCCTGTCATGATAGCTATATGGTTCATGAGTAAGATTGAGAAATGGCTTCACAAACATGTAAATGAGATGATAGACCTTTTCGTAGTACCTATAGTTACAGTATTCTGTACTGCACTTTTCACATTTGTTGTAATCGGACCTATATTCGCAACACTTGAGAACTATGTTCTTAAGGGAGCCGAGTGGCTTGTTCAGTTCCCACCGGGAGCTATGCTTATGGGTGCACTTTATCCGGCAACGGTTGTTATGGGTCTTCACCATATGTACAACGTTATTGAAGCAGGTATGCTTTCATCTGTCGGTCTTAATACATGGATGCCGATTGCATCAGCTGCGAACTTTGCACAGTTCGGTGCCTGTCTTGCAGTAGGTATTAAGTGTAAACAGGCTAAGCTTAAGACCGTTGCAATACCATCATCTATGTCAGCTGCTTTAGGTATAACCGAGCCTGCAATATTTGGTGTAAACTTCAGATTTATGAAGCCTTTTGTATTCGGTATGATAGGTGGAGCATGTGGTGCAGTATTCGGAGCAATTACCAAGATTGGCGCTACTGCATACGGTGTAACAGGTATCCCGGGATATCTTACAATCGACAACGCAGGTATATATACAATTCTTCTTCTGATTTCCGGTGGTATAGCATTTATACTTACTATGTTATTCTGGAAAGAGGATAAGCCGGAGGGTACGGAAGACATAGCTTCAAAGGCTGCAGCTACAGCATCTGAAGATAAGACACCTGAAAAGGATGATAAGGCAGGAGAAGAAATAGTTGCTAAGACCGTTATAAGCTGTTCAGCAGGTGAAATCGGACAGCCTACAAAGGGTAAGATAATTCCTTACACAGAGATAAAGGATGAAACCTTTGCATCAGGTGTACTCGGACAGGGTGTAGGTATCGAACCTGACGAAGGAGTTGTATATGCTCCTATGGATGGTGAGATAAGTTCAGTTGCTGAAAGCAAGCATGCCATAGGTATTACCGGAGCTGAGGATATGGAGCTTCTCATCCACGTCGGTGTAGACACTGTAGAAATGAAGGGTGACGGATTTAATACTCTTGTTGCCGAGGGTGATAAAGTTGTCAAAGGACAGAAGATAATGGAGTTTGACAAGGCTAAGATTAAGGCGGCAGGAAAGCCTGATACGGTTGTTGTTCTTCTTACTAACAGCGATGATTATGAGGATTTAAAATTATCATAAAATCATCAAAAAATGATGGAATATAAACAGAGATTATATTAAAATATATTTAATCACCGGACTAATGGTGGTTACATGTAAAAAATTATATCAATTATGGAGGTAGACTATGAAAGAAATTAAGTATGTAATTACAGATGAGGTTGGAATCCATGCACGTCCGGCAGGACTTTTGGTTCAGGAGGCTAAGAAGTTTACCAGTACCATTACCTTTATTAAGGGTGAGAAGAGTGCAAAAGCTACATCACTTATGAAACTCATGGGAATGGGTATTGTAAAGGGCGATGAAGTTACAATTACCGTAGAAGGTGATGATGAAGAGGCAGCAGCTGCTGCAATTGAATCATTCATGAAGGCGAATTTTTAGTATGTAAAAATATCGGGGTTTTCTTGTTTGGGAAACCCCGATAGTATTAGGAGGAATAAACTTTGTTATATGGAGCTTTGGAAGCCGGCGGTACAAAGATGGTTTGTGCCATAGGAGATGAGAACGGAAAAATTATAGAACAAATATCCATTCCAACGACAACTCCTGATGAAACGATGCCGGCAATTATTGATTATTTTAAGGATAAAGATATAAAGGCTTTGGGAATAGCTTGTTTCGGACCGATTGACCTTGATAAAAAATCATCTACATACGGACATATTCTAATTACACCTAAGCTTGCATGGAGAAACTTTGATATGGTCGGAACAATGAAGAATGCACTTTCTGTTCCGATTGGTTTTGATACAGATGTCAACGGTTCACTCTTGGGAGAGGTTACCTGGGGAGCTGCCAAAGGCATTTCAGATGCAATATATATTACAATAGGTACCGGTGTAGGCGGAGGCATATGGTCAAACGGAGGACTCGTACATGGTATGCTCCATCCCGAGCTTGGACATATTAAGCTTATTAAGGCATCTAATGATTCGTACAAATGCAGGTGTCCATATCATGATTCATGTCTTGAAGGTCTTTCGTGTGGGCCTGCAGTGGAAGAAAGATGGAATGCGAAAGCAAGGGAACTCACAGATAAAGATGAAGTATGGGAGCTTGAAAGTTACTATATTGCACAGGCACTTGCAAATCTGATATTAATCTTAAGCCCTAAAAAGATTATATTGGGCGGAGGAATTATGCATCAGACACAGCTTTTTCCGCTTATAAGAAAAAAGGTGCTTGAAAATATAAACGGTTATATCGTGACAAAAGAATTAGAGGACATAGATAACTATATAATTCCTGCCGGTTTAAATGATGACCAGGGAATTATGGGAGCTATAAAGCTTGCTATGGATGCTGATTTATAGAATTAATAAGGGGGTAAGCGTATGGTTATATATGAAGGTAAAGCCGTATTTGAGGGCGTTGCCATAGGTAAAATCAGTGTATATGCAAAAAATGAGCAGTCGGTTAAACGAGAAAAGGTAGAGGATACCGCTGCTGAAATTGAAAGATATGCAAAGGCAAGAGAGAAGGCTATAGAACAGCTTAAAGCTTTGTATGATAAGGCAGTAAAAGAAGTCGGTGAGGCGAGTGCCGAGATATTTGAGGCACATCAGCTTATGGTTGATGATGAGGACTATATTGAGTCTGTCGAGAATATCATTGAGAGTGAAGGTGTAAATGCAGAATATGCGGTAGCAGTAACAGGGGATAACTTTGCGAAGATGTTTTCAGAGATGGAAGAGGAATACTTCCGTGGAAGAGCAGCGGATATAAAGGATATAACCGAAAGAATTTTAAATGCACTTTCAGGCGAAGGTGCTGACGGAATCGTTTCGGATGAGCCTGTAATCGTGGTAGCAGATGACCTTGCACCATCAGAGACCGTTCAGATGGATAAGGATATGATTTTGTCCTTTGTAACTGTACACGGTTCGGCAAATTCACATACCTCAATACTTGCAAAGACTATGAGTATACCGGCAATTATAGGATGTCCGATACCTCTTTCAGACGAGGTAAACGGCAAGCTTGCCATAGTTGACGGATACGAAGGAAAGATATATGTGGAGCCGGATGAGGATATCCTTGCGGCTAAGAAAAAGCTTTTACTCGAAGAAGAGGAAAAGAAGAATCTTCTTGAGAGACTTAAGGGCAAGGAAAATGTAACCTTGGACGGACAGAAGATTAATTTATATGCCAATATCGGCAACACCAAGGATTTAGGTCTTGTACTTAAAAATGATGCCGGCGGTATAGGACTTTTCAGATCGGAATTTATCTATCTTGGTTCAGATAATTATCCTACAGAGGATGAGCAGTTTGCTATATATAAGCAGGTTGCCCAGACTCTTGCGGGAAAGAAGGTTATAATTCGTACACTTGATATCGGAGCTGATAAGCAGGCGGATTATTTTGAGCTTCCTAAGGAGGAAAATCCTGCTATGGGACTTCGTGCCATAAGAATCTGTCTCACAAGACCGGAGGTGTTTAAGACACAGCTTCGTGCGATTCTTCGTGCCAGTGCATTTGGTAAGATTTCAATCATGTTCCCTATGATTATATCTGTTGATGAGGTTAAGAAAATCAAGTCTATCGTAGAGGAAGTTAAAAAGGAACTGGATGCCGACGGTCTGGCATACGACAAGGATATCGAGCTTGGTATAATGATTGAAACACCGGCAGCGGTTATGATAGCCGATGAGCTTGCCGAAGAAGTGGATTTCTTCAGTGTGGGAACAAATGATTTGACTCAGTATACTCTTGCTATAGACAGACAGAATCAGTCACTGGATGAGTTTTATGATTCCCATCATCCGGCAATTATGCGTATGCTTGCGATGATAGCTGATGCTGCTCACAGACATGGAGCATGGGCAGGAATATGCGGTGAGCTTGGTGCGGATTTATCTCTTACAAAGGAATTTCTTGCTATGGGATATGATGAGCTTTCAGTTTCACCGGGCAGAATCCTTCCGATAAGAAAGACTGTTCTTGAAACCAATGTTTCGGAGTATAAAAAATCAAAACAGTAATATATGTATATTTAGGGCCTGATTCCGGTTTTTACCGGGGTTGGGCCTTTTGTGGAGGTAAGGGCTATGAGAGAGTGGACGAGAGAAGAAAAATACAGATATTTAAAGGACCCTCAGGAATTAAAGGAGCTTTATGAAAAAATAATTTTATCGGATTATCGTCAGACATATCATATACAGGCGGTTACGGGACTTATGAATGATCCTAACGGTTTTGTCTGGTATGATAACAGATGGCATCTTTTTTATCAGTGGTGTCCGTGGGGAGCAGTTCATGGATTAAAGTATTGGTATCATATCGTTTCAAAGGATCTGGTTACATGGAATAATCTCGGAGTATGTCTTTTGCCTGATCAGGGGGATGGCTATGATAATAAGGGAGCTTATTCGGGTTCCGCCATGCCTATAGGCGATAAGATGTATCTTTACTATACAGGAAATCATCGTGATGAAGATTATGTAAGACATGCCTATACCTGTCTTGCCAGACTCGGAAATGACGGATGGACAGAAAAATATCCGCTTCCTTTATTTGGTGCGCATCCGGATTACACCGAGCACCAGAGAGATCCAAAGATTATTGCCATGCCTGACAAGGATTGCTATTACATCACAATAGGTGCACAGACAAAAGATAAAAGAGGCTGTATACTTATATATAAGTCAGAGGATTTACAGCATGGATGGACTTTTGCAGGAGAATTGAAGGTTGCAGGCTTCGAACATCTCGGAGATATGTGGGAGTGTCCTTCGATAGAGCATATCGGCGGAAAGGATGTACTTATATTCTGTCCGCAGCATGTCGAACTTTTCGGAAGGGGAGGCAGTAAGAATCATAACGGTTATCTGCTTGGACATATGGATTGGGACAATCTTACATTTACACCGGATGGACAATTTCATGTGCTTGATTTTGGCTTTGATTCTTATGCCGCAGCCTGTGCAAATAATATAGAAGAAGAGGATAAAGTAATTTTAATAGCATGGATGGGACTTCCGGATGTTTCTTATCCTACCGATGAAGAGGACTGGGCCGGATGTCTTACTCTTCCGAGGGAGCTGACGGTAAGAGGAAGAAGACTTATCCAAAGGCCGCTTCCCGAATTAAAGAAGCTGAGAGAAGAAAAGCTTGTGCTTGATCCAAATGCTTCGGGATGCTATGAACTTCCGTCAGCCTGTGAGGTTGAGCTTGATATAAGACCGGGAGATTGCGAGCTTGACTTATTTACAGATAAAGACGGAAACGGAGGAGTATCCATAAGCTATGATGATAGCAGCAAAAAGATTACCATAGACAGAGGCGGCATGAAGCAGCAGTTTAATGAATCCGAGGGTGTAAGCCGTATGCGTCCGCTTGAAAATCCTCTATCGCATCTTAGAATCTTTGTAGATAAAAGCTCGGTAGAAATATTTGTAAATGACGGTGATGCAGTATTTACATCCAGAGTTTTTCCAACAAAGGATGAACACTTTATGCGGGTAAAAACCGGTGATGCATTTACACGCATCTGGACGCTTAAGCGTGCCGTAAAAGAACATTTTCTTGTATGAGTAATATGAAATAAGCATGAAATAAGCAGGCTTAACAGCTTGCTTATTTTTTTGAAATAAAAACATATAGAAAATGATACAGAATAGTGGTAAAATAACAGATATATTACGCAGGGGATAAGGAGAAAATATACAATGAAAAACAAGAAGATACTTATATCAGGCATAGTTCTGGTATTGTTTTATGTTGCGGCATGGTTCTTCATAGAACAAAAGGGTGTTGAAGTCGAAGAGACATTTTGGGCGTTATTGCCTTCGCTGATTGCGATAGTGCTTGCCCTGATTACCAAGGAGGTATACAGCTCATTATTCTTAGGAATTCTTACCGGAGCGCTTTTCTGGGCAAGATTTAATCCGGTTGATACACTCAATCATGTATTTCAGGATGGTGTTATAAGTGTGCTTTCGGATTCATGGAATGTCGGCATACTGGTATTCCTTGTAATACTTGGAATGATGGTTCAGCTTATGAATAAGACAGGGGGCTCGCTTGCATTCGGACGCTGGGCGAGTACACATATCAAGGGCAGAGTTGGAGTGCAGCTTGCGACGATACTGCTTGGCGTGCTGATATTTATAGATGATTATTTTAACTGCCTTACAGTAGGTTCGGTTATGAGACCGGTTACGGACAAGCAGAAGATAAGCCGCGAGAAGCTTTCATATCTTATAGATGCGACTGCGGCGCCGGTATGTATCATTGCTCCGATATCATCATGGGCGGCAGCAGTTTCAGGATTCGTTGAGGGTGAGAACGGAATGAGCTTATTCCTAAAGGCGATTCCATATAACTTCTATGCACTTCTTACGATACTTATGATGGTACTTATAGTATCAATGAAGATTTCCTACGGTCCGATGAAGAAGTTTGAGAAGCAGGCACTTGAGGAAGCATACTGGGCGAATAAGACCTTTGTAGGTGCCGAGGATAAGGATTTAGATGTCAATCACAATGGCAAGGTCATAGATATGATTATCCCGATTATTCTGCTTATCGTGTGCTGTACGATTGGAATGATTTATACAGGAGGTTTCTTCGACGGTGCAAGCTTTATCGACGCATTTGCGGACAGTGATGCATCTGTCGGACTTGTACTTGGTTCATCGGTGGCACTTGTTATCACGATAATTTTCTATCTCATTCGTGGTGTCATAAGCTTTGATGACAGTATGAAATGTCTTCCTGAGGGCTTCAAGCAGATGGTACCTGCGATACTGATTCTTACCTTTGCATGGTCACTTAAGGCGATGACTGATAACTTGGGAGCAGCAGAGTATGTTGCATCTGTAGTTGCCGGCTCAGCGAAGGGCTTACAGGCATTCCTGCCGTGTATTATATTCCTGATTGCAATCGGACTTTCCTTTGCGACGGGCACATCTTGGGGAACATTTGGAATACTTATTCCGATAGTTGTAAACTGTTTCCAAAATACAGATTACAATATGATGATTATTGCTATATCCGCATGTATGGCAGGTGCAGTATGCGGCGACCACTGCTCACCAATATCCGATACGACGATTATGTCCTCGGCAGGTGCGGAATGTAAGCATATTAATCATGTAACAACCCAGCTTCCGTATGCACTTACCGTCGCTGCAGTATCATTTGTGACATACATTGTAGCCGGACTTACCAAGAGAGCATGGATATCGCTTATAGTTGGTATCGTGCTTATGGTTGGCGTGTTGCTTGTGATTAAATTTGCGAGTAAGCAAAATGAGAAGACTGTAGAAGAATAAATTAAAGATATCATATAAAAAGGACGATTATGAACAAGATAGTCATAATCGTCTTTTTTTATGGTTAATTATCCCTGTGCCACCCATTAATATCTGCTAAATTCCGGCATATATCCAATGATAGACAAATTTGAATAAAGAAAATATTGATTACTGTATTTTTATGTGGAATTTGACATAGTTTGATGTTAAAATATTTTTAGTATTGGGTTAAGGGGAGAAGTGTATGAGTGAAATAAAAATATCGATATTTGATGAATTTTTTTGTATAGCTGATAAGTGTAGCTATAGCTGCTGCAGAGACTGGAATAAAATTGGTCTTTTAGACGACGAGATGAAGATATATCTCGAAGAGCCGTATATTGCAAAAGGGATAGATGTAACTGAAAAAAAATTTAAATTTAAAGAAGATAACAGATGTACATTTCTTAACAATTCCGGACTGTGTAAGCTGGTGTTAAAATACGGTGGAGATATTCTGTGCCATACATGTTCAACTTATCCGAGGATAATCAGAATGAATCATGGAGTAAAAGAATTTACTCTTGGAAACGGATGTCCAAAAGTATTGGATATGCTTGCCAAAGCTGATGTACCGCTTCCGTTTTTATTGGAAGGAGAGGGCTTTACCGAGGAATATCTAAATAGTATTGATACTGTAATCAGAGATATAATAATAGATATACTGCAGTGTCGGGATTTTCCTCTGTGGAAAAGAATATATTTCATATATTCTTTCGTAAATGCGCTTATTAATAAAATTGAAGATGAGCAGCTTGCGGTCATGGGAGAATATAACAGTTATGATTATATCGCAAGGCTTACAAAAAATTATGACACTATTGAAATAGATTTTGAAACAATAATAAAGAAACTTCATTATTTCTTTAACTATGTTAATAATAGTGAGGAAAATAAGAAGAGGATGCCATATATTAAATATATAGACAAGTATTGTAATAAAGAAATAAATTTTGACATGAAGAAGATAGAACTTAAGCTGACTGAGCTTAATGAGTATATGGCGGACTATGAGAATATGCTTGAAAATATATGTGTAAATATTGTCTTCAGAGGTATAACGAGCAGCAAACAGGAGGTAATATTAAACACAGTTATTGCTATGATAATGACTCTTACAATGTCTTTATATACGTTATTTCTTATAAAGTATGATGAAAAAATCATAGAAGAAAATGATATGTATAATATATTTTCTTATTATTCAAGAATTATTGAAAATAACACAATTAATTATAAAGAATCATTGGACAGGATTATGGAAAACGGTATATTTTCCAAAGGAGATTTCTTTATCCTGTGTAAAGGGCTTGATATATTATCTTAGAATATGTTAATTAATTTAGACCTGATAAATTGTTTTAGCAAAGGAGAATACATATGCAGAAAAAGCAGGTATTTAATCCGTTTTTACCTTTAAATGAATATATACCGGACGGAGAACCGCACATATTCGGAGACAGAGTATATCTGTACGGTTCTCATGATAAAGAAGGTGGTTACACTTTTTGTATGCAGGACTATGTGGTCTACTCAGCACCGGTTGATGATTTATCAGACTGGAGATATGAGGGTGTATCTTATAAGGTAAATCATGATCCGATATATCCGAAGCTTAAATATATGTATGCGCCTGACGTTGTGCGGGGAAATGATGGGAAATATTACCTGTATTACTGTATGGGTGGAGACTATGGTGAAGGTGGTTATCACAATCCGATAAGTGTGGCGGTAAGTGATGCGCCTGCAGGACCATTTTCCTATCTTGGAAATGTGCGTTATGCAGATGGAACTCTTATGAAGCGATATATCTGTTTTGATCCGGCAGCATTAAATGATGACGGTGTTATAAGGATTTATTACGGAACGCAGTACGGCTATGAGGAGGAAGAAGATTTCCTCACAAATGGCAGACTGGAAGATGAGATAGAGATGTTCGGCAGGTCGAAAGAAGAGATACTTTCTTATCCAGACAGCATAAATGGTGCGATTATGGTTGTGCTTGAGGATGATATGCTTACCGTAAAGGAAGAACCTAAGCATATTATTCCATATAAGGTCAAGGGAACAAGCTTCGAGGGGCATCCTTTCTTCGAGGGTTCGTCCATGAGGAAGGTAGGGGATAAGTATTATTTCGTATATTCCTCGTGGCAGAATCACGAGCTATGTTATGCGGTAAGCGATTATCCTGACAGGGATTTTACATTTGGCGGTACAATCGTATCAAACGGTGATGTCGGATTAAACGGTAGAAGCGAGACTGACAAGCTCAACATGACAGGAACAACGCATGGAAGTATAATTGAAATAAACGGACAGTGGTATGTCTTTTATCATCGTCTGACGCATAAATCTGATTACAGCAGACAGGCGTGCGCCGAGAAGATTTATATAGAGACGGATGGAAGTATAAAACAGGTCGAGGTAACAAGCTGTGGTTTGAATGAAGGAGCACTCGAAGGCAGAGGCACATATCCCGCTGTAATCGCCTGCAATTTGACAAACGGACATATGCCTCACGGCTCGAACTGCATCTATCCGATACCTTTTCCGAATGTAACGAACTTAGGTGAGGACAGATTTATCGGTGAGATAGAAGACGGTACATTTATAGGATATAAGTATTTTGAATTTAATGGGCTTAACAGGATAGGTGTAACTGCCAGATTTGAGACGGATAAAAACAGGGTTGTGTATTCCGGCCCGATAAGGATAGATGAAAGAGGCACAGGCGAAGTTTTGCCCCCGGGGACGGGGGAAAGGGGCGAAAGCGGTGATGGTGCCGGATGTTTTTTCGAGATACGCCTTGAGCCGGACGGAGAAGCTTACGGACGGATTGAGATGGAGGAAGCTTACAATACGTCTTTGGATGTTGCGGCGGATGGACAGTTTAAAGAAGAAGAAAACGACTTAAATTGGGATACATATAATTCTGATGTGGATATTCCTGACGGAGTACATGCATTGTATCTGATATATCATGGTGATAAAAAAGTGCAGTTGAAGGAAATTATTTTAATATAAACTTAATCTTATATTAAAGAATAAAATGCTTCGGATATGCTACAATTATTTGTGAAAATATCAGCAAAAGGCAATTAGATAATTATAGCTTAAGGCATAAAAGAGTATTCAGATTAATGAAAGTAAAGGCAGGACATGAGTTTATGTATAATGTAACAGATTATCTGGAAAGTTCAGCCATAAGATTCAAGAACAAAATAGCAGTTATTGAAGAAGATAAATCCATCACTTATTCTGATTTCTTGGAAAAATGTAAGAGGGTTGGCTCATTTCTCGGAGCTAAGCTTTACTTTAACGAACCCATAATTATTTTTATGGACAAGGGAATAGATACACTTACGGCATTTTTCGGAGCGGTTTATGCCGGCTGCTTTTACTGCCTTGTGAATCCGGAGCTTCCTAAGAACAGACTTATGTCTATTAAGGAGGTTTTAAATTCACGCTTAGTTATAACGGATGATGAGAATTTGGAGACCGCGAAGGAAATATTTGAAGGACTTGATGTATATAACATAAAGGCTTTGCAGGAGTCTGCGGTTAATGAGGAGGTTCTTGCGTCGGCAAGGGAAAGACACATAGATACCGATCCGTTATACATTAACTTTACGTCAGGTTCCACGGGCGTGCCAAAGGGGGTAACCATCTCACATCGCTCGGTTATAGAGTTTATAGACATATTTACAGAGAAGTTCGGATTTAAAAATGAGGATATAATCGCCAATCAGGCACCCTTTGATTTTGATGTATCGGTAAAGGATATATATTCCACTATCAAAATGGGTGCAACACTTGTTATAATACCTAAGAAGTATTTTTCAAGTCCGGCGGCGCTTTTAGACTATATATGCGACAACAAAGCAACTACCCTTACATGGGCGGTATCGGCGCTTTGCCTGGTTACCACCTTTCACGGACTTGATTATAAGGTTCCCGCAACGGTTGAAAAGGTACTTTTCAGCGGAGAGGTTATGCCGGTTAAACACCTTAAGCAGTGGATGGAGCATTTGCCAAAGGCAACCTTTGTCAATCTATACGGACCGACAGAGATTACCTGCAATTGTACCTATCACGTGATAGACAGAAGCAGGGATTATAATGGTAAGATTCCGATAGGAAAGGCATTTCCGAATGAGCGTGTCTATCTTATGGATGAGGAAGGACATATTATAAATGAGCCGGATAAGGCGGGAGAGATCTGCATCGCCGGAACCTCTGTGGGACTTGGATATTACAATAATGATGAACAGACAAAGAAAGCATTTACAATTAATCCGAATGTAAAAGGCTACGGCGAGCGTATATATAAAACGGGTGACCTTGGATACTACAACGAGGCAGGCGAGATAATGTTTAACGGCAGGAAGGATTTTCAGATTAAGTACCAGGGCCACAGAATCGAGCTTGAAGAGGTGGATAAGGCTATTATGGAGGTACCTGAGGTTATAAGAAGCTGTACCATTTTTGATGAGGAAAAATCAAAGCTTTACGGCTTTTACATAGGCGACATAGATAAAAAGGAGCTTAACGCAAGGCTTCGCGAAACCATGCCTGTATATATGATGCCGACCTTTCTTATACAGAGGGAGGAATTCCCGATGACGAAAAACGGCAAGATAGACCGAAAGAAGCTTATGGAAGAGAGAAAGAGAAAATGATAGATAACGAAAAGGTTATAAAGGAAATCGGAACGCCGACATATGTGTATGATGTTGCCACTATCCTTGACAGAATTAAATACTTAAAAGGCAGACTGGATGCCGACATACTCTATGCGGTCAAGGCAAACTCCTTCATCGTAAAGGAGATAGAGGAAGAGATAGACGGCTACGAGATATGCTCAAAGGGCGAGTTCGATATCTGCAACAGCCTTGACATAAATCGCGGTAAAATGGTTATCTCCGGCGTACATAAGGACAGACCGTCAATTGAAGATATGATAAAGTCCTATGACGATATCCGCAAATATACCATCGAGTCTGTAAATCAGTGGAAGCTTCTTACGGATGTGGCTAAAAAAAACGGACGTCACATACATGCATTGATAAGGCTTACTTCGGGTAATCAGTTCGGTGTGTGTGAGGAGGATTTAAAATATATCATCGGGCATAACGATGAGGCTGTTATAGAGATTGACGGAATAGAGTATTTTTCGGGAACACAAAAGCACTCGATTAAGAAGATAAATAAAGAGGCAGATAAGCTTATAACACTTATCGACACCCTTAGAGATGAGCTTGATTTTACCGTAAAGGAGATTGAGTACGGGCCGGGACTTCCGATATTTTACTATCAGGGAGAGGAATTTGATGAGGAAGCTTTTTTGGAGGAAGTAAGAGCTGCCCTTGTCAGGATTAAGGAAAAGGGCGTTAAGCTATCCTTGGAGGTCGGACGAAGCCTGGTTGCAGCTTCCGGCAGATACTACACAAGCATAGTCGATATGAAGTCCAACAAAAACGGAAATTTCGTCATTTTAGACGGCGGAATTAATCACCTTGTATATTACGGCGGCACACTTGGTATGAGGATACCGCATTTTCAGGTGGTAAGAGTTACGGAGGATGAAGCTGTTGGTGAGATTCCAAAAGAACTGCTTGTCGGAACCGAGGATGAAAACGGTCTGATTACATATAATCTACACGGCTCACTTTGCACGGTAAACGACATACTTGTGAAGAACATAAACTCAAGGAGACTTAAACCCGGTGATGTATTCATATTTGAAAATGTAGGTGCATATTCATCAACTGAGGGAATTTCATTATTCCTAAGCCGGGACCTGCCGCAAATCGCTCTAAGCGACAAGGAAGGAAATCTAAAGGTGGTCCGGGATGTAATAAAAACAAGCAGCATTAATTTACCAAAATATTAAAATAAAAAGGAGAGAAAAATATGGACGAATTAATTGAAATACTTGAGGAGCTTCAACCGGATGTAGATTACGAAACAGTGGATGATCTTGTAGATGGAAGATATCTTGATTCACTTACGATTCTTTCGCTTATTTCAGAGATAGAGGATGCGTTTGACGTTGAGATTCCAACTGTTGATATTATACCTGAAAATTTCAATTCGGCAGCAAAAATCTGGGAGTTAATTGAGAGACTTCAGGAAGAAGACTAAGGGGAACTTAATATGTCATTTTTTAATCCGGTATTTGCATTCGCGTTTGTACCGTTGGTTGTTGTTATCTATAATTTGTTTCCAAAGAAGCTGAGGGCATTTGTTTTACTTGCAATCAGTCTTCTTTTCTTTGCGTTTGTCAGCAAGTGGCTGATAATGTATCTGATACTTTCCATAATAACCATCTTCCTGACAGGAATCGGTATGCAAAAGCTTGAAGAAAAGAAAAAAGAAGTCCTAAAGACGGTGGAAAAGGAAGAGAAAAAGGCGATAAAGGAAAGCTTCAAGAAGAAGAAAAAGTTTTTGCTTGTGCTGTGCATTATATTTAATGTTACATTTTTATTTATGTTTAAGTACTTTAACTTCTTTGCATTAAACCTTAATCTTTTAATGGATTATTTTAAGGTGGGTCATCAGATAACGATAGTAAAGCATTTAGCTCCGATAGGTATATCATTCTATACCTTAGAAGCACTTTCTTATGTGCTTGACATCTATTACGGCAAGATAGAAGCAGACAAAAATATATTCAGAGTTGCCCTATATCTGGCATTCTTTCCACAGCTTTTAGAAGGCCCGATTGCAAGATATTCAGATACGGCAGAATCACTTTATGCAGGTAACAGGGTTACATTTGAAAGCTTTACGTTCGGATATCAGAGGATACTTTACGGATTTGCCAAGAAACTTATCATAGCGGACAGACTGAATATAATTGTTAAGTCCGTATTTGAAGACTTTAACAGCTATAACGGACTTACGGTATTTATAGGGATAGCAGCATATACTATTATGCTTTATATGGAGTTTTCGGGAACGATAGACATAGTTATCGGTATAGGAGAAATGTTTGGAGTGAAGGTTCCGGAGAACTTCAAGCAGCCGTTCTTCGCAAAAAATGTCTCCGACTTTTGGACCAGATGGCACATAAGTCTCGGACTCTGGTTTAAGGACTACATATTCTATCCGGTATCACTTTCAAAGAGTATGAAAAGCCTTACAAGCAAGGCAAAAAAGAAGCTTGGAAATCACTACGGACCACTGATAAGCGGCTCGGTCGCCCTGTTTTGTGTTTGGTTACTTAACGGACTTTGGCATGGTGCAGGCTGGCATTACATATTCTTCGGACTGTATCATTTCTTCATGATACTTATGGGTAATATCTTCGAGCCGTCTGTAGCAAAAACCTGCGAGAGATTTAAGATAGACCGAAAGAAAAAGGGCTATAGGATATTCCGGTCAGTCAAGACAACTATACTGGTATTTATCGGTGAGCTTTTTTTCAGGGCACCTTCACTTACGGTGGCATTTGCCATGCTTAGAAGGATGTTCGATGCAGCGTCCTTCAGAATGGGCGAACTTCTCACATTTGGAATGGATATATACGATTATGTAGTGCTGATGATAGGCATAATCGGAATGTTTGCGATGAGTTTAGTTCGAGAAAAAGGCGTTGACGTAAGGGAAAATATAAGCAGAAAAAATATATGGGCGAGATGGGCGATATATTACGGACTCATACTTTTGATATTGATATTTGGCGCATACGGACAGGGCTATGTGCCGGTTGATCCGATATATGCGGACTTTTAAGATTGTAATTATTACAGTGTTATTATAGATTGAAATCTTACGAAAGGAGGGAGATTATGAAAAAGGCACTAAAAGGTATAGTTTTTGTGTTGATTTTATGTATGCTTGTGGAAGGCATATCGGTAATTTTACTCCCTCTTGATAAGGTAAAAAAATACGGATTATATAAGACTTCCGCTTACGAAATTGTGGCGGAGGAAGAGGATTCGGTGGATGTAATATTCTTAGGTGACAGTCTGGTTTACTCTTCCATATCTCCGATGGAAATCTGGAGCGGCTACGGATTTACCTGCTACGATTGCGCACAGCCGGCTCAGATAATGCCTTACGCATACGACTATCTGGAGGTGGCTATCGAAAGCCAGCACCCGAAGGTGGTATTTGTCGAGGCAAATATCATGTTCAGAGATCCTGACAAGCTCCCGCTTTATAAGAAGATAGCTTACAGAATATCTAATTATGTTCCGATAGTCAAGTTTCATAGCAATTGGAAAAAATATTTTACGAAGAGCAAGGATAGCCGGCTTAATGTTGATAAGGGGTATATCTATATAACCGGCATAAAGCCGTCGAAGAAGGATCCGCTTAATTATATGGATATAAATGATGAAATGGAGGCATCTATTCTTCCGGAAAACCGGGAGTGCTTTGACGACATGATAAAGCTCTGCGAGCAAAATAACATCAAACTCGTCCTGCTCGCAGTTCCGAGCCAAAAGAGCTGGAGTCATTCCAAGTACAATATGGTGAAAGAACTTGCTGCCGAAAAGAATGTAGAATTCATAGACTTCAATATCGACCATGACCTCGAGATAGACTGGACGACCGAGACCAAGGACAGAGGCAACCACCTTAATTATTGGGGTGCCAAGAAGGTATCGGATTATCTCGGACTATACCTATATGAATCAGGTCTTTTGACCGACCACAGAGATGACGATGACTACAAGCTGTGGAATACGGCTTACGGAATATACAAGAATAATATGAAAGAACGGTAGAGGGAAAATCAATGGAAGAAAGAAAATTCAACCCGGGCGACATAGTACAGCATTTTAAGAGGGAAACCTTAAATGACACTGAGCGCAACGCGAACAAATACTTATACAGAATAATCGGTGTGGCAGAACATACTGAAACCAAAGAACCGATGATGATATATCAGGCACTTTATGACGACTTCGGAATATATGCAAGACCTTACGAGATGTTCATGAGTGAGGTGGATAGAGAAAAATACCCGGAGATAAAGCAGAAATGGAGATTTGAAGCAAGGAAGGGGTAGGGAGAAAATACTGAAAATGCGAAAGAGGATATATGAAATAATTGAAAAAGCAGAGGATGAGGATAAATTAAGTCACGTATATGACATATCAATGATATTAATAATCATACTCAGCCTTGTGCCGCTTCTTTTTAAGCAAGAGACAACTGCATTAAAGATAATTGATAAGGCTACGGTTAGTATTTTTATTGTAGATTATTTATTGAGATGGATAACTGCTGACTATAGATTTGATAAAAAGGGGTTATTTTCGTTTATAAGATATCCATTTTCGTTTATGGCGATAATTGATCTTATTTCAATTCTTCCTTCGTTATCAATTATTAACAGCGGCTTCAAAGTGCTAAGAGTTCTTCGGATGATTCGTGCATTAAGAGTAGTTCGTGTATTTAAGGCAGTGAGATATTCAAAGAATTTTGAAATTATCGGAAATGTACTTAGATCCTCAAAGGATTCATTAATTGCAGTGTGTGCTCTGGCT
>JAFTFE010000065.1 GCA_017449765.1 Lachnospiraceae bacterium | reverse complement strand
TCTTCTTTCGTATTTGCACCGCTTCTTTTAAGCACAGCTTCTACTCGCGCTACAAGGATCTTAGGACTAAACGGTTTGGTAATATATTCGTCAATTCCAAGTTCAAAGCCTTTTAATTCATCCTGTTCATCACTTTTTGCCGTAAGCATTATAATTGGAATATCTGATACTTTTCTAATTTCAGAAGCCACTTCATATCCGTCTAACTTAGGCATCATTACATCTAAAATAACCAGAGATATATCCTTTATTGACATAAATGTATCTATAGCTTCTTCTCCGTCACAGGCTTCCAAAACAATATAATTATTCTTAATAAGAAAATCCTTTATAAGTTTTCTCATTCTGCTTTCATCATCTACCACTAAAATTTTTAAATCATCCATAGGATAACCTCCCTAAAATTCAAAGTGTAATAAATTAAAATATTATTCAGTAAATAATTTTACAGTAAAAATATGTTGAAAATGTGAAAACAATTAATAATTATAACCGTTTAACTCTTCTTCTCTTTCTTTCAATTCAGCCTCCCAGGTTTCTAATCTTTCCTCCCATGCAGCATATTTATTAAGCACTTTTTCTTCAGCATTAAAATAACCTATGTTATCATTTTTTACAACAATTATAAACATCCCCACAACCAAAACCGCAAATGCCAAAATTACTATCTGAAGTTTATTTTTCGTTTGTTCTAACTTGCTATAATCCTTCTTTAGTTCGTCATATTTTTCTACAGCCACACCGGGATATTTTTCACTTAACTTTTCAGGAGCTTTTATTACTTGATTTGACGGAACATTTATAAGCGGTAAATCATCTTCTCCGAGATTTTCAACCAGATATCCTCTCAAATCCTGCATAAACGAAAAACCAACAGGCGTAGTAAAATATTTTTTATCAATAAGTTTAAGATAAAGCTTTTTCATTCCCATAAGGTCATCCGGTGATACGGAATTTTTTAATTTATTGATATTAAAGTATTCTTTTTTTGCCTTATTAGCCATACGAATGTCTTCAAAGAAATAACCTTCTACTATATGTTCATCCATATTTATTCTCCTTAAATTCGTCTTAAAAGACAAACGGCAGCAGTTTTACAACTGTTGCCGTCTTTATTTATATGTACATTATATTAATCTACGGGGTTACTTCTGAACCTGTGGTATCGCTAAAATCACCATAAATAGTAATACCTGTATCAAGCGCAAGAGTTCTGAGCTGAGTCTGATATTGTAATAATAATGATTCTGATTCTGCAATAAGTGTATTGGCAGTTGCAAGATAATCCGGTTCTTCTTCATTTATTGAATCTGCAACCTTATTCATGGCATCAAGTTGTTTCTGTGCACTTTGAACATATAAATCCTTCAATGCTTTTACTTCATCTGTGCTAACCTCAATACTGTTAAGATTATTCATATATGTTTCCATGGTTGGAATTGCAGTATTCTGTAAATCCGAAGAAAACTGTTCGAGCTTAACATCATCTGTAGTAAAATATGAGTTATATATTGAAACAGCTGTATTCCTGTCAGATTCAATAGCAGGCAGTTCTTTATTTACGAATTCTATAACATCTGCTTTTACTGCTGCATTTGAATCTTCTTTTTCCTTCTCTTCTTTACTTTTACCACAAGCAGCTAACGAAAACACCATACACATAGTCATAATCATTATATAAAATTTCTTCATACATTTTTCCTCCAAATTGTTTTCATAACTTGTTCATTATACATCATAAATAGTAATAAAACAAGCTTTTATATTTAATTTTTTGTTTTTTTATCCTTATTATTCATATATTTATCATACAAATCCGGTCTTCTTTGTCTTGTTCTTTCAAGAGACTGTTCATATCGCCATTTTTCAATATTTTTATGATGTCCGGAAAGCAGCACCTCCGGCACGGCTTTTCCCATAAAAACTTCAGGTCTTGTATATTGCGGATATTCTAAAAGGCCATCATAAAACGACTCATAAAGTGCACTTTCCTCCTTACCAAGAACCCCCGGAACAAGTCTTGACACTGCATCAACTATCATCATAGCAGGAAGCTCTCCACCTGTTAAAACAAAATCTCCTATGGACACATTGTCTGTAACAATCATTTCCAGCACTCTCTCATCAATACCTTCATAATGTCCGCACAGGATTATGAGATTTTCCTCCTTTGAGTATTCTTTAGCCATAGCTTGTGTAAACGTTGTACCCTGAGGCGTCATATATATGACTCTCGGCTTTTTATCCTCATCATCAGCCTCAACAGGAAGCTTTTCTATTATAGATCTATACGCAAGATAAACAGGTTCTGCCTGCATAAGCATACCTGCACCTCCGCCATATGTATAATCATCTACATGTCCATATTTATTCTGCGCAAAATCCCTGATATTTACAGTATCAATATTTATCAATCCATTTTTTATAGCTCTTCCGGTTATGCTTTCAGACAAAGCGTTATCTATCATATCAGGAAAAAGTGTCATTATATGAAAATTCATTTAGTCGAGCATTCCCTTCATCAATTTTATAGTAATTTTCTTATTCAAAATATCCATTTCCGGCACAAATTCCTTAATTACCGGAACAAGTAATTCCTGTTTATCATCCATAGTTATTACAAATACATCATTTGCACCTGTTTTCATAACATCTTTAAGCTTTCCAAAATGTGAACCGTCTTCAAGATATATATCCGCTCCTATTACATCCGAAATAAAGAATTCATCCTCCTCAAGCGGTATTGCAGCATCACGTGTCACATAAAGCTCACTTCCCTTATATTTTTCTACCTCGTTAATATTATTAAATTCTTTAAACGAGAGTATAACCATATTCTTAAAAAACTTACATGAGTTTTTTTCAACCTCTATATCTTCGCCTTTTTCAGTGCGTATAATACATTTTTTTAATTTCTTAAATCTTCCGACATCATCTGTAGTCGGATAAACCTTAACTTCGCCCTTTAAACCATGTGTCGATGTTATAACTCCAATTCTTAGGATATCCTCCATATAACCTCCCGATTAATAATTATGGGGTGAAAAAATCTCACCCCATAAACCTATTGTTAGAATTATTTAATATCTACAATTACCTTTTTGTCGCTCTTAGAAGCAGCAGCCTTTACAACAGTTCTGATTGATTTTGCTATTCTTCCCTGTTTACCAATGACCTTGCCCATATCATCTGCGGCAACCTTAAGTTCAATTGTAACAGTATCGCCATCAACTGTTTCGCTGACAACAACTTCATCAGGATTATCGACAAGAGATTTTGCGATAATTTCTACTAATTCCTTCATTACCGGCACCTCCTTGAACTACTTTTCGATACCTGCCTGCTTAAAC
>JAFTFE010000064.1 GCA_017449765.1 Lachnospiraceae bacterium | reverse complement strand
GGTATTATTGCGACAGCAGTTCTTTTGTGTGCTGTCAAGGGTGGCGTCCGGCTTCATCAGCCTAAAATATCTGCAATTATAAGGTTCGTTTGAGCCTATTATTTTCACTCTGTTTTTTCATAACTCACTTGACACTACCTTTATTGTTATATAATATATCGTTCCATTTATCTAACCTCAATATTATATGCATATTAATCAAAAATAACACATTATTTTACGTTGTTTTTCCTTCATATCAATCACCTTCCCATATACCATCTGGTCTAAGCTCCGCCATCGCAATCAATTGAAATATCGGCTTAATAGCATTGGCGGCAGTATCCTGCCAATAGTCTGTATTAGGCCCCTCACTCAACTCAAACTCTATTTCTTCTTTTTCTGCAACCTTAATGTCAGAAAAAATAGCATCTATGCTGTCAACAACATTACCTTCTTCATCCTTATATACTGTTTCCTTACGAACAGTCTTTATCCATTCTCCATCTTTTTTATATTTATTCTCAATCCTTTTTGCTATATCTTTTAACATACTTATTGACTCAGCCCCTGTTTTACCATAAATACCTCTGATACCAAGATTATTAATCTTTCCATCATCATCTCCATAAAATCTTTCATCATTTTCAGCCGCTTCATAATAATATCTTCCATAATTATATGTGATATTCAACCAAGCCTCTCTAATAGCCGCTGGAGAAAATGTTTTCGTTACAGGATCATAATCCGCTTGATAAGTCCCCCCTATCATCACATGCTTTACAGGAAGCATAATCGTATCTCCTGATACTCTTTCTTTCAAATATATATCATAACTCATGGCAGACCTCCTTCAATTCCTCTTTTGCTATTTCTTCATTAGCGTTTTATACCATCGGCATATATTGACTATACCACATACCAAAGGTATAATCAAGTAGTAATTAAAAAATCATTTAATAGGGGGTACATTATAAATGGATATTACCTTAAACATCGAAAGATTAATTGAATGTCGAGAAAAGAAAGGTATCACAAAAATGGAAACCGCCAAAAGAATGAATCTTTCTCAACCTGCATATGTCAGATATGAAAATGGTGATAGAACCCCTTCAATACAAACTCTCAAAGTAATTGCAAATACACTTGATACTTCCGTTGAATACCTTACTAATAAAACCGATGATCCATTACCTAATTGTTTTGAAATTACAAAAGAAGAAAATGCTAATCTTTTTAAATTTATAGAAATATATAATAAGAATGATAATAAACAAGAATTTATGAAAAGAATACTGCATTATGCAAAGGAAATATCAAAAAAATAATTATAAGAATTTAATACATCACAAAAGCCCCGGTGATTTCTCACCGAGGCTTTAATTAGCTGGGGTACAAGGATTCGAACCTTGAAATGACGGAGTCAGAGGACATAATCTTATGCCCCTCTAACCCTTGATTTCAAAGGTTTCCAATCAACCATATTGTCAAAATACCATCAAGCATACCATCTAACTTTTTTAAGATGATACTACTCCAAACACTTCCTCACGATAATACTCTTTTCTACCTTCCGGAATATTCAAAGCAGCCATGCTCTCCTCGATATTCCAGCCCGTAGTTTCCATCAGATTTCGAATACAATCTTTCATTGCTCTATCATATATAACCTGACTCAAATTACACATTCCATCCACCTCGCATAGCCTCGCAGCACCTCGCAGTCACCTCGCAATTTCCGATAACTGAAACTTAATGAAACTTAAAATCCATATTGAAACCACTTAAAAACAACGGTTTTGCGTACTTTTCAATTATAACACAAGCATAAAATCGCCTTTTTTGAAACTTAGTGAAACTTAGCGAAACTTAAATTTTATGGTGTTAGCCTCGCAGTCACCTCGCAATAGCCTCGCAATTCTCCAATAACTGAAACTTAAATCATTTAACTCTACTAATGCTATTATCAACCATCCAAAAAAGCGAATTGGTCAAACAATGTTTGACCAATCCCTATCATTTTACGCTGACGCAGATACTCCCAACACAGCAGCTTTATATATCATCTTTTTATCATCCGGGATTTTAAGAGAATCCATACACTTCTCAATATCCCATTCAGTAGTTTCCATCAAATTCTTAATAGCATCAACTAATGCTATATCATAACCTTTATCATAACCCCTATCATATACACCTTGACTTAAATTACACATCCTATCCACCTCTCTTTCCAATTCCTCTGTCATAGGAATACCAAACTCTGTTTTCAATGTCTCTTTCTTGATCTTCGGCTCTATAGTATCTGATAATAATACTGATAACATATTAAGTAAAGATTCTTCACTCTTTTGCCCATCTACGCCTAAGCAAATTATAACAACAGAAATCAAATCATAATTATCTTCATCTTCCTTTACATTACCATAAATATTTTCTTCAGCAAATCCATATTTAACTATTGTATTCTGCCTATACTTCGGTGGTTGCGCACATATCCAAATAGAGCTTACCTTTTTAATCAGTTCATAATTGGAATCTTTAAACACCGTTCCATATTGCGAAGAAATCATCCTACTTGCATAATAAATACCCCTTTTTATAATGGGATACCCCGGATAAAAGTCTTTCTGAGCCTCGACATTAACTATCATATCCTCTATATTATTACTATCGGGAATGAGCACCTTGAACTTAATATCATACGTAGATTTACCCTCTTTCATAGTAGCATCTTCAGTATTCATTCCTTCAATAAAATCTCCACTTTCATCCACGTGTATTGATGATTTTGAAACTTCAGGTTTGCCTTCAATATACTTTTCGGCTATGTCTTCAACACTATAATCTATAAACTCCTTCATACAATGCTTCAGTATCCAAGCAAGTATAGTCTTATTAGATAGGATCTGTTTACACGCCTCATCATAGGAAGACATTTCCCCAGCGGTATCTATTCTATTGGCTAATGCGTTCTGTACTTCCAAATCAGTTTCTCCTATGTTCTTTATTATTATCATAATAACACAACATCAAAATAATATCTATACAATTCAAAGGTTTTTTATCATCACGTCATATTTATATCCCATGCTCTACCATATACAACCTGATTCAAATTATACATTCCATTAACCTCGCAGAGCCCAGCAATTTCCCAACAACTGAAACTTACTGAAACTTAAATCTTGAAAAATAGATCAAATTCGCTAAACACTGTTTGGCGAATTTGGATTAGTCAAAATACATGCCTAAAATAACTATATTATTGTAAATTGCTACCACAATATCGAATTGTTCCATTTAATAATATCTCTGCCCGTTCCTCTGGTGTCTTAGCCATATCTGCCAACAGATCGTAAAATAATTGTTCCCCACCTTCACCATCATTAGAATAGCAACTATTGGCATTACGTAAGAGAACACCATATAATCTATCTAAGCCATCAAGATTTCCACCAACATGCCCTACACCCAGCCAATTTTCAAAACCTCTATCTAATAATTCTATTGCATCTGCGACCTCTATCAATGCTATATAATCTTCCTTTGTCACGCTTAATCCCCCTAATAAATTAGTTCTATAAACCGTCTTGTCATTCTTTAGATGTAATTTTAATTCAATAGAACTAAAATATCAAGAGAAAAAGAGTAGCCCATATTCAAATATAGAACTACTCTTCTACAAATATCCTTACAATATCAATTATTTTCTTCCTGTCTTTTGCAGGAAGCTTTGCAATCATCTCAGCCAACTCATCAGGTACTCCAACCGAAGAATGATCAACCGAATCTATAAGTAATTCATCACAAGACACTTCCAATGCATTAGCTATTGCAACAAATGTATCTAATTTAGGTACTTTTATACCTCGTTCTATCACACTCACATGAGTGGAACTTAAATCAACCAAAGCAGCTAGTTCTTCTTGTGTAAGATTTTTACGTTCCCTAGCTTCCTTAATACGTTTGCCCACCATAACTATATCCATATATACCTCCTTTAGAACTATCATTCGTTCTAAAACAAGTATAAATGGACTATACACTTTATTACAGAATTTAAAGAACAACATTTCGTTCAATAGAACTATACATGGATTATGTAAGATTGTTTGCACAACCATACTTTGTTAGAATCCGAGCCAATATTTATAATATTCTATCAATAATCCACTTACTATTCCAAGCAAATATACGATAATATTTTTTAACAAATTCCCCCCATGTTTCAGTAATAGATACTTTATAGATTTCTCTTTAATAAAAACTAAACCATCTTTCTTAACTCTGATTTCACCATAAATATTAAAATGATAATTGCCACCTGCATCCTTCCAATCATCAATATTATCTAAGTAGCCTTTTTCTATACATTCATGCAATGAAAAAGCCACATCATTGTCATTAGTATTCAATCTTAATTTTCCATCATTCTCGTATATGGAAATCAAATTTCTTCTCATATTTTTTTCTAACTTACTATCACTTTTGAACATATATGATCCCTTCTTCCTTAATTATATTATCTTTTTTTAGCAACTAATAATCTCTTGTCACAATATAAATAATATGCTATTATTATACGAACAAAAACGGTCATTACAGGTGTATTTTTCAAACAAAAAGGAGTTATAATGCGAACAAATAAGGGTAATAATTCTTCCAAATGCTCAAAGGAGTTTATATTTAACTTTGCAAATCGACTTCGTACAGCAAGAAATAATAAATCGATAACACAAGAAGATATGGCTGAAAAACTAAATATTGCTTGTAGAACTTACCAACATTATGAAAGCGAAAATGAAAGTAATGGAAGAGTCCCAAATCTTGAACAAATCCAAGCTATTTCCGATATTTTAGACTGTGATATAACATATCTAACAAGTAAAAATAAAGATACAGAATTTAGAATGAAATACAAAAATGCTGCAAACGAACTTGGTTTAGACTATGTTACTATAAAAGAATTTAAAAGTATGACAACTTCTCAGAAACACATTATTGATTCATTATTTTCTAGAACATATAGTGGAACATTGCTCATTGAAACAATTCAACAAATGATATACTATTCAAATCCATCAGTTAATAATTCGGTTTATATTACTCTTGATAAATATTTAACATCTAAGGACGTTGATTATGAGAGTTTACAAAACAAGTTAAATGACAATCAAATCAAAAATATGCTTTCTTATCATCTAAGTATAGTAATGAACGATATATTAAACAGTCTTGTTAATGATGAAGCCTTATTAGATGAAATCAAAAATGATTATGAGAAAAAATATTTTAGTAATCAAAAATCAATTAAAGCTTTATCCATCTATGATTTACCTAAGTTTAATGATAAAACCGGCAAACTAGAATACAATATAATAATTCAAATAGAAAAACTTGAAAATAAGATACTTGATCGATATGAACATCGAGAAAAAAATAATAATTATTTTAATTACGCAGATACTTGTCCTAAGACACGCAAAGACTTTTGTGAAATTATTCGTACAAAAAGAAGAACTGTTAATTCAAATCTATATTATGAATGGCTTAAACAAATTGAAGAACTAACAAGATAGATTTATTAACCTAATACTGCAACTAATTTTCTATACTATTATATTAAATATTCATAAAATGAGATATTAGATTAATAACATAATAAAAAATTGTGTCACTCAAAGCGACACAATTCTTATCGTAAACATATTCTCATTATCCAAGTATTATTGCTATGTCATGATATTATCATATTCTTCCTTGCTTTTAATTATACCTTCCTTAATATCATCACATAACGTGCATAATAATTCCTTTGTGCTTATCAAAAACTTATTTAATTGATAAATGCCTGCTTTTTCTATTTTCTCTAAATCAAATTTTGTGGGTAATAATTGCGAATCATTATCATATATTTTTGCTAATTTTTCTCTCAATTTTGATGGAACTTTAGGAATTACTATATTATCCCAGTATCCAACTGCAAAGCTTCCTCCATTTGCGCCAACTGACATCTTAGAAAAAATACCTTCTTTTCTTAAATAATTTAAATACAAACCCAAAAAAATACTATATGAAATATCTGTTTCCTTATCAAGTGGATAAATCATAGTTCCATGAATATTTGTTGTAAACTTCATTGTGTTATCGCAAATAACAAAGGTTTTTCCGATTGTACCTTCTGAAGAAAACAATATATATTTTTCACCTAAAAACCAAACTGGTATTCTTGCCCCTAAGTATGTAACCTTATTAATATAACCTGCAGATGAGATATCACTTGGATATATTAATATATTATATCCTTTATGATATTTTCTGGTTTGTATAGATCTTCCCAAATCTCTAACTTGCAAGCTTGGACCCCTCTGTGTTTTAAATCCATACCCACTTAAATCAGTATATCCATATTTATAATTTTCTACATTCTTTTTCCACTGATACACTTTATTTGAATAAATACCAGAATCTGTCCTTACTTTTTCTTTTAAATCTTTGAATGTCGGATTAGTATAACTATAATCTATTTTCATGATTTCTTTATGAATTATATCTTCAGTATCTCTAATTTTTTTATCACAATAATACTCTGAATAAGCTATATTTTTTATAACATCCTTCATTATATCTTTCACCCAATCATAAGGACAATCAGGAACAAAACACTGTAATAATAAATCTCCTGAATGGCGTATAGTAGATCCTTTAGGAGTCAATGTATTCAGTTGTTGTCTAAAATAGTCATCCCTCATAAAAGCCATTAAATAAAATTTATCTTTATTATCTTTAAAATTTAATTTAATCACTCCTGAAGAAAATAATACATTTTCTTCATCTGATATATATAAACAACAATCTCCTATATTTGCATCCGTACAAAACAAAACATCTTCATTTTCTACATTACAGCCATAATAATAGTTAGGATTCAAATATATATACTTTTCCTTATCAAGAGAATATCTTATATTATCAATACAGCTATTTCTTAAAAATGCTTGGTTTGAATGTTTTACATAAGAAGAACTACCTGGCTCTATTCCTTTCGTAAAAGGATTCTCATCGTTCAAATAATATTCCAATTTGTGTTGATATTTGTTTTTTATCGTAAGTTTTTTATAATTATTGGGCGATAATGAACCATTATTTATAATTTCAGATATTTTAATTTGATTAGGTACTATTGATTCGTGCATATTTCTCACTCCAAAAACAGTTCTTTAACTTCGGTTTCTTGTGATAAACACCATTCTTTAAATTCAACAATTATTTTTGAAAAATCCTCGTTTAAAACAGATTCTCCCATATCATTAGTAATGGTCTCAAATGTATCTGGATCAAGAGCATAATCATTGTCAAAAATAATTGTTCTATTTATAGTTTTTTTCTTATATCCAACATTCTCAATATCTCTTGTAAAAACAGAATAATCGTCATTAATTAATTCAGATAGTCTGTTTTTAGTTGGCTTATACCCTACAAGGATAGATGTATTTACCCCTGTTTCTGCAAATACATTCTCTGGTAAATCAAATAATGCAACTATTCTTATATTTTTCATTAGCCATTCTCTAACAAATTGCCACGTATTATTTGACATTATAGCATTACTCAAAACTATAGCAAATCTTCCTTTTCCTTCTTTTATCTGCCTTACCGCATTTTCAAGAAACACCACTCCCTTATCTAAACCAGCCTTAGGATTAGTTTTCGTATATATATCATATAATTCGTATAATTTCGCAACCTCAACATCATCTTTTTTTGACAAATCCAAACTTCTGTTTTTACCAAAAGGCGGATTTGTTAAAATAACATCATACTTCATAAGTTCAGTTTCATCATACCATTTATCCCAATTACCTTTTGAGTGTATCTTGCTGTCTAATTTTATAATCCTATTATCAATAGTATACTTTTGATTTATTGTTCCATACTCAGGGAAACACTTTATTACTGCATTTCCATCACCATTTAACAACATATTTAGCTGTGCTAAAACAGTCATTGGGTAGTAATTATCAAATCCATATAACTTACAATCCCCTAATTTCATATCTGCAATAACATAGCTTTTAGACAAGAAATCCGCAATTCCACAACAAGGATCACATATAGTTTCTCCATCCTTAGGATTTACAATACGTACTATAAAATCTATTATCGGCAACGGGGTTAGAAATTGTGCCTTTTCAACTTTTTGAAATTCTGTAGCAAAATTATAAAAAATAAGTTGATACAAATCATTATTGCTCGATCTAACAAATGAGTAATCTTGGAATCTCATAACTATCTCATTAACAATTTTAACATGTTTAGCTTGTTTCCAATTTACTTTATTCTCTCCTAATATATTGCTGTAATAAATTTTAGCTTCATTATATAAACCAGCCATTCTTTCTATAAATTTTTGAACGTTTTCATTATTTAAATCACTTTGATATATTTCATCATCATTTATATAAAATCTTAAAAAACCACCGTGATCTAATCTTTGTTTTTCATCATATATCTTCATGGCAATCATTTGTATAAGTATCATATAACCTTCTTCATTTCCAAGACTAACCGACTCCAAAACAACCATAATCGACTTTAGTGCATTTCTCATATTATCATCTTGAATTGAATATACTATATCCAAATCTTCTATACGTAATTGACTTCTATCTGTTTTTCCATTCTTATTTAAGATCTTTTTTATATTATCCAACGATGGTATAGTATAATATGGATCTGTAATCTCCAACTGGTATCTCTCCAATATTTTTTGACTGTTAGGAAAACTAAGACTGTTATCAAATCTAGTTATTTCATCACCAATTTTTTTAAAAAGAAATAACCTTCCCGTATCATAATAAATGCCCAATACAAATGGGCTTTCAGATTCTTTTATAGACGCCCTGATTTGTGAGCTAAAAACCTGCTCAATGGTTTTATCGTTTCGCTTATATTCAATCATACCAACAGCTAATTCCCGAACTTTCAATAGTGAATCTACGTCAGATGGATCATTCCTATATTTTCGATAATAATCAAGCCATTTAATATCTGAAAAAATTACCGAATCAATTTTAATAGGTTGAGAATGAATGTTTCCTTTTGGAAAGTATATCTCTGCCCCTATATAATCTCTACTAGGAATTAATTCAGACTGTACTAAACTATATATAAATTGCCACTTATAATATTCTTCATTAGGATCGTCATTAACATCTTTAATTGATATGTCAGTAATAAAATTACCATCTACAGTACATAATGATTTACTAATCTTATCTTCATTTTTATAAAGCTCATTGTACTTAATACGTGCTTGTGAAAAATCTATTCGTGACATATATTTATTCTCCTTTTATAATATATGATTTTATCTTTTTCAGTAGACATTTTCCATCAAATCATTAAAATTTAATGAGTCATAAAATATATTAAAACTCATAATTATATTTGAAATTGTATCAAATATATTTATATTTTTCAACACTTCGTAATTGTTCAACCTAAATACCATCTTATCATACAATAATTTCTATCTTTTTATATTTTAACATACCAAATTATTATTCAATCATACTGCTTTGGCAACGCATCCATCTTTTTTGATCTCTTTTGGCACTTGATTCTTACAGGCAGCCAATATATTAGATCATTCTTAAAAGCCATAATGATACAAATATATTTATATAAATAAATTATCAATACCGATATAGCCGTTCAATCCATCACCGCAGTACAGAACACATCCTCAGCTCCCATCTCAACAAGCTCATTTTCTATCTTTCTTAACATCAAGTATTCAAAATATTCCCCATCTATATCAAAGAATGACGGATAGATTCTGTAATTTACGCCTTCATACCTGAACACTTCACTTGCACCCTTGACCGGACAATAAAATGCGTTTTTATAATAATCCTCTTTATTCTTCTCTGCGTACTCTTTCCACTTCGTAAATAACAAATTAAGCTCCTTTGGGATTTCTCCTATGTTATCACTTGTAATCGTAACAAAATCTCCCTGTAATGCCATATAACCTGCCTTATAACCTTTTCCCATAATCACCGCATCCTTTCTTCTTTTTATTATTATAATGAAAACGATCTGGAGAAAAGCTCCCCCAGACCGTATTACATTTACAACTGATATACTATTTCTGAAAATACAATCTCATCAACACGATTGTTGATAGAGTTCATTCTGCGTACCCACTCCATCTGATCGTCTGCTTTCAATTCCTCTGTAACACCTTCAGCAATCATCATCTGAGCAGCTATTCTTTCTGCACGTTCCTCTGCCTGCTTCTGTATTTCAAGGCAATGGGATAATAACGTACCCTTTAACAGCTTTCCGGTATAGATACCCTTGTGGTGTTCCTTCAGGAATGTTTCACGAAGCATTCCATATTTTGATAAGAATTGTTCATCATCTCCGCTTTCATTTATATCTGTCTGTTCGTTATACTTAAGATCAGGAATCAAATAATCTCCCTCATTGTGATATGTAAGTTCCATAGTAGCTCCTTTCTGCCTGCTGGCACTTATACACTATTGTTTATCGTGACATTCCCCTTTTTTTCTCTTTTTCCTTTGGCAGCAATTCAAGAATACCATTAGATATATTGATATGCTTATCCACATCATCAGCTATATCATCAAAGCCATGATTCCTTGCTCTTACTGAAACATATTTCGATAAAGCATCTATGAGATTTCTTTGTTTCGTGGTAAGATTTGCTTTGTAAGCATCTTTGGAATATACAAGCATTCCTGCTGCTTTTACAACACAAGCAAGATAGCCATACGCCTGCTTCACTGTATCTTTAAGTTCCTCAATCTTTTTATTCAAAGGCTCAGTTGCTGCTTTTAACTTCTTTTCAAATGCTTTTTTCAGCATTTCAAGTTCCCATTGCACTTCGAGTTTTTCATGGACATAAAATTGAAGTATCACACAGACCCCGAACGGGAAAAAATGCTTAAAGATATAAAAAGGTGGTAGCATACGCTATCACCTTTTTCATAGCAGAAAGAAAATTATACAAATTGTATTTTTTTCTTTTCTCTTACACACTCATCCAGATAATAATTCATAAGTATCTGATACGGTATTCCTGATTCTTCAGACATATCTTTAAAATAATCAATAGTTGACACACTAACATTCATTGTTATTGGTTTTTTAGTATTCTTAGCATAAGGATTCTTTCTCGGGTTTAACTCCTTTATATTGTATTCATCTTGCATTCCAATCACCATCCTTCATTAATTTCTGTATACTGTTTACTTTCGTTCTTTGTAGCTTTTCTAGCTGTAATAATTCGAATTGTATTATCATCATCACCACGACAACAATGACATACAATAAGCATTCGTGCCTGGCTACTTATTCCAAGAAGCAGAAACCTGTCTTCATCTTCTGAATGTTCAGGATCGTCAAATAATATAGCATTGACATCCTCAAATACTGTACTTGCCTCCTCAAAAGTAACATTATGATTCACAATATTTAATTGTGCTTTATTATTATCCCATTCAAATTTTATCTTATCCATATTTATATTATACATATAATATAAATATCAGTCAAGCAAGTTTTTCAAAATCACCCCAAATGTTACCTATCAAATTTTTAAAACCTAAGAATCGTCAATAAAATCAATGTTTTGTAGAATTGGTCCATATACACTATCATATACACTATCGGTCAGAAAAAGGCAGTATTTATCAGTAATTATCTACTGTTTACACAATTATTGTATTTTGTGTTTTCCGTAATTTTCAATTTTTTTGAAAACCAAAGTCCCTGCAAACCCTTTATTTTCAAGCATCACAAAAGCCCCGGCGATTTCTCACCGAGGCTCCTTTAAGCTGGGGTACAAGGATTCGAACCTTGAAATGACGGAGTCAGAGTCCGTTGCCTTACCATTTGGCGATACCCCAATGTGTGTCTTGCAACTCACAAGACACTATTATACACATTTCCAAAGAAAAATCAAGAGATTTTTTCAATATTTTTGCTTATCCAGAACAGCTCATTCACAAGGCAGTTAAATTTGAATCTGCAAATCCCTATTCCATGCCGTACACAGTAGTCACGGATATAGTCTGCCTCTTCATCTGTACAGTCCCTGTTGAATCTGTGATATGCCTGCAGCAGTTCGGAAGTTTGACAGTTAAATATCAAAAAAATCTCGTAAGGCATTGAAAAGCCTTTATTTTTTTGTCAAATTTTATTCATCTTTTTGTAGCTATTTGTG
>JAFTFE010000063.1 GCA_017449765.1 Lachnospiraceae bacterium | reverse complement strand
TTTTGCATTAGCTCCGCTTCCATCATTTGCCTTGCAAGTAATTACAGCAGAACCTGCTCCTTTGGCTGTAACTATACCCTGTGAATCTACAGTTGCAACTTTAGTATTACTGCTTGACCATGTAACAGACTTATCTGTCGCATCATTTGGTGTTATGGTTTTAGTAAGTGTCTTTACATCATTTACATACATACTTGCACTTGTATAGTTTAATGAAATCTGACTTACTAAACGAGCGTTAACTGTCACTTTACAAGTTGCGGACACACCGCTTCCATCAGCCGCTTTACAGGTTATAACAGCTGTTCCTGCTTTTTTCGCCTTTATTACACAGTTATCACCATCAACACTTACTGTAGCTACATTGGTATTGCTGCTTGTCCATGTTACCTTTTTATTTGAAGCATAATCAGGAATAACAGCAGCATTTATTGTTGTCGTAGCATTTATATTCATATCAAAACTTGTCATTGGCAATATTATCTTTGTAACAAGCACAGGTTTAACTGTTACCTTACAGGTTGCCTTAACACCGCTTCCGTCAGTAGCTTTACAGGTTATGGTTACTGTTCCTGCTTTCTTACCGATTATATATCCGTAATTTGTATAAGTTCCATAAGTTTGAACTGTTGCAATACTTGTATCGCTGCTTGTCCATGTAAGATTTTTATTTGTTGCATCAGAAGGATATATATTTGCAACTAACGAAGCAGTTTCACCACCATCTATGCTAAGTGAAGCAGATCCAAATGATATTTTGGATATATCTATAGACTCCGTGAAAAAATTTGTCTCATAATCAAGAATTATATCCTTGGCGGATTTATCTTTAAGACCCGTAACTTTAACCTTATATTTACCGAGATAACTGTCTGCTCCGAGATTCTCTGTTCCAATATTGAATATAATACAGTTGTTTATTCCGTATCCGTCTGTATTAACCTTGAAATATGTAACAGTTCCCGTAGTAACATCGCTTAATTCATTACTCTTATTAATTGTCCATGTCTTACCATCTGATACTCTTGTTATCACAATATTGGCATCTGAGAGTGTGCTTGAATCAACTATATTAGGATTTAATGTTATACTCCAAGGAGTATTTGTTGCCGCAAGTTCAGAAGGAAAGTTTCCGCTCGCCGGCCATGATATAAAATTATAATCACTTACAGTGGCACTTCTGTCAAAAACCTTATTAACTATGAAAGTTCTGTCGGATACAGAATCAGCACAGCCAAAACCTATTTTTCCTAGACTCGGATTGAGGAACCATCTTCTGTGCCCCATCGTCTCAAGATTACCCTGTGAATTGTTATCAGCCATACATCCGATTATAGATGAACGTATCATATCAACCCTGTTTCCACCAAAGCCGTATCTTAAGGAGATATTACTTGATGTTGTAGCAGAATATCCCAAATTATAAAAATCATCTGACATATCGGATGGTTGAGCCGGGGTATGTGTGAGCTCATCAACAGCAGCCAATAATACAGCGCCATATTGCGCATTAGTATTAAGGGAACTGTCTAATGTTACACTTCCTAGTCCTGCTATGTATCTGTTGTAATTAAGATATGCTTCACCACTCTTTAAGAAGGTTGAATCCAAGGTTCCCGTACTGTATGGACTTACTGAGCTTGGTTCCACAGTAAATCTATTTGAAGCAATAATAGCATAGGCTTCTTTTCTTTTCGCAATTATCTGTTCCTGAGTAGGCTTACTCAAAGAAGTATATCCGCTCTTAGTATAGGTGATTGCGGATGAACTGCTTGAATTTCCTGAAGCCAAATCATAACCATAATCATCATAATTGCTATAGTTCGGATCTACTACAGGCTCTGCCTCAACTGCTACAGGTTCTTCATATACGCCATATACATCTTCCGCATCTTCTGCATAGGAAATATAATCCGAGATTCCCATACTTCCAAAGCATAATATAAAACATATTATACCTGCCAATAATCTTTTAATTCTCATTAATTAATACCTCCCAATAGTATTTAGCATCTATCTGTATAATAATTGAACGATGTACCAAAAACAGGAACACCGTTCAATTAAAGCCAAGCCCGATTTGACCGGCTATATTTCTATATCGTTACAGCACTGTAATTAGGTGCTTCCTTCGTTATCTGAATATCATGAGGATGACTTTCTCTGAGTGAAGCAGCTGAAATCTTTACAAACTCAGCTTTCTCATGAAGTTCTTCGATGGTTGCGGCTCCACAGTAACCCATGCCTGCTCTTAAACCGCCAAGCAACTGGAATACAGTATCTTCTATAGAGCCCTTATATGCAACTCTTCCTTCGACACCCTCAGGAACAAGTTTCTTCGCATTGCTCTGGAAATATCTGTCTTTGCTGCCGTTCTCCATAGCTGCTATAGAACCCATACCTCTGTATACCTTGTATTTTCTTCCCTGATAAATCTCATATTCACCCGGTGCCTCATCTGTACCTGCAAATAAGCTACCCATCATACATACATTTGCACCTGCCGCAAGAGCCTTGGTAATATCACCCGAATACTTGATACCTCCGTCGGCGATAACAGGAATTCCTGCTTCTCTTGCCGCATCATACGCTTCCATAACTGCTGTAATCTGTGGCACACCGATACCTGCCACAATTCTTGTCGTACATATGGAACCCGGTCCGATACCTATCTTAACAGCATCTACACCGGCATCTATCATAGCCTGAGTACCACTCTTAGTTGCTACATTACCGGCTATAACATCAAGGTCAGGATACTTTTCTTTTATCATTGCAAAGGTCTTTAGAACATTCTCAGAATGTCCGTGCGCCGTATCTATAACTATAGCATCAACCTTAGCCGCTACCAGCTCATCAACTCTGTCTGTAATATCAGGAGTCACACCAACTGCCGCCGCACAACGAAGTCTTCCCTGAGAATCCTTTGCAGCATTAGGATATTTTATCTGTTTTTCAATATCCTTAATAGTGATAAGTCCCTTTAAATTAAAATCTTCATCAACTATAGGAAGTTTTTCTTTTCTTGCTTTACCTAACATATCCTTAGCCTCCGCTAAAGTTATACCCTCCCTGGCTGTTATAAGATTATCTGAGGTCATTGACTCCTTAATCTTCTTGGTAAAATCTGTCTCGAACTTCAAGTCTCTGTTAGTCAGAATACCTACAAGTTTACCGCTCTCCGTAATAGGTACACCGGATATTCTGAACTTTGCCATGAGCTTGTCTGCATCTGCAAGTGTGTGCTCCGGTGATAACGAAAACGGATCTGAAATAACTCCGAACTCTGAACGCTTAACTTTATCGACTTCTTCTGCCTGCTGCTGAATAGACATATTCTTGTGGATAACACCGATTCCACCCTGTCTTGCCATCGCAATAGCCATTCTGTGCTCGGTAACTGTGTCCATACCTGCACTCATAAGAGGAATGTTAAGCTTGATTTTTTTAGTAAGGTTTGTAGTAAGAATAACATCATTTGGAATAACCTTTGAAAACTGTGGTACCAAAAGTACATCATCAAATGTAATTCCTTCACCGATAATTTTTCCCATAATTAAAATTCCTTTCTTTTAGTTATCCATGTACACACATACATATAAAGTTATCCATACATCCCCATCTACCAACAGTGGAACTTTAATACCTTCAATATCAGTTTTAAGCTGTAAATCTTTGCCATATACTGCCATAGGCGGTGTAATATCTATCAATATACCAAGTGTTGAAAATAAGGTTGCAGTATTACCCATAATCATATTGCTAAGCTCGTTTAACGCTGATGAAGCCATCTCATCAAGCGTTTCGACCGGCATACCAAACATCATCTTGGATGCAATCTGCTTAGCCTTGTCATCCGCAATTCCAAGAACGACTTGTCCCTTCATTTCTCCAACCACACCGACCTGTATAGCATATGTAAGCTCTTTAAGGAAAAAATCTGTCTTTCCAGGTTTTCCTACAGTTAAATCAAGACCAGCTACGCTCTTCACAATCGACATACTTGACTGTAAAAAAGGATTTATGTATTTAACATCAATAGTTGGCTTCATATCTTTCTCCTTATTTTTTTCTTTACTTACATTACTATAACGTAATTATTTATCCATTATACTATAAATTATTAAACTATTCAAACATTATTTGAATATAATTTTTTCAGTTTCACTTAAAACATGATGTGCGGCATCCACCTGTGCAACCAAAACTTCGTCACCGGCTTCTATTTTCACATCTTCCGCTATTAGCTCGGTCTTGCTTATGTATGTTGTTTCTACAGCATCATCATTTATAAAAATAACGGAGTATGTATTGAAATTCTCACCTGTAACCGATATACCTTCGCCTGATATCACCGCATCATCTATCGTAATAGGTGTTATACCCATCTTCATTTCCCCCTCCGGAACAGGGGTATGACCGTCAAATATATAATCGTCTCCGAACAACTCGTCATAAGCTATAAGAGTAAGCTTCTCATCAAGCTCCTCTCCTTCATATAACAAATGTGCTTTCTGTGCATATCCAAGAGGAAGATTAAGTGCTTTTAACAGCTTTAGAGACATCTCATTTGATTCTATATCTTCATCTTCTAATTTTAAGTTTATATTATTTACGATTACATATTCCGTCTGAAACAGCGTACTATCTTTAAGCTGATGTTGCGATATATTAAGCGACGGAAGATGGTCTCCATAAAGGATAAGCACATAGTCCTCTCCTCTTTTATCAAGAGCCGCTTTTAACTCACCCATCATTTCATCCATCTCATATATCTGATTAATATAATAATGAAAAGGCTCCTGCATTTTTTCCTGATCATAAGTAAGTTGTATATGATCCTCACAGGTATCCGTATCACTCGGATATCTTCCATGTCCCTGTACACTTATGGTAAATACAAAGTCGTATCCTTCACTGCTGTCAAGACATTTTATAATATCATCAGTAAGTGTCTTATCCTTTGCCCAGCCCGTAGAAGTATATTCAACATCATACATATATTCAAGGGAAGTAAAATCCTCAAATCCCATCTCATCATATACATGCCACCTGTCGTAAAATGACGCTTTGTTGTTATGTATGGCATGTGTTCTGTATCCTTCATTTGCAAGCAGACTGCAAAGGCCTTCTACCGGTACTTCATTTACGGTAGTTTTATACGGATATTCACCTGCACCGAAATAAGTTGATTTTATACCTGTCAAAAGCTCAAATTCCGAATTGGCAGTTCCTGCTCCGAGTGCAGGAACAGTAAGATAACCTGACGGATAATCCGCTTTGAATTTTGTAAAATTAGGCAATGGATTTTCACTTAAGTCCAATCCCTCCAAATCATTCGGATCAAAGAAAGATTCAAGTTGTATGATAATAATATTCGGTTTCTTCTTGATCCCCTTAGTTCCTATCTCATCCAGTTCTGCCTTAATCTCCATTATTTTCTCTTCACTATAGTCATCCGGTTTGCTGATACCATTATCTATAATGCTGTTCGTAAAACAATACGCAAAGCCGTATTCCTGATATGCAGTACCAAGATTGGCAAAATCATCTGAAATAATATTGTGTTTAACTCCGAAATTGGTAAATCCCCAAACTATCCCCCATGCGATAACACATGCAAGCATCGTAAGTTTAACCTTCATCTGTCCCTCATACTTTGGAGTCTTCCTGAATAATAATATTAATCCTGCAATAACCACAATAATTCCGATTGATATAAGTACAAGCTGAAATTTACTGAAGTAAATATTAATCATACTGAATGTATCCCAGACCATAAGAAAGTCTATCGCAGCAAACGGTGTAACTCTAAATCCAAGTACAATAAAATTAATAACACCGCAGACTATCCATATTGCACTTAAAAATATAATTCCGAATATTCTTTTTCTGATAAACAACGCAAAAAGCAATGTAAAGAATATAATAGATACGTTATAAAGAAATACTATAGGCGCATTAAAAAGAAAGGTAAAACCGCCTATTATTGATCGTCTGCCAAGCATTTCAAGAATAAGTTCAATTCCCAGAGCACACAAAAGACACCTAAATATCCATGTTTGAATTGAATATTTAAATGCCCTTTTTATACTCTTTCCTATCTTATTTTTTTCATCAGAATTTATTTCCGAATCCGGCTCTTTTTCCATGATTTCATCTTCATCATTATCTGAAACCTTTTTTATACTCTTATCAAACTTATCATTTGTTTTTTTATTCTTACTCATTATATCACCATAATATAATTTATATTTTACTATCCGATAAAGCTTTCATACATTATAACAAAGTTATATTTTTTTTCAATAACCAAACAGATATTTATTAAATCTTAAAATATTTTATTGTAAACTCTGTTCCTGTCTTATCGGATTTTACATCAATATTACCGTTATCTTCTTCTATTATTGTCTTAGCCAACGCAAGTCCTATGCCGACGCTGTCCTTAGATGCATTTTCTCCCTTATAAAATCTCTCGAATATATGAGGTAAATCCTCCTCTGATATCCCGCTTCCGTAATCTCTTATTATTATTGAAGAATAAACATGATTTATGCCATATGTAATATCGATGGTACTGTCTTTATCAGAATGTTCGATGCAGTTCTTAAGTATATTTGTTACTGCTTCCGTCTGCCACCTGAAATCACAGTTAATATTTGCAGCATCATTGCCTTTGATATTAAGATTTATATTTTTCAAATCACATAAGGTCGATACATTTCGGGAAGCCTTATCAACTATATCCTTTATCAGTCTATCTTCCTTGATGAATTTTATTGTATCCGCGTCGAACTTTGAGAGCTTGAGTATGGCTTGAACAAGAAAATTAATATTTAAAGTTTCACGTTTTATATCCCTTATAAAATCCTGCCTTATGTCCTCGTCCATATCCGGATCATCAATCAGGTTATCAAGGATTACAAGAATTGAGGTTAACGGTGTCTTAAGCTGGTGTGAGATATCCTCGAGAGACTTCTTTAAATTCTTTTTATCATTAAGCGAATTATCTGCACTCTCCTTAAGCATTACCGTAGTTTTATAAATCTCATTTTTAAGTATTGACAGTTCATCCTCTGATATCTCATCTATATGAAGTGTGTAATTCTTACGGTTAATCTCCTCGATATACCATGTTATATCACGTATTTCCTTATCTTTTTTTGCATTAAAAACAAGAAATATAACTATTAAGACAATACCGAATATGATAATATAGACGTTATTCAGAGCAAGGAACTTTTGATATGCTGTCCTGTTTGCAAGTATTGCGGCATCCTCGTTTATATCAATTCCGTATTTATCCAAAAATCCGTTATCACCTGTTTCGCTATTCAAAATATCAATAATTTCCTTATCGGATACCTCAGGATATTTTTCCTGTACGGAAGCTATGACAGCAGATATTTTTTTATTATAATTGTAATTATAAATATGGTATTCATATATATTTATGCCGATAAATCCACATAAAAATGCCACAAAAAAAGCTATGGAAATAATCATGTATCTTTTTAGCTTTATCTTATTTGCCATCATCTATCCTGTATCCTACTCCCTTAACAGTTGTTATTATATCCGTTACCAGTTTTTCTCTGATTCTCTTAAAATATACTGTCACCGTATGGTCGTCCACATCATTTCCCGTCCACTCCCATATCTTATCAAGAATTACATTTCTGCTTACCACCTTGTTAATATCAAGGAAAAGCAGATTTAAAAGCTTAAGTTCAAGCGGACTTAAGTCAATAACCTCATTTCCCCTGTAAACCACCATTTTGTCCATATTGAAGCGTATATCCTTAACCGTAATCTCCTCAGACTTCTTATATCTCATAAGGACTTTATTTATCCTTGCCATAAGCTCCTTAGTAGAAAACGGCTTCGTCACGTAGTCCTCTGCTCCGACATCAAGCCCTTTTACAATCCATTCCTCATCATCCTGCGCGGTAAGAAAAATCGTCGGAATATCCTTTGGCTTTATAAACTGCTCATACAGTTCAAATCCGTTGCCGTCAGGGAGCATAATGTCAAGTATAATCAAATCAATACTTCCCGTATTTTCCTCGATATATTTTGCTGCAGTCTTAACTGATGTCCTATATTTAAAATCATATCCCTTCTTCTCAATCGAATACGAAAGACCTTTTATAATTGTATCGTTGTCTTCAACAAGTAGAATCGTCATAGCGCTCCTCCTGCGTGATATTTTACTATAATTTACTTTTATAATCAATTATATAAAAGCTTTATTTCATTGAAATAATACGTAAGTTCAACAAACATAAGGGGATACGGCAACAAGCAATCAATTTGCTAAATCAGTAAATTCGAATTCTTTACGCTCTGCACGAAACAGACAACTCGCTTCGCTCAAACAGTCTGTTTCTGAGCGAGCCTACGCGAATTCTCATTTCTGATTTGACGCAAATTGTGCTAATCGTTGCCTATACCCCCTTATGCTTGCTGAACTTACTCACTTTGCTACAGTCATAATGGACACATGTCACAACACCTCGCAAGCATGCATCTTTGATGCTCAATTATCTGCTTCGCTGCCACTTGGTTTTCACTATGCTCATTATATGTTCTCATTACGTATGGTCTCTATGGTGTTCTGTCTGTTAATCTTACCCATAGAGTATTTCATTATGCCGGCGATAAGCAGGAATACAGCAGCTACCGATATGATTATCGCAGCATATGGAAAGGCAAATGGAAGTCCGTCATCCTTGCCAAGTCTGGTATATATCAGATACGATAAGGCTATTCCTATCGGCAGACCGTAAAGCAAGGATTTCGTTCCCATAAATACTGTCTCAAGCCTAATCATTCTGTTGAACTCCTTCGAGGTCATACCTATGGATTTTAACATTGCGAATTCCTTTCTCCTAAGCTCCATATTAGTTGTCATAGTATTAAATATATTGGTTATACCTATCAGTGATATTACAATTATAAATCCATATAGGAATATCGCTACAAGTAAGAACAGATTACGCATCTGCCGTGCATTCTCAGCAATATTTTCCACTTGAAATTCATACACGTCATTATTCTCATCATCAAAATAAGCCTCCAAATCATCTTGCAGCTTATCAGCTTTATCCGAGCTGTAATACGATATGATATTCATACTGTCAAG
>JAFTFE010000062.1 GCA_017449765.1 Lachnospiraceae bacterium | reverse complement strand
CCACGGTAGTATTCCGGTGCACCGTTCTGTACACCACAGCCAAGAACCTGAGTTACGGTCATACCGGTTACACCGATATTGTTCATTGCTTTCTTTAACTTCTCGAAACGCTCCTGTTTAAGGATAATTTCAACCTTGGTAATCTTATGCTCATTAGGTATATCAGAAGTCTTAACCGCTGCCGGTACCGCTTCATCCATAGGAACACTGCCTATCATCTCGTAGTCATCAAGATCAGAGGTATCTGAGATACCGGTCGGAGCAAATTCAAAGCCTGCATAAGCACTTGCAAGACCATGCTCGGTAAGGTCAAGACCTTTGATTTCCTCTTCCTTGCTTGCTCTAAGTCCAAGAGTTGCTCTTATAATTGCAAATGTAATATAAATCGTTATTGCTGTCCATGCAGCAGTACAAATCATACCTAAAAGCTGAATTCCAAGAAGCTTAAATCCTCCACCGTAGAAAAGACCTACCATCTCATTTCCTGCGGAATCGGCAACTGAGTAACCCGGTACAGTGTTTGTTGAGAAAAGACCGACTGCGATAGTACCCCAGATACCGTTCATCATATGTACTGCTACCGCACCTACAGGGTCGTCAACGTGAAGCACATAATCCAGGAACCATACACCAAATACTACAAGCACGCCTGATACTGCACCGATTATAATTGCACCAAGTGCATCTACGGTATCACAAGGAGCTGTGATTGCAACAAGTCCGGCTAAGGAAGCATTAAGACACATTGAAACATCCGGCTTGCCGTATCTGATCCAGGTAAAAATCATACATACTACTGTTGCTACTGCAGGTGCAATTGTAGTCGTTACAAATATATCGCCAAGCTGTGGTACACTTGTTGCGGCTGCACCGTTAAAACCGTACCAACCAAGCCAAAGGATAAATACACCTAAAGCACCGATTGGGATATTGTGTCCCGGAAATGCATTGACCTTTGTAACTTTTCCATTTTCATCCTTCTCAAATTTACCGATTCTCGGGCCAAGCATTGCAGCACCGACAAGTGCGCAGATACCACCTACCATATGAATACAGTTTGAACCGGCAAAATCATGGAAACCAATCTGAGCCAACCAGCCGCCGCCCCAGGTCCAGTGAGCCTCAACCGGATATATAACGGCTGATATAACTGCCGAATATACACAGTATGAAATAAATCTTGTTCTTTCAGCCATGGCACCTGAAACTATGGTTGCCGTAGTTGCACAGAACACTAAGTTAAATACAAAGCCTGACCAGTCAAAGTCAGCATAGTTTGTGAAGATATCAAAGTTCGGGATACCTACCAGACCGAACAATGCATCCTCACCCAGGAAAAGTCCGAAACCAAGCAGAATAAATGTAACTGTTCCTATACAAAAATCCATCAGGTTCTTCATAATGATGTTACCTGCATTCTTAGCTCTTGCAAAGCCTGTCTCGACCATTGCAAAGCCTGCCTGCATCCAGAATACCAGTGCGGCACCTGCCAAAAACCACAGACCAAACATCTCATCATTTACAGCATTTAAAATTTCTTCCATATGTCATTCCTCCTTGTCAATTATTTATGCCTTTTCCATGTTTCATATATTAAATGAAATCTATCGCAGGCACGCTCTCGCTAAGATTCGCACGCAACGGTACTAACCGGCTTTCCTCATAAGTTATTGCCACTTTCACTTCGTGAAGTGCCACTAACTTATAAGTCAACCCGCCAACTACCGGCGGCTCATATTACCTGCTTATAGATTTATTTAATATTATGAAACAGGAAAAGACGCATCTTATCGATTAAGATAGGATGCGTCTTTGCATGTAATAATTTTTAAATCATATGTTATTTTTTATATTTTATATATTCTTCCTATACAGGATAATCATTGTTAAAGCACGCCATACATATAGGCAGGTCGCCAACCATTTCCTTAAAGTCGTCTGTTCGCATGTAGCCAAGTGAATCCGCACCTATGGTTTTTCTTATGTCCTCTGACGAGTGTTTGGATGCGATTAACTGGCTTTGGCTCGGTACGTCTGTTCCGTAGTAGCACGGATATAAAAACGGTGGTGAGCTGATTCTTACATGAACGCTTTTTGCTCCGGCGGACTTTAGCATATTTATAAGATTTGCCATCGTCGTGCCACGCACAATCGAGTCATCTATTAGAACAATTCTCTTGTCCTTTACCACACTTTTTATAACGCTAAGTTTCATATGTACCGCTGATTCGCGCTCTTCCTGTGTAGGCTTTATGAAGGTTCTTCCCACATAACTGTTCTTGTGGAAAGCTATCCCAAATGGTATCCCGGACTCCTCCGAATACCCCTTTGCTGCGGCAACTCCGGAATCGGGAACACCCACAACCAAATCCGCCTCAACCGGATAGGCTCTTGCTAAAGCCTTCCCTGCATTTATCCTCGAATCATATACATTTATTTTATCAATCACCGAATCAAGTCTTGCAAAATATATATATTCAAAGATGCAATGCGCATGTCTTTCCTGACACAGACTAAGGTCTGAATTTATTCCGTCAGGTGAAATGGTTATAATCTCACCCGGTTTTATATCTCTTATGAATTCGGCATCTACAGAAGTAAGTGCACAGCTTTCCGAAGCAAGTATGTAGCTTTCACCCCTTTTACCGAGACAAAGTGGCTTGAGTCCCAAAGGATCTCTCACTCCTATAAGCTTTCTCGGGCTCATGACTATCAATGCATAACCGCCCTTAAGCTTCTTTGCCGTCTTTATAATCGCCTGCTCAACCGAATCGCTGTCGATTCTGTTTACAGCTATCTCACAGGCAATTACCTCTGAATCCGTGGAAGTATAAAATACCGCACCATCCTTTTTAAGCTCCTCCTTAAGTGTATCGGTATTGGTTATGTTTCCGTTGTGAACCAGTGCCAGTGTACCCTTAAAATAATTAAGTACAAGAGGTTGTGCATTTTCTATGCTGCTCTCACCGGTTGTCGAATACCTCACATGACCTACACCTAAATTACCGATCAGCTTATCGAGGTTATCGTTATGAAAGACATCATTTACAAGTCCCATACCCTTGTGCTGACTTACATTCCACATCGGTCCCCCGGTGTTGCAGACCGCCATTCCTGCGGCCTCCTGACCTCTGTGCTGCAAAGCACTCAGTCCGTAGTATATAGTGTGGGCGGCCTGCTCATTTTCAGGGGAGTATATACCAAATACGCCGCATTCTTCATGTAGTTTATCTAAATCCATATCGCTTTTATCCATAAAGCTCATTTTTCTAAACTCCCATACTAAGAATTGACTATTTAAGAAAAGTCTTATACATAAAACAACAATTCCTCGTATGTAGGATATGGTAATAAGTGAGCAGGAAGTTTATCCTCAACCTCGTCGGCAATCTTACGAATCTCATCCATCTCGGCAAGGATAACATCATGATAATAAAATGATGCCTTGTATACGTCTTCATCAGTTAATGCTTCTGCTGATTCCGTATCCTCCTTAAGCTTAGCAAGAAGTTCATAAATCTTATCATATGCATCTGACATAAATGCAAGCTCTGTCTTGCCTGCCTTGCTCTCTATACCTGCTGCGTCACGCTTAAATTGAATCGTATTGCTAAGCTCATCCTCGTATGAATAGATTGCAGGAAGTATATCATGATTAAGCATACTCTGTAATGTCTTAGCCTCGATATGAATTGTTTTGCAATAGTTTTCTACTAAGATTTCATATCTTGACCTGATTTCTGTCTCTGTAAATACACCATGCTTAGTAAAAAGCTCTATATTCTTATCATCAATAAAATGAGGAAGCGCCTCCGGTGTTGACTTAAGATTATAAAGACCTCTTCTTTCGGCTTCTTCTACCCATTCATCAGTATATCCGTTACCGTTAAATATAACCTTTTTGTGCTTTGCGATCGCACGTCTTACAAGCTCATACACTGCAGTTTTCATATCATCTGTGTCGGCATTCTTAAGTTCCTCATAGAACTGACTTAACGCCTCAGCAACTGCAGTATTAAGAATTATATTTGGACCGGCAACCGAAATCTCAGAACCAAGCATACGGAACTCGAATTTATTACCGGTAAATGCGAACGGTGAGGTTCTGTTTCTATCCGTAGTATCCTTAAAGAAATGCGGTAAAACAGTTGCGCCTGTTTCCATTCTTACTCTATCCTGCTGGTTAAAGAGCTCATCCTTTTCAATCGCCTCAATAATTGAATTTAATTCTTCTCCAAGGAAGATGGAGACTATTGCAGGCGGTGCTTCATTTGCACCAAGTCTGTGGTCATTTCCTGCACTTGCTACTGATATTCTCATAAGGTCTGCATAATCATCAACCGCCTTTATAACTGCCATTAAGAATACCAGGAATGAAATGTTATCCGCAGGTGTCTTACCCGGTTCAAGAAGATTTAATCCTGTGTTGGTAGACATTGACCAGTTGTTATGCTTACCTGAACCATTTATACCGGCAAACGGCTTCTCATGTAAGAGACATGTAAGTCCGTGCTTATCAGCAACTTTTTTCATAAGCTCCATAGTAAGCTGATTATGATCAACAGCTACATTGGTTGTATCAAATACAGGTGCTAACTCATGCTGTGCAGGTGCAACCTCATTATGCTTCGTCTTAGCAGGTATGCCAAGCTTCCAAAGTTCTTCATCAAGCTCATGCATGAAAGCGGATACTCTCGGCTTAAGTGCTCCGAAATAATGATCCTCCATCTCCTGCCCCTTCGGAGGCATTGCTCCAAGTAAAGTTCTTCCTGTAAAAATCAAATCTTTTCTTTGCTTATATAATTCCTTATCAACCAAGAAATATTCCTGCTCAGGTCCAACAGTTGTTGAAACATATGTAACATCTGTTCTGCCAAGCAGATTAAGTACCTTAGTTGCTTCTTTGCTTAACGCATCCATTGAACGAAGAAGCGGTGTCTTTTTATCAAGCGCCTCCCCGCTGTATGAACAAAACGCTGTCGGTATATAAAGTGTTCCATCCTTTACAAATGCAGGTGAAGTAGGATCCCATGCTGTATAACCTCTCGCCTCAAATGTAGCTCTCAAACCTCCTGAAGGAAAACTTGATGCATCAGGCTCACCCTTTATAAGCTCCTTACCGGAGAAATCCATAATGATTTGTCCGTCACCGACAGGAGTTACAAAGCTGTCATGCTTTTCAGCAGTATATCCGGTCATCGGTTGGAACCAATGTGTATAATGTGTAGCTCCATTTTCCACTGCCCACTCCTTCATCGCTACCGCAACCGAATTGGCTACGTCAAGCTCCAGGTGAGTATTATTTTCAATCGTCTTCTTTAATGCCTTGTAGATGTCCTTTGGTAACTTATCTCTCATAATCTTATCGTTGAAAACTAAGCTGCCATACAGTTCCGGAATATTCTTTGCCATAGCAAAAACCTCTCTTTCATTCACCGACATTCGGCTTAATATTTTTTATATGAAAATAAAAAAGGGCGCCTTAGAAGTGTTATCTTCTAAAGCGCCTTTGCTTTACGTCGATTAGTATTGCACAAATAAAATTATTTGTCAAGAATTATTTTTAATTTTTTTAAAGAAAAATTTTACAAGCAGATTGTTACATAGCCCTTACATCCTTCTGGATATTCTCAGACTTAGACATAATAGTCTCGCTCTGTGCAGCAATCTCTTCTGTAGCAGCTGCTATATTCTCAATCTTGCCACCCATCTCATTTATTCTGGCTATGAGGAATTTTATTTCCTCTACACTCTTGCTTATCTTAGGTACAGTCTCGGTAGCATTCTTGTTATTAATATCAATCATCTCCTGAGTGGAATCCGACAGCTTCCTGATTTCATCAGCAACAACCGCAAAGCCCTTGCCAAGCTCACCGGCTCTTGCAGCCTCGATGTTTGCATTAAGACTAAGAAGGCTTGTCTGTGATGCAATATCCGAGATGGAATCATTACTTTCCTTGTAAGCATCAATAAACGCTGAGAATACATTTAAGGATTCGGTTAATTCTTTACACTGGTCAAGTATTGACTCGACTGTCTTTGCAACCTCCGATATCTCATCCGCTGCAGTATCATTTGCAGCTGCAAGCTGTTCTATATCAGTTCCCAAAGCTTTGAACTCATCTATAACAATATTAAGGTGCTGGTCCTTAATCTCGTGCTCCTCCATAAGCTCCTCATGAGCCTTCTGAATCTCTGCACGCTCCTCATCAGCGACACCCTTGATATAATGTATACAGTTATCCTTAAAGTTCGTGCCGTTATGTATTGCAATAGCCATCTCTCTGCAGGTTCTGTAGCCACAACATTCACAGTCAATATGACGGCTGTCCTCTGTCCTTTTATTCATGTCATTAAATATATCTTCAAATTGCTCATCAGTCGGTATTTTGACATTAACCGCCTTTGAAGTGTAATTTCTCCAGAAGTCCTTATAGTTAAGATCCTTAAACTGCTCATTATAATACTCAAGCCTTTTTTCAATCGGAAGTGCATAATTCCAACAGTTCTTGGAATCATCCTTTTTACCGAAGGCTTTCTTCTTCTCCGGAGTATTATCGATAAGCTTGTGCATCTTATCTACTGCAAGAACAATATCTGTATTGTCAAGGCTCTTATCGGTACCTGTACCTCTTAAGCAGCCCTTCTGACAATTTAATATATCGACAAATAAAGGCTTTTCTTTATTTGTCTTCATACGTTCCTCATAATGCTTTAAAAACTCATATGCCTCCGACTCTCCCTCTACCTGAAGCACACTGAATTCCTTTCCTAAGAAGAATTCGGCACATTCCTTAAGTCCGCCCGGCTTCGGATACATACTTCCAAGTCCGTAAGAAGACTCTTCATCTGCCTCAGGCGCAGAAGCAAGATTGCCTCTTATTGCCTCCATCAGCTTCTTAAATGTAACATTATACTTTACATATCCGTTACAATTCGGATCATTTATCTCAAGATATTTAGCTATACAAGGGCTTAAGAACACAAGCTGCTCCGGCACCTTCTTATACTTCTTAAGATATATAGCCTCATCCATCATAGGACTATGTAACGGTACAAGATATTGTATAGATTCCGGCTGATATTTCTCTATATAATTGATGATTGCAGGACACGGCTGGCTGACCAGACCATGCTTTCCCGTCTCAAGAATATAATTAATATAAGACCATGTGGTAATATCAGCACCGAAACTGACTGAATACATGTAATACTCCTAATTTCTTAAGATATCCGAATACCTTCTTATATTCCTTCGGATAATTCGCAATAAATGCCGGCGCGACAATAACCGAGAATTGCTTGCCCGACTTTAAATCTGCCAGAAACTTGTCGGTATCATCCATATATTCTCTGGCATCATGATTACACGCATGGAAGCAGGCTCCACACTTTATACACATCTCATCATCAACTTCAATTCTGGTTCCATCTGCCTGATTAGCAAGAATTGTAGGACATTCACGAATACAACGATTACATCCGATACATTTATCATTGGTAAAAACCAATCCCCCGCTCTTTGTAGCTGCCATATAAACCCTCCTTAACATAAAACCAAATAAGCATATCGACATTATATCAAATAAACAACAAATATGCAACAAATGTGCAACAAATGTGCAACAAAAATATATGCCATATATCCGGGCGAATATATAGCATATATTTACGTTAATTATATGAATTTAATACCTATGTCTTTACTATTGATATACTGATTATTTATATAATGTACTTGCCATATCGGCAATCTCATCTGCCGCTTTATGTAATTCTTCAACAGTCTCATCTATACTTTCCATCTCTTCATTCTCAGTCGTTACGCTCTCACTAATTTGATTAATCTTACCAAGTATGTCCTTAATGGATGCATGCATATTGTTAAGTATATCGGCTATATTCTGAGTGGTCTCCTTAGTTGAATGGGAAAGATTGGATACTTCATCAGCTACAACTGCAAAACCTCTTCCGGCTTCGCCGGCTCTTGCCGCCTCAATGCTTGCATTTAATGAAAGAAGATTCGTCTGGTTGGCTATATTCTGTATACTCTCTATAATATTCATTGAAGCGTCAACCGCATCCTCGATAAGATGAGCGGATTCTGAAACCTCTGCCTGCTTATCAGCGACATCCTTCATCTGAGTTGCCGCAAGGTCTATCGTCTTGGCAATGCTTGTAATACCCTTTCTGAGAGACTCGATATTAGGTGCCATCTCAGTTTCAAAACGAAGCTTATTCTCTTTCTCCTCAGTGATATCAAGGATTGTTCCTGCTGCCATAAGAGGTGTTGTACCACCCCATACAACATAACTTGAAGCCCTTACCCAATGGTATTTTCCGTCTCTGTGCATCATCCTGTATTCCATATCAAATACAGTATTTCCACTTACATCGGCAAGCTGTTTTCCCATCAGTTCAGAAGCATACGCTACATCATCAGGGTGTATCTTGGTAATCCAAGACTGCATTATATCAGGAAATTCCGGAGAATTAGGAGTATATCCGAGAATCTTCTTGAACTGATCCGAGAAAACCATAGGCGAATCCGGATCGTCTATCGCATATTTCGTAAGATCCATACTCCAGCTTCCCTCAAGCATCATACGGTCAACCGCATATTGTCTTCTCTCATTAACCTCAAGCTGCTCTGCCCTAATCTTAGCCTCATCAATATCGGTAAATGATCCAACGAATACTATCGGTGTACCATCTTCCTTACGGATGCATTCACCAGCGGCATGAAACCATTTGTAATCTCCGCTTTTTGTCTTAAGTCGATAGTCTATATCATACTTAGTACGATTGGTCTTATCATCTGCTGCTGCCGCAAATGCTGCAAATACTGCCTCCACCTCATCAGGATGTATAAGACCTCCAAGTGCAGATATATCATCCGGCAGTTCTGATTTATTAAATCCAAGCATCCTCCTGAATTCATCAGAATATACCACATGATCCTGTTCACCGGCTTCATTATAATATGATGCCCACAATCCAAGATGTGTACAAACATTTACAGTCTCAAGCACGCGAGCGTTAAGCTCAGACTTTTGCTTTTCAGCAGCCAAAGCCTGCTCCAATTGAGATATTTTCTCGTTAAGCTGTCTCACATACTCATCATTTGATTTTTTAAACATTTCTTAACCCCTTTTCCTTAAACACATTCCGATTATATCCTATATCTCCCCATAATAATTAATGTTCAAAATATGTAAGATTAATCGAATACACAATACATCATAACTATTTAATTATAGCACTAATTGTTCAAATATACTATATTTTTTTTACTAAGTTGAATAATGGAAGGTAATGCTAAGTGACATGTTATAAAAAGGATAAAATCATCTCCGTTATGTAGACTGCCAAACACGCAAAAACCGCAACTATGGTAAGACTCTTATTCCTGTATGCGAGTATAACCGCCACAATAAGGCCCACAACAGCTGATATAACAGAACCTGTTGCATAAAGTGCCGCCGGCAGTGTCATGGCAGTAAGTACGGCATATGGAATATAATATAAAAACGAGCGTATGAATCTATTTTCAATCTTATTCTTTATTGCTACAAAAGGAATAACCCTGATTAAATATGTAGAGCCAGCCATAACAATAAGATATATAAAAAATTGTTTATTACTCATTTCCTACTACCTCCGGATTATCGCTGATAGTTTTCTCGTTATTTTCATCGCTCTCCCCGCCTTCATCATCCTCTACAGGAAATAATGAAGCACAAATAAGTGCCGCAGCTATGGCACATATGCTTATCGCAAGTCCGCTTGATATATGTTTTAATAAAGGAATATAATAAAACATTGAGCTAAACAAAAATGCAAGTACAACCGTGATTATAACCGGTCTTGCCTTCTTCATCTCAGGCACCACTATCGCTACAAACATACCGTATATCGCAAGAGCCAACGCACTCATAACCTTCTCCGGCAGAACATTTCCAAGCAGCGCACCCGATAAGGTTCCGACACTCCATCCTATATATGGTATAACCGCAAGTCCGGTAAAAAACGAGCGTCTTACACTCTCCTCCTGACTTGCTACCGCAAATATCTCATCTGTCATAAAAAATCCAAGCAGCCATCTGTATATACCCTTAAATCTACTGTCTGCCTTCTGTCCAATGGATATTGACATGAATGAGTATCGGATATTGATGGTTATCTGCGATACAAGCATCTGCCAATATAGTCCCGGTTCAAGCATCATACCTATACCGGCGAACTGTCCCGCAGACGTTACGACCGTCATGGATATAAGCAGAGACTGCCACCATTTAAACCCATATGAAGTTGCAACTATTCCAAATGTAAATGATACGGACAGATATCCAAGACCTATCGGTATACCTGCCTTTAATCCTCTTATAAAATCTTTCATTTTATACTAATCCCGTCATTCTTTAACTTTTATTCAAGCCACACGATTATCTTACCCTGATACCGTTCACAATAAGTTCTTCATCAACACGTATTACAAGACACTTTTTTCCGTCTATCATCTTCGTCTCAATAATATCCATCATATCCGCATCAACTTTGATAATAACATTTGATGTCTTAATCTCAACCTTATTGGACGGATAAAGATTTTTAACGTTAAAATTATTATCATCTGATTTCACATTCTCAAAATGCGCATCATAACGTGTATCAAAATTCTCTAATCTTGCCTGTTCCACGCCGCTGTTCTCAAGTATATTCTTTATTTCATTTTTAGAGATTGTCTCCGAGACAGTTGGATCTTCCTTCTTAGTCTCTATAATAGTGCTAAGCTCCTCGTGTATATTTTTTACAACCTCATAATCACACTCTTCCTCTAAGGTCTCGGTAATAATCTCATTAAATATGTCTTTTTGTACAGGCGCCGGCATAGGTACACGACAGTTAAGCACATAGTTCATAAAACCAAGATCAAATTCCTTTGAATCCCTGGTGTAAAGAAGTATATTGTCCCTGTCCTCACATCTTTCTGTAAAGGAAGGGAACAAAAATCCCATGTCAGGCAGACCGACCATATAGCTTCTTTCACTGTTGTGAAATGTATTCTCAAGCTCATAATACTCAAGCCCCGGCTTGGATAACTCAACCGGACATATGGCACAGAGTACAAATCTGTAGACTTCTTCAGAAGCATCCTCCATCTCTATATTATCATTGGTTATCGACGGCACATCATAGTTTTGGTACACAAGAATTATAAAATAATTTCCGATATAATTATAAGAATCTATAACCTTATCATAGAATTCCTGAAGCAGACCATCATCTTTTAACTCGCTGTCTCTAAGCCTTATGAGAAAATCTCTCTCTTTGTCGTGGGCATCCTCGTTAAACTCCATATTAAGAAGATTTCTGCCTATCTGTCCGGACAGGGTTTTCCTGAAAATCTCAAAATACTTATGCTGCTCCTCCTCCGGAAGAACACCAAAGAATTCATCAATATTTGCAAGCTTCTTTTTATCACCATTCACATAACATCCGACAATTTTTGAGATTCCGCATTTTTCTAAAGTGAATAATTTTCTTAACTCATTTACTTCTGTTTTATCCATAAGTGCCTCCGAATATAATATGATTTATTATCAAGCTTTGTACAGTTTATTTAAAATATTACAGCTTTACTATTTTATATCTTTAAGCCGGAAAGTACAAGGAAAAGTTATAAATTTCATATAATCAAGTTGAGTAAGTTTCACACAAATAAAATGAGCCGGATATAATAATTGCAATTATATCCGACTCATATTCATTATACTGCTGTAACAAATATTAAATTATTATCCTTCTATCGAGATGAAATTATCTGCCTCAACCTCAGGCTTAGCCTCTGCCTTAGGAACATTGAGTTTCAGGATACCGTTCTCGAAATTAGCCTTGATATCCTCTTTAGTCATATTGTTGCCTACATAGAAGCTTCTTCTGCACTCACCGTAATATCTCTCCTTGCGAATGTATTTGCCTTCCTCATTCTTCTCATCGTTCGACTCATCATGCTTTGCAGAGATTGTAAGATAACCATTCTTAAGCTCAGCCTTGATATCTTCCTTATTGAATCCCGGAAGTTCCATATCTAACTGATAGTGGTCATCGAACTCCTTTACATCTGTGCTCATACCATATGAGCCATTGCTCTTTACATGACTTGGAAAACTCCTGAACATATCTCCAAAACCATCAAAGAAATCTGATACAAAATCATTATAAATACTTGGTGCTAACATAGGTCATTCCTCCTTTAAAAATAAACCCTTTTATTAATAATTTTCTCAAATAGCACTTTTATTATTCAATGTTATATATGTGTTATTTGTTATATTTAATGTAGCACATATTATTAGCCAAGTCAAGTGTTGAGTGCTAATTTTTTGTGAAAATTTTGTGAACTCTTAAATATAATGGTTTTTTAAAATTGAAATATACGGTATTTAAATATAAAAATGCAAGACAGTAATGGATTTCATTCAAAAAATGATTTATAATACTTATGACAGCTTCTAAATATATGATAGCTAAAGAATATAATATCTTTATCATTACAAATACTATTTAATTATAATCATAGGAGTAAACATGAGAGACATTAATATATATTTCTATACAAAGGACGCTGCTAAGTCTGCACAGATTTCAAAAATCACTGCAAGTCTCGGCTTAAAATCTTCAACACTATCAAACAGCGATATTAATAAAACAATATCAGAGTTAGTAGACATGCCGATATCTACCACTGATTTGTCCGATTCAACCAATGTAACAGCTCCTGCCCTGTGGACACTTCCTGAAATAATCATCTTCTTTGGTGTCCCGGATAAGAAGCTTGATATCTTCCTTGCCGAATATAAGAAAACGGGGCTTGAGAAAATCCGGCTGAAAGCTTTAGTTACACCGACTAATTTAAGCTGGACTATATATTATCTGACTGAGCATCTTAAGGAAGAAGCCAAGCGATTTGATTAAAAGCAATTAATGTTTTACAAAAAAAGAGCTCTCAGACAATGTCTGAAAGCTCTTTTATAATAGCAGGGGATGAGAGAATCGAACTCCCGCCAAAGGTTTTGGAGACCTTACACTCAACAACTCTAATCCCTCTATTTATAAGGCTTTATAGACATCTCAAACTTGAAATGACCAATTTGATGACCAATTTTCATATTATTATTATATATCTTTTTTTATCATAAAACAACATATTTAATTACCCTTTTCAAAGTTTGTCTGCAAAAATTTCAAAAAAAAAAATTCTGATATAATAGTTTTGTAAATTTTTTAATAAAAAAATTACATATTATATTTAGATATTTTATTATGCAATTTTTTACAATGAATATTCCACGCTGGGCGTACCACCAATCCGCAATCGGATACCACTAGTCCGCAGCAGCGTACCACCTTGTTTTTGATGTTGCAATCCACGCAATAATGCAACTAATCCATACAATGATACCGATTCTGTCGTAGAATT
>JAFTFE010000061.1 GCA_017449765.1 Lachnospiraceae bacterium | reverse complement strand
TATAGAACTTCACCGTCCGTATATAGATGATGTAACTATTACTTGTCCTGATTGCGGCAAGGAGATGAAGAGAGTTCCTGAGGTTATCGACTGCTGGTTTGATTCGGGTGCAATGCCGTTTGCACAGTGGCATTATCCGTTTGAGAATAAGGAAATATTTGATGACAACTTCCCTGCTGACTTTATCAGTGAGGCAGTTGACCAGACCAGAGGATGGTTCTATTCTCTTATGGCGATATCGACACTTTTATTTGACAAGGCACCTTATAAGAATGTAATTGTCCTGGGACACGTGCTTGATAAGGACGGAAATAAGATGTCCAAGTCAAAGGGAAATGCTGTTGACCCTAGGGAAGCACTTAATAAATACGGTGCAGATGCCATCAGATGGTACTTCTACAGTAATTCGGCTCCATGGCTTCCTAACAGATTCCATGAGGATGCGATAGTTGAAGGTCAGAGAAAGTTCATGGGAACACTTTGGAATACCTATGCTTTCTATGTACTTTACGCAGAGATAGATCAGTTTAATCCAACTGAATATAAATTAGAATACGACAAGCTTTCCGTTATGGATAAGTGGCTTTTATCAAAGCTTAACACCATGGTTAAGATAGTTGACGAGAGTCTCGGTGCCTATAAGATACCGGAGGCAACTAAGGCACTTTCGGAGTTTGTTGATGATTTGAGTAACTGGTATGTAAGACGCTGCCGTGAGCGTTACTGGGCAAAGGATATGCCGCAGGATAAGATAAACGCTTATATGACACTTTATACCGCCCTTGTTACTCTTTGTAAGGCAGCAGCACCTATGATACCGTTTATTACGGAGGATATATACCAAAATCTTGTAGTAAACTTTGATAAGAGTGCTCCGATGTCAATTCATCTTTGCGATTTCCCTGCTGTAAATGAGGAGTTCATAGATGAAGAGCTTGAAGCGAGTATGGACGAGGTACTTAAAGTCGTAGTATTTGGCCGTGCAGCAAGAAATACCGCCAATATCAAGAGTCGTCAGCCGATAGGCAATATGTATATAAAGGCTAAGAAGGAGCTTTCAAGCTACTTTGTAGACATCATTAAGGAAGAACTAAATGTTAAGAATGCAGAATTTAAAGAGGATGTATCTGAGTTTTCAAGCTATACATTTAAGCCGCAGCTTAAGACTGTAGGTCCTAAGTATGGCAAGCAGCTTGGTGGTATCAGAGAGCATCTTGCCAATATAGACGGTAATGCCGCTATGGAAGAACTTAGAGCTAATGGAGCAATTAAGTTCGATGTAAACGGAACAGAGATTGCTCTTGCAGAGGAGGACCTTCTTATAGATATAGCGCAGATGGAGGGCTATGTAACGGATGGCGATAATTATGTAACAGTCGTACTTGATACAACTCTCACTCCGGAGCTTATAGAAGAAGGTTTTGTAAGAGAAATCATTTCCAAGGTTCAGACTATGCGTAAGGATGCGGATTTCGATGTTACCGACAAGATAAGACTCTATGTTGAAGGTAATGAAAGAATCGCTGATATCATTAAGAATAATGAAGATGCTATAAAGAATGTCATTCTTGCCGATGAGTTTGTATTCGGAAGTACGGCAGGCTCTGTAAAAGACTGGAGTATAAACGGTGAGAAGGTTAATCTTGGCGTTGAAGTAATAGGATAATGAGCAAAGCGTCGGTTACACTTTTGTGGACCGTGTGATAAATAAACACCCAATAATTAAGGAGGAAAGTATGGCAGCAAACAAGAAAATTACGGAATTTGACAAGGAAAGTTTTAAGAGAGAGGTCGTAAATAATGTCAGAAATATCTATAGAAAGACTATAGATGAGGCTACACCTCAGATGATATTTCAGGCAGTTGCTTATGCTATAAAGGGAGACATCATCGACAGATGGATAGCAACTCAGAAGGAATATGAGAAAAAGAACGTCAAGACAGTTTACTATATGTCTATGGAGTTTTTGATGGGTAGGGCACTTGGCAATAACCTTATCAATCTTACTTATTACAATCAGGTTAAGGAGGCTCTTGATGAGCTTGGCTTTGATATCAATGCAATAGAGGATGAAGAGCCGGATGCAGCACTCGGTAACGGTGGTCTCGGTCGTCTTGCAGCTTGTTTCCTGGATTCTCTTGCAACACTCGGATATCCTGCATATGGCTGCGGTATCAGATACCGTTATGGTATGTTCAAGCAGGCAATAGAGGATGGATATCAGATTGAGAAGCCTGATGACTGGTTAAAGGAAGGTAATCCATTTGAGGTTAAGCGTTCAGAATATGCAGTAGATGTTAAGTTTGGCGGATATGTACGTGTTGAAAATCAGAACGGCAAGAATGTCTATATTCAGGACGGTTATCAGACTGTACGCGCTATCCCTTATGATATGCCTGTAATCGGTTACGGTAACAATGTAGTAAATACATTAAGAATCTGGGATGCCGAGGCAAACCATGAGTTCAACCTTGCTTCCTTTGACAAGGGTGAATATCAGCAGGCTGTAGAGGAGGCAAACCTTGCAAGAAATATTGTTGAGGTTCTTTATCCTAATGATAATCATTATTCAGGTAAGGAGCTTAGATTAAAGCAGCAGTATTTCTTCATCTCGGCTTCGGTACAAAGAGCAATCCTTAAGTTTAAGGAGAACAATGATGATATAAGAAAGCTTCCTGAGAAGGTTACATTCCAGATGAATGATACACATCCGACTGTAGCTGTAGCAGAGCTTATGAGAATATTGGTTGACGAGGAAGGTCTTGAATGGGATGATGCATGGGATATCACCTGCAAGACCTGTGCATACACTAACCATACAATTATGGCAGAGGCACTTGAGAAGTGGCCTATCGACTTATTCCAGAGATTGCTTCCGAGAATCTATCAGATAGTTGATGAGATTAACAGAAGATATATGGAGCTTATTAATTCCAGATATCCGGGTAATGAGGATAAAATCAGAAATATGGCTATCCTTTATGACGGTCAGGTTAAGATGGCTCACCTTGCTATCGCAGGAAGTTATTCCGTAAACGGTGTTGCGAAGCTTCATACCGAGATTCTTAAGAAGAGAGAGCTTAAGGACTTTTATGAGATGAGACCTGAGCAGTTCAACAATAAGACTAACGGTATCACTCAGAGAAGATTCCTTCTTCACGGTAATCCTCTTCTTGCCGACTGGGTAACTAAGAAGATCGGTGACGGCTGGATTACAGATTTAAGCCAGATATCTAAGATTAAGAAGTGCGCAACTGAGAAGAAGTCACAGAAAGAATTCATGGATATTAAGCATAAGAACAAGGTTCGTCTTGCTGAGTATATCAAGGAGCATAACGGTATCGAGGTTGATCCGGATTCCATCTTTGATGTACAGGTTAAGAGACTTCATGAGTACAAGAGACAGCAGCTTAATATACTTCATGTAATGTACCTTTACAATCAGTTAAAGGCTAATCCTAAGATGGATTTCGAACCTACAACATTTATCTTCGGTGCTAAAGCGGCAGCAGGTTATAAGACTGCCAAGCTTACTATCAAGCTTATTAACTCAGTAGCGGATGTAGTTAATAATGACAAGAGCATCAAGGGTAAGATTAAGGTTGTATTCATAGAGAACTACAGAGTTTCAAATGCTGAGATTATCTTTGCGGCTGCGGATGTATCAGAGCAGATTTCCACTGCTTCAAGAGAGGCATCAGGTACAGGTAACATGAAGTTTATGTTAAACGGTGCTCCGACACTTGGTACTATGGATGGTGCAAATGTTGAGATAGTTGAAGAGGTTGGCGAGGATAATGCGTTTATCTTCGGTCTTTCAGCAGATGAAGTTATGAGATATGAGCGCGAGGGCGGTTATCATCCGATGGATGTTTATAACTCTAATCCTGATGTTAAGAAGGTACTCGACCAGCTTATAGACGGTACATTCTCAAACGGAGACAAGGAGCTGTTCAGACCGCTTTATGATTCGCTTACAAAGCAGGATGTATACTTCACTCTCAAGGATTTTGATTCCTACAAGGAAGCTCAGAAGAGAGTAAATGAAGCTTACAAGGACAAGAGCAATTGGGCTAAGATGGCTATCCTTAATACTGCATGCGCAGGTAAGTTCTCCTCAGACAGAACTATTGAGGAGTACGCACAGGAGATATGGAAGCTTGAGAAGGTTCAGGTTAAACTGTAACTTGTTTGACGTTGACCTGATAAACTCATAAAATATCAGAAGCGAAATTTAGGATTTTTTCGTAAATGAAAAGCCCTAAATTTCGCTTTCTTTATTATATATAATATAAACTTATTATAAAGAATAGTTGAACATAATGTGTAAAATATTGTATAATTATGTTGTTTGGAGCAGGTTACGTTATGGAGGGTTATAATGAGCAGACGAAATAATAAAAATACAATGATAGTAGCGATTATCGGCATCATTATTGTCGTATTGATTTTGGTTACAGGGACATATTGGACAGGAAGAAGCGCAAGAAGGGATACGGAAACTGCCGTAAGAAATGTCAGTCTGTTCTATCTTGATGAGCTTGCCGGAAGACGTGAACAGGTTGTTGAGTCTACTCTAAATGATTATATCAGTGACATGGATGTCGCTATCGGTATGTTGCAAAAAGAAGACCTAAGCAGTATTGAAAGCCTGCAGGAATACCAGCTTAGGATGAAGCAGCTTTATGGTTTGGACAAGTTTGCTTTTGTCGATGAGAATGGTCTTATCTATACATCTCGTGGAACCCGTACAGATATTGATCAATATTCTTTTGATTATCTAACTCTTTCAGAGCCTGAGATTTCACTTAAGAACGCAGAAGGAGAGAATAAAAAGGTTATTGTTGCTGTCCCGACGGACAGGCTGCCTCTGGAAGGAGAGCATCTTGTGGTTTGTTTTATGGAGATTGATATGGATCACATGCTGGAGGCTATTTCTCTTCAGTCAGGATTAAATAACACGACTTTCTGTAACTTGTACTCATCTGACGGAAGCTCGCTGACAAATATGGTACTTGGAGGACTTGCCAGTGAGGATAATCTTTTGCTGGCACTTAGCAATGCTTCTTTTGAGGATGGTTATAGTATTGATACCATACGCAAAGATTTTGATGAGGGAAATACCGGCGTTATTTCCTTTACATATAATGATATTAAGGAAACCATGTATTATGTTCATGTTCGTGGAACGGACTGGATGCTTACATATCTGATTAGAGAAAGCGTAATCAGTGAACAGATAAGTACGATATCTGATGGTATTGTTCGAAGGAGCTTTGTACAGTCGCTTATTACGGCATTTGTTCTGCTTGCCATATCGGTGATGATGCTTATACAGACGAGGAGGGCGCTTAAGCTTTCATTAGAAAGAGAGACCTCAGAACAGATGCAGCAGGAGCTTGAAGAAAGAATTGCATTACAGGACGAGCTGCTTGAACAGGAGAAGCTTCGTGCACAGCAGGACAGTATGATTACTGCATTGGCGTCTGATTATCGAAGCGTATACTATGTTAATTTGGATACAGATGAAGCAATCTGCTATCGGGGTGATAAGACGGATGATTCAATTGATGAGGGAGATCGTTTTAATTTCGGTGAAGCTTTTACCGAATATGCGAATAAATATGTAGCAGAGGATTATCGCGAAACCTTTATTGATTTCATAAAGCCGGATAAAATTCGTGAGGGGTTGGAAAAGGAGACTATCATAGCCTATCGCTATCTGGTTAGAAAAGATGGAGCTGAATATTATGAGATGCTTCGTATGGCGGGAGTCAGACATGCTGATGAGCGTGACGATCATATCGTTCATGCTGTCGGTGTAGGATTTACAGATATAGATGCGGAGATGCGTGACTCACTTGCGAAGAATCAGGCATTAAGTGATGCATTGGATGCAGCGGAAGAAGCAAGTAAAGCAAAGACAAACTTTTTGTCCAATATGAGCCATGAAATCCGTACACCGATGAATGCTATTATCGGTCTTGATTCTCTTGCGCTTCATGACCCTGACATATCGGATACCACAAGGGATTATCTGGAGAAGATAGGGACCTCGGCACAGCATCTTCTAAGTCTTATTAATGATATCTTGGATATGTCGAGGATTGAATCCGGACGTATGGTAATCAGAAATGAGGAGTTTGCTTTTTCTAAGCTGATGGAACAGATTAATGTTATCTTCAGCGGTCAGTGTCAGGAGAAAGGGTTAGAGTATGAATGTCGTGTTATCGGACATTTAAGTGATTATTATATAGGTGACAGCACTAAGCTGCGTCAGGTTCTTATTAATATACTCGGCAATGCCGTCAAATTCACTCCACAGGGCGGAAAGGTAGAACTTACAGCAGAGAAGACTGCCGGATTTGACAGAAAATCCACACTTCGATTTGTTATTAAGGATACAGGCATCGGAATGAGTAAGGAATATCTTCCTAAGATATTTGATACATTCAGTCAGGAAGATGCAGGTGCTACCAATAAGTATGGTAGCTCCGGTCTTGGTATGGCGATTACGAAAAATATTGTCGAGATGATGAACGGTAAGATAGACGTGGCAAGTGAGAAAGGCGTGGGTACAACATTTACCGTAAGTGTTACGTTGATGGATTCCGATAAGAAAATGTCAGAAACAGCAGAAGATATTGAGATTCGCCCACAGGATATGAGTGTGTTGGTAGTGGATGATGATCCTCTTGCCTGCGAACAGGCAAAGCTTGTATTGGGTCAGTCGGGTATTAATTGTGAGATTGCCATGTCAGGAGAAGAGGCAGTAGAGATGGTAACACTTCATCATGCCAGACGTGAGACATATAATCTTATTATCGTGGACTGGAAGATGCCGGAGATGGATGGAGTTGAGACGACAAGGCAGATCCGTTCGGTTATCGGAGATGAGTCGGCGATTATTATTCTGACGGCATATAACTGGGATGATATATATGATGAAGCAATAGATGCAGGTGTTGACAGCTTTATTGCAAAACCGTTATTTTCCGGTAATCTGTTGGATGAATTAAAGAATGCAATGAAGAAAAAGAATATTGAGACCTTTGGTGAGACAAAAAAAGCCGAGCTTGAAGGACGCCGTGTACTTCTGGCTGAGGATATGATGATTAATGCGCAGATTATGATAGAAGTTCTGGATATGAGGGGTATTAAGGCGGATCATGCAGAAGACGGGGAGGAAGCCGTAAAGTTATTCTCCTCTCATCCGGAAGGATACTATGATGCAATCCTTATGGATATGCGTATGCCGAAAATGGACGGCCTGACGGCGACGACTAAGATTAGGGAAATGGACAGGACAGATGCGGCTTCAATTCCGATTATTGCACTTACTGCCAACGCTTTTGATGAGGATGTACAGCGAAGCCTGCAGGCAGGTCTTAATGCGCATCTCAGTAAGCCGGTAGAGCCGGATGTACTTTTCGAAACCTTGGAAAATCTGATACCGGCAGAATAATAGGGGGAGAGTTCTTTTAGGAGGAGAATAATCGTGGATAATAATATAGAAAATGATACATTGGAAAATGCGACTTTGCAGCGTTACTTATCTCCGCTTGGGGTATGGGCGCTGTCATTTGGATGTGCTGTAGGATGGGGAGCTTTTGTTATGCCCGGCACAACCTTTCTTCCGATAGCAGGACCGCTTGGAACTGCTTTAGGTATTGCTGTAGGCGCAGTTGTTATGCTGATTATAGGGATGAATTATTATTATCTGATGAATCGTTATCCTAATTCAGGCGGTGCACTTACATATACAATTAATACCTTTGGATATGACCATGGATTCCTAAATTCATGGTTTCTTGTATTGGTTTACGTGGCTATCGTTTGGGCGAATGCGACGGCTTTAGTTCTAATCGGCAGAAATCTTCTTGGAGACGTATTCCAATTCGGTTTTCACTATAAGATACTGGATTATGACGTGTATTTTGGTGAAGCGCTTCTTTCCATAGTATTCATCGTGTTATTCGGATGTATATGTATCTTCGGAAAGAGACTTGCACGTGTATTGCAGATTATATTTGCTCTTGTTTTATTCGGTGGAATAGTAGTCTGCTTTGTTATGGTTATGAGCAAGCATGAAGGCGGACTTGATACATTTTCACCGGCATTTGCAGAAGGTGACAGACCGCCGTTTAGTCAGATATTCGGTATAGTTGCATTGGCTCCCTGGGCTTTCGTCGGATTTGAGTCAGTGTCACATTCCGTAGAGGAGTTTAAATTCCCGGTAAAGAAGACGATATTCTTGATTCTTGCGGCACTTGTAACGAGTGCTTTATCCTATATTATGTTGTCGGAGATTGCTGCTGCATTTATACCTGACGGATACGACAGCTGGAGCAGCTATATAGATGATATCGGTAACTTAAGCGGTCTTAAGAGCCTGCCGGTCTTTTACAATACCAATCATGCCGTAGGTAAATATGCGCTTGTTCTGATGGTGACTACTGTTCTGTCAGGTATTCTTACAGGTTTGATAGGTCATTTTATCGCGGCAAGCAGACTTATATATGCTATGTCCAAGGAGAACATTCTGCCGAAATGGTTTGGTGGATTAAATAAGCATGGAGTTCCTCAGAATGCAATGCTTTTCCTTATGATTATCTCAGTATTTATCCCGTTTTTTGGCAGAACTGCCATCGGATGGATAGTCGATGTGACTACAATTGGAGCAACTATTGTATATGGCTATACCTCGGCGGTTGCCTATGTATTGTCCAAAAGACAGGGAGACAATAAGATAAAGGCGACAGGTCTTATCGGATTAATAGCATCAATAGGCTTTTTTATCTATTTTATGGCATTCTCCGCAGGAGCAATGTCTACTGAGTCCTATCTGATACTTGCGATCTGGGGCATACTCGGATTTGTGTATTTCAGGTATGTGTTTAGCAAAGATACCGAGAAGCATTTCGGAAAATCCACAGTTGTATGGCTTGGACTTTTGTTCCTAATATTCTTTACATCTCTGATGTGGGTTAAACAGGCTACGAATAATATGACGGAGCAGGTTGTCATGAATATAAGTGATCATTATGAGAAGCTTTATCCGGACAGTGCTTCGGAAACTGACGAATATCTTGACGAACAGATGACAGATGCAAACCATCTTATGACACGCAACAGTATTATCCAGATGATTATCATAGTTGTCGGACTGGGAATTATGTTCAACATATATACCATAATGTCCAAGAGGGAGAAGGCATTGGAGGTTGAGAAAATCAAGGCGGAGGAGAACAGCAAGGCAAAGACTGTCTTTCTGTCGAATATGTCTCATGATATCCGTACACCTATGAATGCCATAATCGGATATATCAATATAGCTGAGCATGAGGAAAACGGCGAGAAGGAGCTCAGAGAATATCTTGGAAAAATCAAGAATTCAAGTCATCATCTTCTTGCGCTGATTAATGATGTGCTTGAGATGAGTCGTATCGAGAGCGGCAAGATGGATTTAGAGCCGGTTGAGATTGACCTTAAGAAGACGCTTGATGAGGTAAAGGATATGTTTTCCACTCAGATGGAGAGAAAGAATATAGATTTCTTCGTTGATGCCTCACAAATCAAGAATCGTTACGTATATTGTGACAAGAACCGCTTCAATCGTGTCCTGCTTAATCTTATCAGTAATGCTTATAAATTTACACCTAATGAGGGAGTAGTTTCGGTTACGGCATGGCAGATAGGCGATACAGAAGACGGATACGGAAGATATGAACTTAGGGTGGCGGACAGCGGTATAGGTATGACTAAGGAATTTGCAGAAAAGGTATTTGAGGCGTTCGAGAGAGAACGTACATCTACCGTAAGCGGTATACAGGGTACAGGACTTGGAATGGCGATTACGAAAAGTATCATAGATTTGATGGGAGGAACCATAGAGGTTAATACGGCGCCGGACTGTGGTACGGAATTTGTTATCAGGGTTAAATTCAAGCTGGTAGATAAGGCCAAGGAGACAGACGATGAAGCAGGAGCCGAAGATGCAGGCGACGTAAGCAGCAAGGAGAAGAATATTGATTTTTCAAAGATGAGACTTCTACTCGTGGATGATATGGAGATTAATCGCGAGATTGCGGAGATGCTGCTTGAGGAATTAGGTTTCACCATAGAGACGGCGGAGAATGGTAAAGAAGCACTTGATAAGGTTGCTGCTTCGACCCCGGGATATTATGATGTGGTACTTATGGATATTCAGATGCCAGTGATGGATGGATATACAGCGACGGAGAACATAAGGAAGCTGGATAACCGTGAGCTTGCAAATGTTCCTATAGTTGCCATGACGGCAAATGCATTTTCAGAGGATGTAAAGAAGGCTAAGGATACGGGTATGAATGCCCATATAGCCAAGCCGATAGATATGGATAATGTAGTAAATACCTTGAAGGAGGTATTGGGGTAGAAGGAAGATTATATATGCAAATATTGCTTGAAATGTATAAGGGCATTGGACGGTAAGGATGTGACGGATATGGCTCTTGGACTTATATGCCGTATGCCTAAGGCTTCGGTGTTATATGGGTTTGTCAAGAACCCGCTCTCGCTCGGATAAAAACGTAGGAGACACTAAAATCAAAAGGATAGGAACGTATAATTGCTTTTCACAAAATACGTCCCTATCCTTTTTCTTTAAGTGCTCACGTTTTTATACGGTTCTCTTGCAAACCCATAACACCTACGCTCTTTGACATACGGCATATAAGTCCAAGAGCCATATTCAAGCTAAATTTACTATGATAATCAAAAATCAATTTGCTTTTGTCATATTTTGTTATTTCTTGTCATAATATTATATATAAGCAAGTTTTATTCTCCAAATCTCACCCATTTTCCCCAATATCCTCTTGCTTACAAAATTAAATACCTTCGGAGGATTATATACAAATAAAAAACTTGGATTTTCCACTTTATATCATTTCGCTTATTGAACATAAGAGCAATGTGGATTATAATGTAGCTATGCAGCTGCTTAAATATATGGCGCTTATATGGGATACATATGGCAAGAAGCAGAGGGACAAGCAAGGTAATCCTCGCAATAAAAATTTCAAATATCCGCCAATCATCCCCATAGTTTACTATGAGGGCGCTGATAAATGGACGGCAGACCTGCATTTACAGGACAGGATTTTTATGAGCGAAATCTTCAAGGATTATATACCGGATTTTAAATACAAGCTTGTAAATATCCACGATTATACAAATGATAAACTTCTATCCTATGACGACGAAATGTCTGTATTTATGATGCTCAATAAGATACAGACTGCTGAGGATTTGAATGAATTTATACATACAAATTCCAAGAAAATAGCAGCTATAATGAATAACACTAACAAAGCTATATTCGATATCTTTCTAAAGATAACATGGAATCTGTATATGAAACTCAATGTACCGCCTGAAGAGGCGCAGGAAAATCTTAGGAATGTGAGGACTGAGAAAATGGGATATTTGTTTGAGAATATGGAGAAAATGGACATTCAAGCTGAACGGCGTAATACTGCTGAGGCAAGAAAAGAACTTGAAGAAGCGCTAAATCGAAACAAGCAGCTTGAAGAGGAAAATCGACGACTGAAGGAAATGCTTGCAAAAGTATAATGAGTATGAGGCATGCCCGCTGCACCATAGCTTTGTGTGACTTGGTAATGGCTTTCGTCAAATAATTAGAAAAGGATATACAAATATATGTGTTCTTACATAATTTGCAATCCTTTTCTTTTTATATGTTTCATTTACACAACATAGAAAAGTATACAGAAGAACTGTAATATGCTTCCGGCAAGTACGAAGAGGTGGAAGATAGAGTGCATATAGCGTTTCTTCTTGCCAAGTCCGTAGAGTATAGCGCCGATGGTGTATGCTATACCGCCGAGTAAAAGCCAGAATATTCCTTTGGGCTCTATGGAAGCAAGTGCCGGCTTTGCCGCAAATACGATGCTCCAGCCCATACCAAGATAGCATATCATAGAGAACACGGCGTATTTTTTGAGGTCAATTGCTGTGAATACAATTCCAAGAACTGCGAAGCCCCATACGATACCAAATAAGCTCCAGCCCCAGCCACGTGATACTTCTCTTATGTTACAAAGAACGACAGGCGTATAGCTGCCGGCGATTAGAAGGTAGATGGTGCAGTGGTCGATAACCTGCATTACTTTTTTGGCTTTGGACGGTTTAAGTCCGTGATATACACTTGACATAGTATATAATAAAATCATGGTTGTGCCGTATATTGCTCCGCCTACCACACCCCATGTATTGTGATGTGTTGCTGCTGTTATAACCGTAAGAACAAGTGCGGCTATTCCAAATACACCGCCTACGATATGAGAGGTCATATTGAAGATTTCCTCGCCCTTTGTGTAATCGGGAAGAACTCGGTCACATAATTTTGTTCTTGTCATAATAATCATCCTTTCTTATTTATTTTGCTATTAAGCACATAGGACATCCAAATTTAATGAAAAAGTATTAATAATAGTTTTATCATTTTGGATAAATTATATTTTAGATAAATTATAACAACAACCTACTGTTTGAAATTTATATAGAATGATAGAAGAATTTTAAAATGTAAACAGTAGAATTAAAAATTTAATTTAATTTATTGACATATATATATGTGTGATGTATATTGACAATATAGATTACTTTATTTAAGGAGAGATTTGAACTATGTTAGAAAAAATGAAAGAAATCATTTCGGCTCAGTTAAATATTGATGAGTCAGATATCGAATTATCAACATCCTTCAAGGATGACTTAGGCGCAGATTCCCTTGACTTGTTTGAGCTTGTTATGGCACTTGAAGAGGAATATAACTGTGAGATACCTCAGGACGATTTAAACAATATTGATACTGTTGAAGATGTAATCAAATATCTTAAGGATATGGGTATTGAGGAATAGATTTACATACCGATTTATATATAAAATAAGCTGTCAATTTGACAGCTTATTTTGTTTCTTCTATCTTAACTTTCTTTTTGAGATTAGACCACATATATATTATTACCTGTCCGGGTATGCCGAGTAAAAGTATGAAACAAACTCTGTTGCTAAGTGGAAAAAGTGTAACAATAAAGGATATAAGAGTAGACCACATAAGCAGAGATATTATAAAATAATTACGTCGTTTGTTAAACCAAATACTGTTAAATACGAGCCACACTATGGCTGAAATCGGTATTGCATAAAGAAACGGCAACCAGAGAAAAAAGTTATCATTCGCAAATATATTGATAACGACAAATGCTAAGGTTGCGATTAACCATACAAGTATAATACACATGCCGGTTATAAAGCCGTGTGTTCTGAATTTACTGCTTATATATGTGAATTTTGCCTTGACTGAGTCTTCTGCAGGTGGGTTATCGGTTATTTCGGATTCTTCTTCCGGAACTGAGGTGTTTTTGGATTCAAAGGCAGAGGATTCCTGTTCGGTGTTATCACTTACCAAATAGTCTAAGGTGACGTCAAATAAATCTGCAATCTCTTTTAAAACCGCTATGTCAGGGATGGATTCTGCACGCTCCCATTTTGAAACAGCTTTATCGGAGTAATTAAGTTTAGAAGCCAAATCACCCTGAGTCATATTTTTTTTCTGTCTTAAATTAGATATATTTTTTGCAATTACAGGTTTTAAATTCTGCATATTAACCTCACAATTATTTTCAAATTCACTTAATTAATATAACATAACTGTAAATGTAAATCAATGGGATATATATTTAAAAATCCTTTATTTAAGCCAAATTCTACCACCGGTTCTACCGACAGTAGAGTCATTTTTTTTACGAATAAACAAGCAGTTTAGTGAAAAAACCATGCGGAGATTGATTAAAGTCAATCTGTTTTTTATAATAATCATTGATAATAATTAAAGGTTGTAAATTTTTGACAGAATTTCTTCAGGTTTAATTTGCAACCGAAAACATAAAAATAAATTTAAGTTAGGAGATTGATTTTAATGAACGACTTTGTTATTTTTACGGATTCCGGCTGCGATACTTCACAGGATGTATTAGATAAGTGGGGCATCATCAAGAAAGATTTGACTTTCAGATTTAACGATGGCGTAGAATATCATGACAGTGAGATGTCCAGCAGTGAATTTTATCAAAGAATGAAAGATGGCGATGTTGCTAAGACCTCTGCAGTTAATTCAGAGACTTTTAAGGAGGCTTTTAAGGAGGAGATTGAGAAAGGAAATGATGTTCTTTTCGTAGCTTTTTCATCCGGAATAAGTGCTACATACAACTCCGGTCGTATTGCAATAGATGAATTAAAGGAAGAATATCCCGACAGAAAGCTTTATGCTGTTGACAGTCTTTGTGCATCTGTAGGTGCCGGACTTATTCTTTATCTTATATCCGAAAAGAAAAAAGCAGGAGCAACTATCGATGAAGTATATGAATATATCATTAAGAATCGTATGAAAATCGATACATGGTTTACTGTTGAGAGCCTTGAATACTTAAAGCGTGGTGGAAGATTAAGTGCCACATCAGCTTTTGTTGGAACTATACTTAATATCAAGCCTGTACTTCGCGTGGACAGAGAGGGTAAACTTGAGAATACTGCAAAGGTACGTGGTAGAAAGGCTTCACTTAAAGCTCTTGCTGACAAGTACACTGAACTTGCAGAAAATCCTAATGAAGGTCCTGTATTCATCGGTCAGGGTGCCTGCATGGAGGATGCTGAGACATTAGCTGCTATGATTAAGGAAGAGCATGGCGTCGATGTGATGCTTATATCTGATGTTGGTCCGGTAATCGGTGCACATACCGGTCCGGGCATAATGGTGTTAAGTTTCATATGCAAAGACAGATAATAAATGTTTAGCGCATTAAGGGTGTGACGGATATGACTCTTGGACAGCGTAATCTATATAGTATATGCCGTATGTCGCAAGGCTTTGGTGTTATATGGATTTGCCAAGAACCCGCTCTCGCTCGGATAAAAGCGTAGGAGACACTAAAATCAAAAGGGCAGGAGCATATAATTGCTTTTCGCAAAATATGTCCCTGCCTTTTTTTCTTTAAGTGCTCACGCTTTTATACGGTTCTTTTGCAAACCCATAACATCTGCGCCCTTTGACCTACGCATGTAAATTATATTATTATTAAGTCCAAGAGCCATATCCGCCACACCGGCTTGAACATCACGATAAATCGTGATATTCAAGCTAAAATATATCTTATATATTGATGTATATATACGCGCAGCGTGTCGGTTAGAGGGCGGTATGCTCTAATGGCTATTATTTGTTCAGGCATTATAAGAAGCAGGCAGTTATTGCAACAATTTGCACAATTTGTGTAAAATCAGAATCGAGACATCGAATATATTAACTCAGAAATCGATATGTCTGAGCGAAGCGAGTTCATCGATTTCGTGTTA
>JAFTFE010000060.1 GCA_017449765.1 Lachnospiraceae bacterium | reverse complement strand
TAAGCACCTTGCCACGGACGGTACCAAAGTCTATCCGAGACATCTAGAAGTTCTTATCCCGTCCAATCCGCCATCTGACCTGAGGGTATCTGTGCAAGGCAGACGGCGTACGGTTTCAAAATTTAACTAAACAGTAATTAAAGTACATTTACGTATAATATACCACTAAACAATGAAAAATGCTATTGCCTAATTAAGGAAGGAGTATCAATAATTATTATTTTCACAATTCAGTCACTATTTTTCAATTTTAATTTAAGGTTTTAACCTTATGATGTACCCATAACAAATAAATGCTTTATCCGGATTTATATATAGTCCGAAAGCTGAATAAACAAAACATTAATGAAAGGGGAAATGACTTATGATAGTAAACAAGAGATTTTTGGCACTAACCTTATCGACAGCTTTAGCAGCTGCACTGCTTACAGGGTGTGGGGCAGCCAATACTGCTTCATCAGGCAACACTGCAGAGCAGACACAATCCTCTGCCGAGGCAGGAAGCACTTCAGATTACAAGGGATCAACTGTTATTGGAAAAGTAACTGTAGTAGATGGCAATACAATTACATTGTCCATAGGCGGAAGACCTGGCGGTCCTGGTGGCTCTCCGGGAGATGGAAAGGGCAGACCTGATTTCAACAAAGAAGCTGACAGCACTGATAATCAGTCTGGCACAGACAGCTCAGACACCAATACTCCTTCGGAGCTTCCTGATAGCAACGGTGACAACCAGACTCCTCCGGATCTCCCTGAGGGCAGCGGCGACAGCCAGACTCCTCCGGATCTCCCTGGCAGCAACGGTGACAACCAGACTCCTCCGGACATGAATTCTGCTGACAGTGATGCTTCAACAGACTCTAAGGATACAAATGACAACAGCAACAGTACATCTGACAAAAAGGATACTAACAAAAAGAATACAGATAAAAAACACGAAAGCAAAACTGTAGTAATTACAATCGATGACAAAGCAGTTCTCCAGGACATAAGTCTTTCAGACATAACAGAAGGAACACGTCTTACAGTTACATTCGATGATGATGGCAACGTTACATCTGTTACTAAGGCAAGTGAGGATTTCGGACCGGGAGGCAAGGGTGAAAGACCTGACGGTAACGGTAAAGCTGACGGCAACGGTAAGGCTGACGGTAATGGAAGACCTGATGGAAAACGTGGAAACAAATCTGACGGAAATTTCGGAAACGGCAAGGACAGCAATAATAACAGCCAATCCGGTAATGAAACTGTAAACTCAGAATCACGTTGAATGGCGCCTCCGTGAGGGCATTCTCAGTAAGTGTGTGTGTCACTTTATAATTATATTTTAGTCTCTGCCAAATCAGCCATATATTGGAACAGAGACACATCCCAAAAAGAGGCGGTGCAGATTGATTGTATTATAACAATTGCATTGCCTCTTTTCTGTTAACATATCATGTCGCCTGTCGGCTCCATGTGTTCATTCGCAAAAGTGTTTTTCTTTCGTGCAAGCACGAGAAAAAACACCTTTGCCCATTATATCATATATTTAATGCAGTTTTTGAAAGCACACTCATTACTTCCGTAATAATAACATTTATTTTGCCGGCAAATTCAATATTGCTTTTCCCTCAACATGCTCTCCCTCATAATCTGAGTATATCTCAAGCTGTTCAACCCCATCCAAAAAATATTTATTATTCTCAATATATACAACAACATCTGTATAGGCTCCGGGCGGAAGCTGGGTTCTTAAAATATAATTCTTATTGATCTCGTCACTGTAATATTCATCCTCATAGTACATAAATATATTATGCCTGCTAATTCCTACAGGCTTAGCATCGAGATAGGGAACAGACCACATCTTCGAAGTTCCGATATTGTGAATACGAATAACCGCCCTATATCCTCCATCCTTCCACACATCAGCAGCATACTCATCATTTTTTTCAAATTCATATGACAGCTCTTTTTTTATCTCATCTATTTCTGCAAACCTAAGATCCTCTATGACCTCAGCCGAATACTGGCTCGCATCCAATGCAGTTATTATTCGGCTCATCCCATATGTACGCATTATAATACATTCAACTACAAACAATAGGATAAGAACACCCAGTATGCCTACCTTTCTGTATATAAAGACGAAAAACAATCTTATTGCATTAAGAATTCTAAGAATAATACTCATGAGCCTGTCACCTCCTGGGTATCAATATAATAAGCAGAAACCTTGTCCTCTCCGTCAACACAGGATATCCATATCCCCTTTGCATCCCCCTTCTTAACGATATAATACATGTGTCCGTTCCTTACATCAAATATTTCAGTTATGCCTCTATCCTCGCCCTCTTCATAAGAAATTCCCAATGCCTCCTGTATATCAAATCTGCTCACGGCTTCAAGATACCTGTTGCCTTCAGTATTAATATACATATCAAGCTTTACTGCCATATCAGCTGTACTCATATAATTGCTGTCATACTCAGAGGCTTCTTCCATATCATTCTCAACATGGAAATCAATCCTAAGCATCTCATACTCCTTTGTAAGCTTATAATCAGCTTCCTCATCCACCCCAATACCGTCTATCACCACTGCCATTGATGATGAAGCATCTGCCACATTTATTTTCTTTCCAAAATCAATTTGTATGGGTTCCACATCCTGTGACAGCCTCTTTCCCGCTTTGTCCGCTTTAATAGCAAATGGAATAATGAATGTCGGTACCACAAAAACAAGTACCATAATAACAGCTAATATTACAGTAGCCACATAATATCCTTTTACAAAATGCTTCCCTGACACCTCTGCCATCTTATAGGCTTCGCTTTTTTCATATTCCTTCTTCCCAAGCTCCCCTGTCATATCCACAAAGGACTTCGGGGATAATGATTTATCCGTGCCTTTCTCCGAATAATCCTGAGACCTGTTATCACCGCCTGCTGCATTATATGTGGAGCATTTCGGACAGATTCCGGAATATACATCATAGTCGTACCTTTTTCCGCATTCCCGACATTTAACCTTCATAACAAATATCTCCTTTATATTTTTATCCTATACTCAATTCTAACACTTAATAAGTAAATGAACAATAAGACAGAGGCAGTATCACATATCCATAATATATGCATACTGCCTCCCTAAAAATATACTTTAAGAGTATCAGCCTCTATCTGTTATTGATCAATAGTTCTCCTCATGAACCTCGAAGTATGACTGTGGATGTGCGCATACAGGACATACATCAGGAGCTTTAGTTCCAACAACGATATGACCGCAGTTCCTGCACTCCCAAACCTTAACCTCGCTCTTTGCAAATACCTCCTGCATCTCAACATTCTTGAGAAGTGCACGGTAGCGCTCCTCATGGTGCTTCTCTATCTCGCCAACTCCGCGGAACTTTGCTGCTAACTCAGGGAAGCCCTCTGCTTCAGCAGTCTTTGCAAAATCCTCATACATATCAGTCCACTCATAGTTCTCACCATCAGCAGCTGCTGCAAGATTCTCTGCTGTAGAGCCAATTCCGTTAAGCTCCTTAAACCACATCTTCGCATGCTCCTTCTCGTTGTCAGCAGTCTTTAAGAAAAGCGCTGCAATCTGCTCAAAGCCTTCCTTCTTAGCCTTAGAAGCAAAATATGTATATTTATTCCTTGCCTGAGACTCACCTGCAAATGCTGCCTGAAGATTCTTCTCTGTCTGTGTACCTGCATAAGGATTACTCTTCTCTTCCTTGATCTCCTCAAGCTTGTCTCCTGTCATCTTACACTTAGGGCATACTGCCTCTTCGATGCTGTCTGCCTCAAAAACCTCACCACATACCTTACATCTAAATTTTGCCATGCTTTCATCCTCCTTTTAAGTGCATACTTAATTTTATTATCGCATCTCACATAAAATTCAAACACTTAGGTCATTTAATACCTAAGTGTTATTATGTTTAAGCTGGCTTTATGATAAAATATATCAATACCACAAGTCAAGCAATATTTAATTAAATAACAAAATATTCACAAATATTATATGAATTCATCTCAAAAATAATAACATACTCATTCACACTCTTGACGATTTCATCTCCTTCTTCCTTATGTACATTGCGCCATCCGCCCGCTTAAATACATCCTCCACAGACACATCCCTTCTCTGGTCAAACAACGCGTATCCGATAGCCGCAGAAACCCTCTCCCAAGGCTCCAGCTCTTCATCATTAGCCATGTCCTCAATTATTACATTAAACGATCCCACAAGCTCCTTCACATTCTCGTAATCATTATTCTGTAATATTACAACGAATTCATCACCGCCAACACGGAATACAGGAGAATGTACGAAGGTGGCACATATTATATGGCATAGCTTCTGAATCGCTACGTTGCCCTTCTCATGGCCATAGTTATCATTAATTCTCTTAAGGAAATTAAGGTCTATCATTGCCATGCCAAATGCTATCTTACCCTGTTCAAGCTCCCTGGCCAGGCGCTCAACCTCCATATCATATGACATCTTATTACGGACGCCTGTAAGAGCATCCTTTGTTGCCAGCTCATTCATTATGTCTGCCTGCTTTCTTGTAGTGGAAAGCTCCTCGGCCACCGCCATAAGATTGGCTATATTATCATTGATATCCCGCTCCATTCGCTTCATTGAGTCAGCAAGTATCTCAACCTCATCACCTGTGTGAATATCAATGCTTGCAAAGTCGATCCTGGCCTGTGTCAGATCCTGCTCCCGGCAATACTTTGATGCTGCCTGGGATAAGGTATTAATCGGATTGACTACCGTCTTATCAACCATATACAAAGCAACCGAGATAATAATTATGGTAAGTATTGCAAGCACAACAATAAGTGTGCCGATCAATCCATTCTGGCGCGCCCTGATATCATCCATGGATATATCAACCATTGCATAGGCAACCACATCATCCGCCTCATCATATATAGGCGTTCCTGCAGTTACAAGCCAGCCATACTCTTCAGTATTGGTAATGTATGCCGGAAATCCCACCGTCGGATCATCTAATAATCTGCCATTGACCTCGTAAATGGGATCAAAACACCCCGGCGGACATGCATCCTCAAGGGCTGCATCAACAATATAGATACCGGAAGCGGAAGCACTGTCCACTGCCATCAGATATACACAGTCGACATCATTGACATCCTGTATTCTTCTAAGTTCACTCAACGCTTTTTTGAAATAATCCTCATCCTCAATTTGAGAGAACAAAGCTATATATTCATCAAATTCCGGTGTTCCCCAATACTCACTGCCAACCCTGTTCTCAGTTGAATCATAAATCTCCATGACAGCTTGTGTAACCTGCTTTGTATTCTCAACGTCAATAGTAACCGCAATAGTATTCGCAATATCATTAGCCTTGGACTTATACTGCTCATCTATCATGCCCTTAATAATATTGCCGCTTACTGCGATTGAAGTACCACTTAATATGATCGCGATAAGCACGATCAGTAAAGCTGTCTTTCTTCTAAGTGAAAACTTCATGCCAAATCCCCCATAAACAACACATCATCCCCATAAAACGCTCATTTATAAAGTGTACATTACAAACATGTATATCTTAACATGAATGCTATTATTCCACAACAGCCATTTACAATTTGAAGCCTGTTCCTATGAACTGTGCAACATCACGTCCGGTATCATCAGTCACATCAACATTTATAATTGTTGAGCTTCTGCCACTTTTCTTGATGACAGCCTTAGCGATCAATCTTTCACCCTTGGGAGCACTAAGGTAATTAATGCTTACCTGCTGTGCCACTGAAGGCATATGAATCTGGTTCGTAAGCGACGCAAATGCGAGGTCAGCCAGTGTGAATATAACTCCACCCATGATCCCGCCATTAGCATTCTTATGCCTGTCCGTAAGTGTCATGCTGCACACGCTGTACTCCTCTGTCAGCTCATCCACCTGCATTCCGTTTTCTGTTGCAAAACGGTCTCCCTTGAAATATTCTCTTGCTTCTTCTGAACTCTTAAATGTTCCCATTTTCCCTTGTCCTTTCGTTATGCCTAAAATTTAAGTATCTTTCCCTAATGCTCTACCCTCTCATTTTTTAACCAATACCCACTATAGCAATATGTTTTGTAGATGTCAATCTGCTAAATTCTCACACAATTTTTACATGAATACAGTAATGTTTTTCTCCTACCAATAAATCTCCCATCATCCTCCTACCTATGAAGTTCTTTCATCTTCTCATAATATTGTTGCTGCGCCAATGTGTTTTCCTGCTCAATTTCTTCCTTAGTTTTTCCATAAATGAGTCTGTACGCCTCATCTTCATCAATGTAACAGGCTGCTTTACTTGGCATGACTAAAATAAGCGAAACTGCCTTTTCCTCTCTACTAGTATCCACCTATCTGTTGATACTTGCAAAATATGCTCCTAACATCGACAAATAAATGACTATAAACACAAAAATGAATGTTGCAATCATTTTTACATTGCTTCTACTCGATTCTTTTTGTTTTATTTTATCGTCTGAACTGCTTTCAAAAAAATCCGGATATTGCACTTTAGAAAGGGAAACACCAATCCATACTGCTGCGAAAGATACAATAAAATCCCCCAGTGCTGCAAGCCATAACCACTCCAATTCTGTTGAAAAAATAAATGCAACCAATCCAAAAGTAACCAGCACTCCTATAAAAATAAGCTTTATCTTATCAAATAACCACTTCTTCATATTCTCTACAGCCTCACACATTTCTTAAGTGTTCTCTCAAAGTCCCCTTCTATCTCCGCAATGCTCCCATTTCTCCGCTTTTCTTCACGTCCGGGCATCTGATGATATAAGCCGCGATTTGCAAAATCCACCACAGCTTTATCATTATCACTGGTGCATATATTGGCATAAATGATTCCATTACGATATTCATAAATCTCCACACCAAATGAAATCAATATCTTGATTTGATGCTCAGTAATAGTAAATGCTGATTTCTGATTTCCTGATCCTGCAAGAATAAGCTTAATATCTACTCCTCGCTTTACCGCATTTAATAGTGCATTTTCCATCTCATCACCAACCTGCAAAAAGGGCGTCATTATGTGTACGTAATCTTCAGCACTGTCGATGATATCCACATATACCCGTTCTCTCTCCTTATCCTTTGGTGTCGGATAATTATCACCATATTGGGATACAGTGTATTCCTCAGGCATTTCATAGCGGATAGGTGCGTCTAACACTTTGTCAAACACCACTCTTATATTAGATATCCTTTTGCGATTATGTCCCCATATGAGATTATCCCTCTGTTCTCCCTTGCCTGTTATCGCCCTATTCTTCAACACATGAAATACATACGGGAGCATAATTGTAAATGCAAGAAAAAACATTGCAAGATATCTTAACACATATAGCCATATTTCAATCATTATCGGTACCTCCTTCGTATTTATACTGAGGAAGCTTTCGTGTTGTCATACGGTTATGAAATCTGACAAGCTTAAGGCTGGCTCCTTCGCATATAATAGCATTAATAATTATCACTACATAGCTTATGATCTGTGTCGGCTCTAACATAAAGCACACTAATTCTACTATAAATGCTAATAGCAGCCACCATATTTCCTTAACTATGACCGGATCATATATTTCTTTAAAAGTCTCTTTAATACATACAAAAACAGGTACAGCAAAAAATGCTAATCCAAGCGCCACAAGAAAATGCCCAACCCCCGGCATTCCCACTTCTCTATCAGTAACAAATTGCAATGCAATTATATTAGCTATTACCCCAAAAAGACCTCCTGCCAACACCCACATGGAAGTTACACTCTGAAAGTTCAATTTACGCTTATAAAGATCAACCTCCTCCCCCTTTCCTGCACGATAGCCCCTGTCAACTGTAAGATGTTCTATCTCCCACATCCGCTTCATATTGATAGAATATACCCCTGCAATAAACAAAATAACTACAGCCATAATATATGAAGTTATAAGAGTATTCCATTTATCCCCTATAAGCTGCACTAATGAACAAAGTACAATAAACAATGGCAGTGCCGACAGCATACTTCTTATTGCATACTTCCTTCTGTCAATTGGAAGCCGGGCAGCAAACTTTCCAGATTGTCCGTTAACTGCCACATATGCCACCCGTCCATTTCTTCTGTAAGTGAGCAGCCACACCGGAAACATTGCAAGCTCCGCCTTTCCCATCAATGTATGGTATGTATCCGAAGCAAAGGGAGTATGCTCAACATTATATCCGTATAACTCAGGCTGTGTGTTAATATATGATGTAGTCGCCCTGTTAATAATCTCTTCTGCCCGAAACATATACACATCTTCCTTAACATCCGCTATATCTGCATAGAAGCCGCTAAGAAATGCAGGTGAAAAATCCTGCAATTTTCTCATGTCATAGGGTGCTAATTGTTCACTTATCTCATCCTCAAAGGCAGCCGACGCATCAAATGCCACTCCGCGGTACTCACATTCCAAATCGCCATACACTGTGTATCCATTTACCTTATCAATAGTCTTTTCAATGGCTTTTGTCGCAAGCACTTCCACAGATCCCTTTTGCGACGCATTGTAAATCCAGTACGGCACGTAGATTCCGCGAAAGCTGTCAATATGTTCAGCATCCTTCAGCCAGTCCGGTGCATAACCCTCCTTCTTAAGCTTTTCGCTATATAATCTCTTGCAATCTTCTTTGGACACCGTAAATGGAATAATATACTTGGGACGCTCCATGTGCTCAAGCCTTCCCTCCAACACAGAAGATGCCCCACAAAAGCTGCAATACGCCAGTGCCTGCGTATCCATACTATATATCCTCCCGGCACACTGCGGACAGGTAAACACTGTAACCTCATATTCCTGTTCCTCGTCTGCTTCCTTTCCACCACTTACCTCATACGGATCAAACAGGCTCTTACAGTGTGAACATTTTAATTTACCCGATCCTATATCAAATTGTAAATTTCCTGCACAATTTTTGCATGAATACATGAGTTATTATCTCCTACCAATAGCTATCTTGTATATAATCAGTATCGTCAATGTATGATCCCTGTCTACTAAGCCCATATATTAATTTTCTTTCCCCATCACCTCTTCTTATAGAATGAGCCATATCATAAAACCCACAGTCATTATTTATAACAATCATTTTTCCATTGTATACTTTTATTGGAACAGTTGTACCATTTGGAATTTTATATTTATGGACCAGGCGTTCAACCATAAAATCCCTTAACCCTAATAAATCAGAGTCAACCCTTAGACACTCACACCTATAACTGCCTTTATGTTCCTTTCCATCCAATACATAGGTCACATAAAACATAGCATATCCGGGCCATATTTTTCTATTTACCCACAAATCATCCAGCCTAGCCCTCATCCAACTGCCCTTTTTCATAATTCTGCAATATGTGATAACTCTTTTCAATCGTATTATCCTTATTACAAGAAAAGTAATACATATAATACCTATTAATATAAAACAAATAGTAAAACCAATTTTCATATCATCAATTATAGTAGTCAAAAATACTGCAGGAAATAATATGAATCCTGCTAATATACAAGTAACTAAAAATATATGTACTGCGTCTTCCAAAAAAACAATAAACCAATGCAGTACCAACTGCTTATGTTCTTCGTATTCTGAAAATATTACGGGTTTTTGTTTTTTATAAGACATACTAAGCCTCCATAATTTGACGATTATAATCAAGCACCTGTCTAAAATACTCTGTTTTATCAACAAAATATTTATTTTCATCCTCTGGATCCACATATACTTTCATATCAGGAAAAACGCCTCTATTAACAATCTTTTCCATATCCAACCTATATGTACAATGCAAATCTCTAACTAAACATTTATATTCATTTACCACCATATCATGCTGAGAATTATTGTTTACAACATACGATGTAAACTCATACCACTCAACATTTTTACCATGTATTATTTCACATGTCTTTGTTCTCGCATATACCACTTTCCCATTCAATAAAAGTATATTCTTTTTCCTTTGCTTTTGGCAAATCACTATTACAAATGAAAGCATTATAAATAATATCACTATCCAATATAGTTTATTTTTCAATAAGTCAAGGTGCTTTCCTATGACCAAAGCTATGGTAATTATAATCATAACTAAAAAAATCAGAACCTCAATATTACCACGCTTGAACAATTTGAACTTATCTTCTCTTGTTCCAAAATCATTTATTAATTGTTCCGGTAGCCCTATTATAACAGCTATTAAAAATAATATAAGATATTTGCCAATGCTCATAATTTTCACCCCCCATAAAGAATTTTTAACAATTATAACACCTACATTTTCTATTTACAAATTGAATATTGGAGATACTCATTCTTAATATACGATCTCTTACTAATTTAACTTTTTATTACAAATATAAAAAAGGTCATGGGTATTTTCAAAACACCCATGACCTGTTAAGCATCTTACACTATAACATTGCAATCTTGTTACCAACAAGCTTTTTAAGTTCTTCTATCTCTTTTCGCAATTTAATATTCTCTTCATGCTCCGTCTGTAGCTGTTTATCTTTGCTTTCCAGCTGTTCGCTTTGGTTTTGCAACTGTTTATCTTTGCTTTCCAGCTGTTCGCTTTGGTTTTGCAGCTGTTTATCTTTGCTTTCCAGCTGCTCGCTTAAGTCACTTATCTTCCTATCCTTCTCTTCAAACTCTTCTTTAAACATATCTCTTAAAGCACCCATACCCATCATCTCCTTTAAATATTCTTTGTCTTTATTTAGTGATATACTCATATCCACTACTGATTCTGCATTTACAAGATCTATTTCGTCACTAAGTCCGGCTATCTCTTTCTGCATTTGCAGTATATCCTCAGGCTTTAGCCTGCTTGTGATCTTATTGATCCACACATAAGGATTCCCCAGTCTGCTCGTTACTATGACCTGCATATCTATATGTCCCGACCGCTTTACATGATATATGCCATTATCATAGCTAGTGATGGCAAAACCATTTTCTTCAAAATACTTCATCATCTTTCTGGGATATGCCTCACGCAGAAAAGACACTGTGATCTCATCAATGGGAATATTTACATCACCATAAGTAATATATAGATGAACATATCCCATAGTACGGTGATATACTCTTTCATTCAGGCTGTCTCTAAAGCCCTTAAATTCAAATAGATTATGCTTCTTAAATATAGCTCCCAGTCCGCTTTTTACCCTGACATTGCCACTTACATTTATCACAAGAAAATCTATTTTGTTTGGCTTGGTATTCAGATTGTATTCATCCTCAAATATGAGATGAGCCTTATCCTCTCTAAGCTCTAATTCCATCGCCGCGCAAAATGCCGGATGATACTGCTTTTTAAGCTCATCCTCCGTGGATGGATTGTCAAGCTCATCCTGTATAGGTGCATTCTTTATTTTTCTAGTGTTCATTTATACTCCTTCCATTCTGTAGAATTGTTCACACGACAAACAGATATATCCATCGTTTAAAATCGATCGATATATTACCTGCTTCTCAAAACGTGAAAGACCAACATATATTAGTTTTATGCACCTATGGAAATAGTAAGTCTTGTATATTCTGTTGTCAAGGCTATTTTATTATAGAGGCTAATATTATTAATTACCAATACTGTTCCAAATACTGTGGATATAACTCTTTTAACCTAATTATATATTCAAGACCCTTAACTTTATATTTTGAATGATTTTTAGTATCCACAAAAATAACAATATCACATGGAACATCCTCTTTTTCAATCATATCATGAATTGCACACCACAGTCTTACATCATCATAGAAAAAATAATCTTGAAAATAATATGTATTATCTTCATATGTGTAATACCCTTTTAAATAATAACTATGAACAAATTTTCCTGCACCAAATACACCTTTAGTAATATCTACTTTGCCGTTAATAATATCACCTGATATTTTTTCGCTTTTTAAATGACGTATTATCGGAATAACCTCTAATTTCAACTGGATAATCAGTAATAATATAAAAATAAAAAGCGCAACAAATATATAAGCCATTACAATTTCAAAATAATTCATCAACAGTAAAATTGAAACAATGGCAATCAAACATGACATGGCTGATCCAAATGCTTCTATGCAGCCTCTCCCCATATCTTCTCTTTCTTTATTAACCATCGATATGTTCTCCAATATCTAGAATTCCGATCATGTATATCTTCTCCCAATTTATTCTCATCGGATTTTAATTATTTTTTATGAAACCGTATATAATATACAATAAATTCCTCAATCAACATTTGAACAGATACAATAGATAACATAATCATAAATATACCAATAAAAACCAATGATATATAAAATTCATGTTCACTATGAATATGAGCAAACTCTTGTACAACCACAATTGTCATAAGTGTCGCAATACCGATATATGATACCAGCATGATTACTTTAAAAATATTTTCTATCCCTGCATCACGTTTCTCATTATGTAAATTTTCAACCCGGTCATACTTCATGCCATCACCCTTATTATTCATCAGATACAACTCGTCAATAAAATCATACCCCTTCACATAATAATTATACGGATCAAGAGGATCAATAATTATACGAATATCAGGTATATTAATAGAATTTCCTGTCCTCAATATTTTCAATATACGATATGTTGCTATTGCACCAAGCCTGATATATGCTTTTATATTAATATCAATTCCATACAATATTTCAACCGTAACAGCTCCTTGAAAATCAAATAATCTATGTGGTCCATTAATTCGATTTTCCATAAAACTTATGTTCTCATATTTGACATTAAGTATCTTTTCTTCACCGCGCCTATATAACTGTATTACTTTAATCAACTTTCCAAATAATAATATAATAAAAAGTAATAAAGAAATTAATATAATTACTATAAGACGTGTATTTTCATTATCATTTTTATCATTCAAAGCTAGTAATAAAAAAGTCAAAAAGATATATATAGAAATTTTTGCTATGTTTTCATATATTATAGAAAAAATACTCAATCTAAAACTCTTCATTTTTGATATCCCTTCTACACTAATATTGATATTATTATGCATTATAACATCTAATAATGCGCCTTACAAATCAAACATAACAAAAGGGTAAGAACCTATACAAGTCCTTACCCTCCTGTAACACGCCGTCTGAAAGCCCCATGTATTTATACCTTTACAGCAGCTCCTTAAGTATCTGATTGACCATACCCGGATTTGCCTTGCCCTTCATAGCCTTCATGGTCTGTCCTACCAAGAAACCAATCGCCTTTTCCTTACCGTTCCTGTAGTCCTCCACAGACTGAGGATTGTCGGCGATAACCTGCTCTATGGTTGCACGTAGTGCTCCCTCGTCATTGACGGTCTTGAGACCCTTTTCTTCAACATACTTGTCAGGATCGATGTCCTCCTCAAATATCTTCTCGAACACTTCCTTTGCAACCGTTGAGTTGATTGCCTGTGACTCCGTAAGCGAAATCAGCTTTGCAAGGTTTTCGGCAGAAAATGTTATATCTTCAGGATCCATTTCCTTCTCTTTGAGGATCCGCATTGTCTCCACCATAAGCCAGTTAGAAACCTTCTTGGGATTTGCATCAAGTGCTATGGTCTCCTCAAAAATATCAGCAAGCTTCTTGGTTCCCGTAAGAATATCCGCATCATACTCCGGAAGTCCATACTCCTCCTGATATCTTGCCTTCTTCTCATCACGGAATTCGGGCTGTTTAGCTTTAATATCCTCCAACCATTCATCAGAAATGATGATAGGAACAAGGTCAGGATCAGGGAAGTAGCGGTAATCCTGTGCATCCTCCTTAGAACGCATTGCATAAGAATATTCTTTCGTATCATCCCAGCGTCTTGTCTCTTGGACAACCTTCTCACCCGACTCTAATATATCTATCTGACGCTCACGCTCATTTTCAATCGCCCTTGCTATAGCCTTAAATGAATTAAGATTCTTCATCTCAGTTCTTGTACCGAACTCTTCTGTGCCCACCTCGCGGATCGACAGGTTCACATCTGCACGCATTGAGCCTTCATTTAACTTACAATCTGAAGCACCCAGATACTGTATCGTCATACGGAGCTTGTCAAGGTATGCGATAACCTCCTCGGCTGAACGCATATCAGGCTCAGACACAATCTCGATAAGCGGTACTCCTGAACGGTTGAAGTCAACCAAAGAGCTGTCTGTATACGGATCATGGATAAGCTTTCCCGCATCCTCCTCCATATGAATCTCGTGGATTCTGACCCATTTCTTCTTGCCGTCCACCTCTATCTCCACCTTACCGTTCCTGCATATAGGATAGTAGAGCTGTGAAATCTGGTAGTTCTGCGGGTTGTCGGGATAGAAGTAATTCTTTCTGTCGAACTTACAATTCTGAGTGATGGTACAGTTCGTTGCCAGTCCTACCGCAATTGCCTTGTTAACAACCTCTTTGTTAAGTACAGGAAGTGAACCCGGCATTCCGGTACATACCGGACAGGTATGTGTATTGGGCGCCCCGCCAAATGCGGTAGAGCAGCCACAGAAAATCTTTGTCTTTGTCGCGAGCTCAACATGAACCTCAAGACCGATGACTGTTTCATATGCTTTTGCCATGATCACTCACCTCCCTTTACGGCATATTCAGGACGCTTGTACTCCCTCGTCTGCTCAAATGCATATGCCGCCCTAATAATGCTCTTTTCGTCAAAATGCTTTCCAAGTAACTGAAGTCCAATAGGAAGTCCCTTGCTGTCATATCCGCATGGAAGTGATATTCCGGGAAGTCCTGCAAGATTGACTGAAACCGTGTATATATCTCCAAGATACATCTTGATAGGATCTGAAAGCGACTCACCAAGCTTTAGTGCTGTAGTGGGTGCCACCGGTCCCAGTATCACATCATATTTTTCAAACGCCTTATCAAACGCCTGCTTGATAAGTGCCTTAGTTCTAAGTGCCTTCATATAGTACGCATCAAAATATCCTGATGAAAGTACAAATGATCCCAGCATGATCCTTCTCTTAACCTCCGCTCCGAAGCCCTCGGAACGTGTCTTCTTATACATGTTATGAAGATCGGTAAAGCTGTCTGTTCTATATCCGTACTTAACTCCATCGAATCTCTCAAGATTAGAGCTTGCCTCTGCCGAAGCGATGATGTAATATGCAGGAATCGCATATTCCACAAGGGAAAGGTCAAATTCCTCAACAGTTGCTCCCTTTGCTTCAAGAGCTTTGGCCGCAGCAAGAATGCCATCCTTAACCTCCGGATCCAAGCCCTCGCCAAGATAATCTCTCGGTATTCCTATTTTCATGCCTGCTACATCATCTGTAAGTGCAGCCGTAAAGTCATCTCCATCTTCCTTAACCGATGTAGAATCTCTGTCATCCTTGCCGCATATTGCCTCAAGAATCGTTGCACAGTCTGTAACATCCTTTGCGAGAGGTCCAATCTGGTCAAGGGATGAACCGTAAGCAATAAGTCCGTAACGTGATACCCTTCCATATGTCGGCTTGATTCCAACCACGCCACAGAATCCTGCAGGCTGTCTTATACTTCCCCCTGTATCAGAACCCAATGCATAAGGTACTTCTTCCGCTGCAACTGCTGCCGCCGAACCTCCCGAAGAACCACCCGGAACTCTTTCCAGGTCCCATGGATTATTTGTCTCTCCATAATACGAGGTCTCCGTTGTCGAACCCATGGCAAACTCGTCCATGTTCGCCTTACCGACGATAACCGCACCTGCATCAATAAGCTTTTTAACTGCTGTTGCGGTAAATGTCGGCACAAAGTTCGATAATATCTTAGATGAACATGTGGTAAGCATACCATCAACGCACATATTATCCTTAATTGCAACCGGAACACCTGCAAGAGGTCCTGCATAAGTCCCGTCGTCTATTCCCTTCTGAACTTCTTCGGCACGTTTCAGTGCTCCCTCTCTGTCTATCGTTACAAATGCGTGGATATCCTTCTCTCTTTGCTCCATCGCATCAAGATATGCGGTGGCAGCTTCCACCACGGATATCTCTCCCGCTTTTATCTTCTTGCCGAGTTCCACGGCAGTCATGCTAAGATCCATTATTGTCTCCTTTCTACTGCAAGTACTTTTTTCTATTTTGACTATTATATTTTTTTAAATTGATTTTTGCTCTTTTACCCTCTGTCAACCTTGCGACATATTTATCATACTCACTCTCTGATACATTTTTACCTCTTACTTTGTACAAAAAGGGCTCATATGTAATTTCCTCACCATTATCATAATTTTTCATTTTCCCGTTTACAAGATTCATATAGTCACTGCCATGCTTAGATGCTACTAATTTCATTTCCTTGCCATTAAAAACATAATACTCTTCAAACCAATCACCCGTATGTATAGTAGAAGTATAGTATACTTTTCTTTTGGTAAATACAGCCGCATCGCCACTAAAAACGTATCCAACCTGCTTAACCTTACCACTAACATAGGCTAATAACGTACCATGATACAAATCATCTCCTGTAATAAACATCTCCGGCAATCCATCTATATTAATATCAACAAGTGCAAACTTAATATCCGTTCCTAAAGTGTATGAACTGTTTCCCTTTTTTGCTTTCTTTAATTCTTTTACATATGCAGCCTTAGCTTTTTTTATATTCTTTTTACTAGCCGCCTGAGAATTAATACTCGGAATAATACTGCCGACAGCCATTATTAACAAAAAACACATTACTATTTTTTTCACATTTCCACTCATTATCTTTCCATATATACTCCTTTCCAATATTTATTATAAATTCTGTATTTTTTACGCACTTATACAACAATAAATCTGTATTTGTATAATCAACTCAAGTCATATATCGTATAGCCATAATCATTAATTATTCGACATAATTTATGGAAGTCTTCTATATTTTCATTTTGTGAGAATACTCCCTGTTTATCAAATATCACTTTATCATGATGATAAAAAGACCAGAACTCAATATACATAGGTTTCGCATTAGCATCACGCTGTCCAATACACATTACAAGCAAGTAGTCATTACCTTCAAGTAAAATATTCGCATCCCCTGAATTCTCAATCATATGCTTCATGCGTGCAAGTTCTTCAGTCACTTGTTTACTCCTCAAATTCAGATTTATCATACTAAAATAACAAAAAGAATTCTCTGATATAAAATTCACAATCTAGTCGAAGGTTCTAGGCACCTTATATGCTCCGTCCTTCTTCTCCGGCGCATTTGAAAGCATATTCTCCCTGTCATCACCGTTTACCACAACATCCTCACGGAATACATTGTGCACTGAAAATGTGTGGCTCATAGGCTCCACACCTTCCGTATCAAGCTCATTTAACTTGCCTACATAATCAAGCATGTTGGTCATATCCTTCTTTGCCTGCTCCTTCTCCTCGTCAGAGAGCTCAAGCTTTGCAAGAATACCAACATAATCGATGGTCTCGTCTGTTATCTGCATTCTCATGTCCTCCTATATAAATTCTTTTAATTCATGATCTATTTTTTATGCCATCTTAAATTCAACGTTTTCTAATATTTGCCCTATATTGCAGGCAATACAAAAGGGTTGATATATGATCAACCCCTATATAATACTATATTTTCCGTAATGAAACAAGTTAAACCTTGAATTACTTATTATTAATTCGGTCTATTTTTTCTTCTTTCTTGAAACTCCGCCTGCAAGATAAAGTGCCCCAAGTAAAATAAACAAAACTCCAAATACTCCTACGGAAAACAATAATTGACATATGGCGAATTGTACCTTATAGCTTATGGGAACCGTATGCCGCCTTAACTCCTTAGATATCCAATATAAATTTAACACTGCTGAAACAATAAACAAAACAACTGCTGCTGTGTATTGCCAGCTGTCAGGCATTTCAATTACCAATGAAAACCAAAACACACTTGCTCCCAATATTCCTGCCAATATATATGATAAGCCTTTGCCGCCAAATTTATCAACATATTTGGTTTCAAATGTATATGGATATATACAGCATATTACAATTCCTATAAGCACTAATAAAACCACTGTTAATGGACTCATTTATTATCTCCTATAATACAACTCCGGTATCTTTAAGCAACACCGGCACTCCATATCTCAAATACCATTCAGGATTTTCCGTGTGAACCGGTACTATCATCTTAGGCTTTACCTTATCCAAAAGTCTGTTAATCGTCTCAATATCCGCATGTCCGCTAGTGTGAAGTGTATGTACACTCACACCTTTTGATTTCATATAATCAAGAAACTCCTTCATGTCTTCTCTTTCCTGATATCCCTTCCACATGCTGTAAAATAAAATGCCATCTTCAAACGGATAAATTTCATTTAATCTCTTTAGATAATGGATCATTGAAGGACGTATACACATCAAAAAGTCTGTATGTGCTATTCCCTTTTTCCCAATTTTGCAATGAGCATATTTCTTAAGCAATTCATACTGTTTATCCCCACCGGTCATGAACACTTTCACTCCTTCTGTACCGGGAGCAGGGACATCCTTCCCAATGGCATCCATAATACCGGCAGTATATAAATCCTCCAAAAATAGTCTACCCGTCTTTCTTGCCACATTATAACCGGTTATAATCCTATCTACATTCATGGCAGATGCCATAAGAAATGCAGGTCCGTTATATTTCTTTATTGCACCAATTGCAATATCTTCTAACGATTCTTCATAAATATTATGTTGAAAGGTTTCCCTTGAAAGCATAGTGCCTTCCACGATTAAAGCATCAACTTTAGGTAATTTGCTTAGCAGTAACTCATAATCATTTCTTCCGTTAGCCCTGAAATCACCTGTATATAGCACCGTTTTATACCCATCTGATATTGCAAACATATATGAATCAAAAGCACTATGATCACATTTATACGGTGTAATGAGTAGCTCTCCCACTTGAAATGAAACCCCATCCCCATATTCCAAATGAGAAAACTCAATAGATTTTCCTATATATGAATTTGATGCTTTGACAATCTCATATGCCTGCTTCCCCATATAAATGGGAACATCCCTCAGCACATAATTCAGCAATCCTATATGATCTGAATGATAATGCGAAATTATAACTGCATCATATAATTGGCCATCACAAAACAAGCCTTTTATTTGGGGAATTTCAACCTTTTCTGACTCATCCAGATTGATCCCCACATCTAACATTATTTTTGTATTATCTGTTGAAACTGCAATTATCGAGCCACCTATTTGATTCTGTCCACGAAGAATATCTATTACCATATTAAGCAATAACCTTTACTAAAGATAATATAAAATCCAATACATCCACAAAAGCATCTACGTCTTCCTTCGTCTGAATTACATTAAATGTTACCCTAAACCTTAAAGAAGCTTCCCCAGCTCTGCTCACATTTATGATATTTCTTTTTCTTATCGATATAGCCTTAACCATATCATTTATATACCTATCCATATTTTCGATTTTCTTAAAATGCTCCTGCTCCATAATAAAATCAACCTTAAATTCGTCGGATACCATATCATGATAGCTTGGCATATCAATAAACTTGCCCGTTTGCTTACTCCTGTACGCAGAATATTTTTGCCATTGCTCATCATTAGCATCATTTAATACAGTCGCTAACGAAATATACTCACCTGTATTTTGCAAAAGACAAAATCCCTGGGTATATTCCGAGCCTTTTGCTTGCTCATATCCTGTTGTTTTAAAAATAAACGGAGTGTTGTCCTTCCCCCATGCTTCCACTTCATTTTCCAGCACATCCTCGATATTCTTTAACTTCTTAGGCAGGGACTTCAAAAAAGCTATTAGCACAACCACAACCACCAATGTTCCCGAAACATCCTTAATCATGCCTGCCACAGAAGCAGCATTTATCCCACCAAGAACCATTTCACATATCGCAGAAATAATTGCGATAGTTCCCAATATTCCACCCCAAATCTTCTCTTTGTTATCAAGGTTTTCCATTGTTTAATCCTCCGTAACCTTATATTTTCCTTCTTTACTTTCAATAAAAAATGGCTTACTGTCCAATTTATCCATAAGTTCCATTAACATCGGACGTTTCTCTGCCCATTCCTCCCACTGTTTTCCATTCCTAAATACAAATGGCGATGAACAAACTTCTGTATTTGGTGGCAGTTTGAAATCTGCAAGCAATTTATCAACATCCACTGTACATAAATATGTATAACCTTCAAGCACACATCTTAACATTGTTTCATCGCTCGAGGCTTTTTTAAGCTCTAATACTCTTAATATATGACCATCATAGGACAACAGATCAATCTTTCCCGCAACATCAGACTTCTTTGATTTAAGAGGGGTTTGATAATCAATTATTTTTCCTATATAGTCATATGGAGCACCCACATTACTTTGCAAAAACATCTTTATCGCTATTACTTCTTCATCTCTTCCTGTACCCTCTTTGTAAGTCCCTTCATGATTTTGATCATAGGAACTACTTCTTGTAATCACAGGAATCTGTGTTCTAAAATTCTCAATATGCTGTAATATGTATTCAGCTATAATTTCTGTATAATACTCATCCGTATCAGAAGCCTTACCACGATAGTTGATAAAATCCTGCTGATAAAAAGTAGCTATATTATCCATAGCCATATCACACATTTTTATAATTTCTCGTTCTGTATATCCCATAGTCCATCACCGTTTTCAATTATTAAACATTCGTATATGCATTTATATTTTACCTTTTTTATAAAAAAGAAAGCAAGAAAAATTTTTTCTCGCTTATACAAAACATTATTTGTTATTTACACAATATCGATATCTTTGTTTCACAATATCAAATGCTTCTTTTGAGATTACTTGTTCAATATATGCTTGTAAATACACTTTATTGACCTTTTCATAATTATGGTCAATCATATTTCTGAAATATCTTAGTATATTTAAATCAAATATCTTTGATAATTCATTCTGACTATCATCTGTCAGCAATTTAACATTTTCTCCAATCTGAGCCATATACATGGAACATGGATCAAAAGCATAAGTATTATTGGATACCGCAGATGATGATTGTGTGAAATCACAATGAAAGTCTTTGATAACATTTTGAATTTTATCCTGGTTTTTAAGTATATATCCTAAAATCTGTACATCACGGCTAATACTTTTAGGCAACCCATATCACTTCCTTCATTATTGTTTTATATACACTTTCATCATTAACAGGCAGATCATTTTCTTTCATAAAATTATCAAGTTCTTCGTCCTCATCTTTTAGCAGCCCTAGACATAGCACATCGACATTTCTGTTGTATTCTTTTAGCAAATCCTTTATAACATTCATATCTGAAATTGGCATATCATTCGTATCAACCACAATATCAATATCGCTGTTATCTGTTTCACATCCTCTACTTATAGAGCCTGCCAATCCCATACGATAATTTGATTTCATATTAAGTTGTCGTAATTTTTTCAAGATATCTTCCTTCATGCGAAACACCTCCCGGCAATCCGTCAACAATCTACTTACAACTATCTTTATTAAGAGTATAGCACAAACTCATATGTTTTCAATAATATTATCCTTAAATTACTCATTATTTATGAAGCTTCATTAAGTTAGGAATTTCTATTCTGTATATTCCATATTTCATCACCGTTTTTACCTGCTCTCCTTGAACAAATCATCCATTGTTATAACATTTGTAAATATTCCGCTATACTCATTTTTCTTTAACCCATTTGTTGTAATCAGAGTATTATGAATCACCATTTTGCGTGATACTTCTCTTGACAAGGTTTCCTGTCTGCCCAGCAACAAGTTATAATAACTCTTATTCACAGCAAAAATACCTGAATAAAATTTAATCTCGCACATATTAATTACGTTATCATTTCTAGAAAGCAGCATATCTATCTGTACCCCATTCTCATCATCATCTCGTTTCGACCAAGCTGAACTTGTAGTGATAACTCCGGCAATACCAAGAGCATCCTTTATCTGTTCAATATGATTGAAGCACACGTTTTCAAAGGCATATCCTCTCCAAGTAACAACAGATTGCTCGGTTGTATTTTGCTGCCAGAATTTGTGATTGATCTTTTCATGAGAATTAACAAAATGTAAATAAAATTGGCAGAACGGATCTATCAATTTATAATGTTCCTCTCTCTTACTCATACCAAACGGTACATATTTCATTATAAAATCACTGGCTATTAATGCGTTTAAGTTGCGAGACAATCGTCCTCCATCTGAAATATTAAGCTTTTCTATTATCTCATGTCTTGTATATCCGGCATTTTTTGTATATAAGAGACGTACAATCGACTTAACCGCTTCAGAATTTACAAATACTGCATCAAATAGTCTTTCAAATTCATTTTGAAGTCGTGGTTTTTTTGCAAAAAAAATATCATCTACATTCTGCGCAAAACTTTTTTCTCCATCCATATACTCCAGATAGTATGGTATTCCTCCAAAAATCATATAACTCTGTACAATATCATATCGTGAGAATGTAACATCATTTTCTTTGTAGTATTCCTCACACTCATGCAGGTTAAATGGAGAAAGTTTTATTTCTCGTGTTACTCTTCCATATAATCCTCCATGATTATTTATAAGATTATCTAAAATCCATGAATTTGCACTTCCACACACAATAACCATAAGGTTTTTCCGATGGCATCCCCAATTATTCCAAAAACCTTCAAACGCTCTCATAAAACCTGAATGTGGTGTGTCAAGCCATGGTAATTCATCTAGAAATACTACTTGTCTTGAGCCATCATCTATCTTTTGTAGAAATTTTTCCAATAAAAGAAAGGCTTCCAACCAATTCTTAGGTTTTTCAGTCTTATCCATCCCATATAAATCCAATGAGTTATAAAAATGTTCAAGCTGTACCTTCAATAAACCACGTGATTCCTCATCAGCCGGTGAAAGTGCAGCATGTCTGAATGTTATCCTATCCGAAAAAGTCTCATCTACCAGATATGTCTTTCCCACACGTCTCCTGCCATAAATTGCTACCAACTCTGCTTTATTTTTTTCATATAGTTTATTCAACTCTTTGATTTCACGTTCTCTTCCAACCATTATATTAACCTCATAACAGAATTTTCTATACGGCGGTGAAAGCACAAAAAACAGCATTCACCGCCATTTTGTATACTATAATATAAAATAACAAAACGGCGGTCAAGTGCTTTTTTCACCTTTCACCGCCGCTTTGTTATAAATTCCACATCCGTATTCTGATATCTGTATAGTGCTTCATTTAATTTCTTCGAATTACCAAGTTCAATAATATATTCAACAGCAAGCGTCAGAATATATACCACCACAATACCGGCTGCAATTCCAGCCACAACTGAAGTACGCTCCGTGGGTATGCTGCTTACTGAAAATGCAATGACGAGCACACAAGCTTCAATAAAGATTAATTCGAATAACCTTCTAATCAAAAGCGCCTTAACAGAAAGCTCTTTATCAGGGCCTAACAAAAGATTAGGCAAAGATCCTATCGCCGCATATATGAGCGGAGATAAATAAGCATCATAGCCAAATGTTCTGCCACTGTCAAAGAGGGTTCCTAATACAAACATCAAAATTGTGATCAATGTCACAAGAATTAAATAAGTTTTTAATGCTTCATTTAATCTATCTTTCATTACACTTCACCGCCCTTCAAAACAGCCTTAAGGTCAGGCACATATTTTCTTGATATGATGATCTCCTCACCGTTTTTCAACAGAGCCGAATATCTTCCGCTAAGTGCAGGTTTAATGGACTTGACCTTCATCAAATTGACAAGCATTCCCTTCTGCACTCGCAAGAAATGTTTTCCCTTCATCATTTCCTCCAGCTCGTGAAGTTTTAACCTAAGCTCATAGCTGTCATCAGCAGTATATATGAACAATCTGTTGTCCACCGACTCTGCATAAAATATATCTATCACCGGGATCTCAACACTGCGTCCTTCCTTATCCGCAGAAATCTGACCCGCTCTGGACTTTACAAAGGATATTATCTCCGAAATGCCATCCGTCATCTTGTGATATCTTATTTCTAGAACCTCAGTCTCCTCTTTCGGCACCTGTCTTACTCGTAATTCCATGTTATACTCTCGCTTTTCATATGTATAAATCTTCTATGCCTGTATATATTTTAACCATTTCCCAAAGTTCAATCTGTCGTATATGGTAAAAAAACAAGTGCTCTTAGTATAACATTTCTTATTTTCTACCTCAAGCTGCAATCCACAAAGTGAATAAAAATCTTTATCATCTTATTTTCATTTCTCCCACCTGATTGTCTGCTGTCTCCTAAATGACCGTCAGTCCTCCACAGCATCGCCGTCATTCTCGATCAAAGAAGAACGCATAAGATAAATGCTGTATATGACTAACAGGATCACACTGATACCGGCAGTAATGAACAATTCCCTATCTGCGCTTCCAAAAAATCTTGCAGATGCCGCTTCATCACTGATACCACTAAGTGCATTATTGAGACTGTGAAATACAATACAGGGAATCAAGCTTTTTCCTTTATAGAACAATGCTACAAGAGAAAAACCTACAGCAACTGCAAAACATATCTGAACCAATGTTTTTACCAGATCTTGACCGTTAAAGAGATTCACAATATGACCGAGGCCAAAAGTAACAGAAGAAACTATTATAGCTGTCTTGATGTTATCCTTTGCCATACCAAGAAACAGAAAGCCACGGAATATTATCTCCTCCAAAAATCCCACACAAACCATGCTGACAATATAGAAAATCGTTTCCAACAATGAATATTTAAGTGTCACGCCAAAGAATATTTTTGAGCAGGCAACAATTATAAGGGGCAGAAAAAACCATGCTTTATACAGTTTATATTTCGGCTTTGTAAATCCGTATCTCTCAAAAAGATCATTCTTCTTAAGCCGTACAAAAAGCACTGCTGTAAATATAATGTGAAATATCATTGACGGCAGCTTGAAAACACCTATACTTTCAGCTATTGATTCCATAATACTCGTTCCCACAACATAGATTACGATGCATATTATCGCAAAGGTTACTTAATTTTTCTTATAAATTTTGTCCATGGTTTAATTCTCCTTTTTAATATTATTGAGACAAATCGAAAGCCTATATCAAGTTATGACTATCAATAATATCTATCAACATTAGTCATTAACCTATATAAGTCCAAAAAAGCTTCGCCTACAGCCGTCTTCTTTGATAATCCGACTATAATCGAAGCTTTGTTCTAACGCAATATCTTCCCCTGCAAGATGCACTATTTGATTGTAAGATGCACTTTAAACACAATAATTTTCACAAATATTTCTATATCAACCCATAATGCTCGAATGCTTTCCTAAGCCCATCTTTATCCACATCCGTTGTCACATAATCCGCAATTTCCTTAAGCACAGGATTGGCATTACCCATTGCAATACCAACTCCGCAAGCCTTAAGCATTTCCATATCATTTTCACCGTCACCGATCCCGATTGTATCAGTCACATCAGCGCCAAAGTGATTAAGCACATACTCTATCCCAACACCTTTGTTCATTCCGGGTTCAGAAAGCTCACCGCTGTTTCCGGGAAGTCTTATTCCGCTGTCCACCACCGTAAACTCGCCAGACATATCCGCCTTTACCTGATCAAGAGTATAGTCATTGGTCACAAACAGCATCTTGTTGATACCAAGCTGTTCAGGATGTTCTATGTTCTTCAAAGGCTCTGCCAGATCAAACAGCTGCTTGTCATAAGGTTCATTATGTGCCTTGCACCATTTAATATGCTCATTAACATAGGAAAGTCCGATATCATTAACCAGCAGTTCATAATTGGTTTCAATGAATATAGCCATATTCTTTGGCTCAAAATATTCAAACAGCTTCTTATTCATCTCAGGTGTCATGGGACGGTGAAAAACCATCTTCCCATCAAGTTCCACATAAGCGCCTGCCGATCCTACGATTCCGTCAAGCGGCACACTCATGATATTATCATGCATCTCACATCTGGACCGTCCTGAACATATAAAAATCTTATGTCCGTGCTCTCTTGCCTTCACTATAGCTTCCGCAGCACTTTCCGGTATGACACCGTTTCCGTCAACCAATGTTCCGTCAATATCTAAAAATACATACTTTGTGTTCATATACACTCCTTTTACCGAACAACGACATACCTTTTTACTCTTCATCAAGAACATTAAGCATCTTTTCAGGATCCTCTGCTGCTTTTACCTTATCATTTGCTCTTATAATAATTCCGTCCTCATCAATAAGATATGTCGTGCGCACAACTCCCATGGATACCTTACCGTAATTCTTCTTCTCTTTCCACACATCATATGCCTCAATAACCTTGCGTTCAGGATCTGCCAAAAGCGTAAATGCCAACCCCTGTTTCTCTTCAAATTTCTTATGTGATGCCACTGTGTCCTTACTCACACCAAGAACCACTGCACCCTTTTCGGTAAACTGCGGAAGTCTTTCCGAAAAACCACATGCCTGCTTCGTGCAGCCCGATGTATTATCCTTTGGGTAAAAATAAAGAATTACCTTTTTCCCTCTGTAATCTGATAATTTGTGCATATCTCCGTTCTGATCCGGAAGTTCAAAGTCCGGTGCCTTAGTTCCAACCTCTAACATAATAATCCCTCCTATAACTTTCAATTTTCCTATAGTGTATTTACCAGTAGACCCAGATATCTATTAATTATAGCTAATAGCTTCTGACAGCTTCAATTATATTACCTCATATACTATTATTTCGTCAACAATTTCGTCACCTGCTCAAGCCATACATTTACAAGAAAAAGCTTTTATTCCTGTTGAACCGCACTTGTAAAAATTGTATAATATTTTTTAACATAAAAATATATAAATCAATAATAAAATAAAGCTCTATCAGCAACCATAAGTTATGATAGAGCCTAAAATAAAAATTTGAGATTGGAGAACCGGAGAATGAATATGTCCCAGAGTGAAAAGAGAAAATATCTTATACAATATTTATTAGATGAAAACAAGAGATACAAGGGATATGAAATCCCCACAGACACAGACGAGCAAAGGTCTTTGCTCCGCGCCCTTATGAATGTCCGTATGCCTGATCCAATAAGCAGTGACTTCCTTGATATTCAGGACGAATATCTCAAGGAAGAGATTGAACATGGCGGTATTATAGATATCGAAGAATTGTCCCCGGTAAAATCCGATGACAGGATCATTCTCTGGCAGGGCGATATCACGACTCTCAAGGCAGATGCAATTGTAAATGCTGCCAACAGCCAGATGTGCGGATGCTTCCAGCCGAACCACAACTGTATTGATAACATCATCCATACAAAGGCAGGAATTAGGCTTCGGTTAAAATGCTATGACATTATGGAGCAGCAGGGATACGAAGAGCCCACAGGACAAGCAAAGATCACTCCTGCGTATAATCTTCCCTGCAAATATGTCATTCACACAGTCGGTCCAATCGTGCAAGGAAAATTGAACGAAGAACATTGCAGGCTGCTGGAATCCTCCTACAGAAGCTGTCTGGAGATAGCTGAAATGCATGAGCTTACAAGTATTGTGTTCTGCTGCATTTCAACCGGTGTATTTATGTTTCCTAATGACAAAGCCGCTCGTATAGCGGTTGATACCGTGAAGAATTATTTGGACAGAACAAAGACAATAAAGAAAGTTATTTTCAATGTGTTTAAGGATATTGATAAAGACATATATTCCGATTTACTGACATTTTGATCTAATACATCATGTCGCCTGCCGGCTCCATGTGGACATTCGCAAAATATCCATGTCCCCAATCAGATGCACCTTAGACCAGACATTGTAGCCGGGCACACAGGGCCTGCTTGCGATAATAATGAATACACAATTAACAATGACCGCCTTGATACGGCTACAGTTCGTATTGTCTATCATAGAACCCACAAGATTCTCAAATACGGTGGTTTTTCTTGCATATTATAACCGATTAGTATTATAAATACCATAAAATATTTCTACATACAAAAAGCATACCGGCAATCAGTTCAATTCATTGCCGATATGCTGTATTTCATTATACCTATTTTACTCTCTGCAAATAATTGTGTCTGCTTTCCTACTTCACTTCATCCGTAAGCTCTACCTTAACACCGCCGATATTAACCGCAGTAACCTTGTCAATATCAACTGCAATTGAAAATGCTCCGTATTCTTCTCCGTTACTCACGCCTTTTTCATCATTTACCGATGTGCCGCCCAAGCCGCTCGTCACCTGATCAGTCAAGCTGCTCTTATCAAGCTCAGTATTTTTAACAGACCTGTTTCCGTAGTAATCATCCCCATAATATAAGCCTTTGAAACAGGTAACATACGTCCACCTTTCTGAATCCATATCTGCATTTGTATGCGTCACAATTCTGTATGAAAACGGAGTAATGGAAATCTCCTTAACAATAACCTTCTCGCCTTCAATCTCCACCTCCTTGTTAAGAGCAAACACCCGCTTTTCATCACCATATGATAAGGTCCAGTTCATCTCCCATTTACCGTCAAGCTTTTCATAAGGAGGATCATAATTGTAGCCGCCCTCGCCCATGTCAAATCCATACCCGTCAAAATAGATCATATCGCCTTCCTTATAATTTCCACTGTTAGGCTCAAAGGTATATTTATACGCAACCTTATTCGGACTGTACACCTTAAGGCAGCTTCCCGTTCCACCTAACACATGCTCCTCATCCTTCTCGTTATAGTACAGACGAAAATCAGGAAAATAAACCCCTTCTCCACTCTGCCCATAATCCTCGGCAGCCAGAATTGCAGTGTCATCGCTTTCTGCCTCGATCAAAAGATTGATAAATTTTTCATCCGCTACTGATTGTACTACCCTTATAGTGATTCCATTATCGGTGCATACTGTGGTATCCTTCTGTGTATCTCCTATTTTTTCAGAGAATCCCTTGTCTGTCAGTTCCTGCATTTTCTCCTCTGAATCTGCAACTCCAAACTGCTCTGCCACTCTCATATCCCACTGACATCGCTTCCGGAAAAGCTTCGTATTGTTGTGCATTTATTTTTCTGAGATAATTTTACTAATTTCTCATCCACTATTTGCGATAATTCAATTCTAGCCATTAATCACACTACAAGTCTCGCCTTTAATTCATCAAGAGAAACTGTTTGATCTTCTTGTAGTAATATTTGTTTTCCTAAAACAGCTTATTCAATTCATCAACAATCATCCTGACATCTTCGCGCACATTCACCACATCACGTCCCATATCATCAAACAAGCGATTCAGATTTTCCTCAAAGTGTTCCGGCAAAATGCTGCAGTTCTTTTTACACAGCCCTACCAGCCGTTTCTCTCCCGGATGCGTCAGCCGATTGACTGCAAACAATATATCAAAATATGATTCCAAAAATGCTGTTGTCCTGTGCAGAACACTGACCCTGTCACCTCTTAAAACCGCTTTTTCGATCTGATGTGAATATGCAGGCATAGCATTGTTAAGAAGATTCATATTCTGTGTGATAATATTTTCTCGCAATTCCTCAGGATATGGCACATCAAAACGTTTTTTAACTTTCTCTAATCTTCCCTGCTTATCATAAATGATCTTACACGTTTTCAAATTATGCCACATACAGGTGGTATATCCGTTATGCGCCTGAAACTGCTCCACCACCTCGGCAATACCATTGGCAAAATCGTCAAGATTTCTGTAAAGGATATCAATATCAATCCCATTATTCAAAGTACAGTTATCCTCATATTCCCAATAATGATTCCCAATTTCCATATAACTGCAATATTTTTCAAGAAGCTCTCTCCTTGCCTGCTCAGGTATTGGTGCTGTGCAGTACAGATACACATCATAATCAGAGCTTTCATCATAATTTTCTCCGGCACGTGAGCCGCCAAGTGCAATTGCCTCCACCTCATTTAACATTGATAATTCTGCAAATAATTGTTCTGTCATTTTCATCTACTCCTCCTGCAAAGCCTCAAATACCTGTAATGCCATCATATGTATCTTTGTTCCGCAGACCATACAGCACTCCATATCCTTTTCATGCTTCAGTCCACTAATCCCACCAGAAAAACCATATCTTAGACACCTTCAGGCATTCGGCTACTTCACTTAATGTATTGGTACTCGTTCCCTGATCCACTCTATCCGGCGTAAATGCATAATGCTCCTTCGCAAGCTCCAATGCATCCGATTCTGACACAGGGGAAGGTACTGACATCTCCAATATATCATGAGAGATAGTTACCGGAACTGCACCATATTTTTCATACCAGTATTTGCAGACAGCCAGCATTTCCTCCACTTCAGGACACTCATTCCAACCGCCGAATGGAACATATGCCACAAGCTCCCATGGTTTTTTAGTCGGAACCTCAAACATTATCGTCTCCAGCGTTTTATTATCCCTATAATCCCGTATAGAGTAGTAGCTTTCAATATACTCCGGTTCATCATCATATACACCGATGAAGTCCTCAAGCGTCATATCGAAATCTTCCTCCATATCGCTTATATATTCCTCGAAGCGCTTAGCAAGAAACCGCTCTCCCTCCGCCGCATCAATATCCTTTTTCAACACATCTTCATAAGAATATCCATCATCATTAAGAATTCCGAAGAACTCGTCCAATATATCATCCGCAGGCACCAATACAGGTATGAATCCCTCTGCCTTGCCTCGCTCCAAGCTATTCTCGTATTCTTTCATGATCTCATTATAATCTGTTCCCGCCGCAAAAACCTTATGCGGATACCCCAAGTGTTCGATCATACTTTTTGCTACATCACTAATTTGTTTGTCTGCTTCATTACTCATAGCTTTTTCCTCCTTCTCACTGCTACTGTCCTGAACATTTCTTGTTCCTTCGCTTCCCGTACTGCCGCATGCCGTAAGTCCCGATATCATGCTTAATGTCATACATACCGCTAACCATTTTCGCTTCATAAATTACTATGCCCTTCCTATTAAATTAACAAGAATCCATATCTTTCTAGTAAAAAAGCGGATATCATTATTACTCACATATATAAGCTTTTCATCTAACTATCTTCTACATTATACACCAAACTCTGAGATTACTTCTATCTTACCAACAATATGCCGATTAAATTCCTCAAGCTGTTCTGCCGGAATCCACAACTCCTTATGGTGTGTATCTCCCACCTGTTGGACATCAAACTGTCCAACATACTCATCATCCACCTCAAACCTTGTCACATAACCTCTGTGGTCTTCATTATACTTAACGTTCCAGCCGGAAGCCGATTTCAGTCGCATACTTTTCATTTAACACCGGATAAAATATCGGCTGATCCGGAAGTCTTGGCAGAAAGCCTGTATATCTGTCCTGTTTTATTAATTCCAATTCTTTTGTTCCGACCGGTCTATATAAAATCATAACATAACTCCCATTCTATTCAAAAAACATCATCATTTATCGATCCTAACAATCTAAACAATTCCTGCACAGAATACACCTCATAATCCGGTATATAGGTATTATTAAATGGCTCCTGCACTGCATTTAATCCCTGCCTGATTCGAACTGTTTTCATCCCCGTCTTTTTCGCAGGCATAATATCATTATCCAGCCTGTCCCCGACCATGGTAACCTTTTGGGAATCGCACTGTATCCTCTCCAAAGCATATTCAAAAAAGCTGATATCCGGTTTCTGCATATTAACACAATCCGACAATAAGCAGACATCAAAATATGTATATATTCCATCATGCTTCAAACGGTCAAGCGTACTTACAGGCTGATTTGCCAGCACTCCCAAATGATATCTCTCCGATAATTTCTCTAACACACTTGAAACCCCTTCAAACAGCATCTCCTTTTCACATGAATACTCTTGATTGACACGAATACCATAATGTTTTCTTGCTGCTGTAAATGGAGACTCAGCATAATTCTTTGCCTCCACTTTCATCTGTTCAATAAATTCATCAACCGATATGTCAAGGTTGTTATTGTGTATTAATTTATATACCCTTTCACGATCAGATAATGTTTCATCATATAAAGTGTTTCCCAGATCGAACAAAATCCATTTTATATCCATTCCTATTCACCTATAACCAAATCCGCATTTCTTTCGGGCTGATACTCTTTCATATATCGGTGCTCCGCCGGAAAATATCTGTTCTCATATTTTTCAATAATCTGCTTTTCATCACCAATATAAGTATCTCTTTTAAGCACTCTGTTAAGTCTTTCTTTCTCCGGAATATCAATATATATCATGTAATCAAATATATTGTTATATTCCTTTTTCTGAAGAAATATTCCCTCTGCAATCACAATTGTCCTATGACCCGCCTCAAACCGCTGAGCAAAATATGTGTCATTATCTTTATCATATAACTCGATATCAATATATTCCCTGTGTCTATTTTTGATTTCATTTATAACATCCAGAAAATAATCGTATCTCCATTGCAGATCATAATAGCACTGCCAATCGGGATATTCATCATTATATCGCACTTCTCTCACATGAATAAAGTCATCAATGTGAAGTAATACCGTATGATAATCATTTTCTTTAAATATAAGGCACATTTTTTCGGATATTGTGCTTTTGCCTGCTCCACCAAGACCATCAATTCCTATTATTGGTGTGTCATTTATATTGATTGAATTAATTATTTTTTCATATATGTCTGTTATCTCTAACATGGCTTTCCCCTCAAATATAACAAATCTATAAATTCCCTTTTATTAATCATTCGTCATAAAATCATTTATAATCCGTATGTTCTTTGAGCTGCTTTTCAACATCTCTACCATGTACCTCATAATCCATAATCCTTGCGTATATCCGCAAACACCTTCTCTGCAGATTCGGTTCTTCCCTCAAGCATATCGGCATACCCTTTCTCTATTTCCACATCAAGTTCCTCCTTGGAAAGGGAAGCCATTGCCAAAGGCTTTTCGACAGGAAGTTTCACTGCAAATGGAAGTCCTTTTTGAAGAATAATCTGTTTATAAAACATATTAATAGCATTTGATGCAGTAATTCCAAGTGCCGATAGTATGTTTTCCGCCTGTTCCTTCACATCCGGCTCTATCCTTGCATATAAATTAGCTGATTTAGCTGCCATAATAATAACTCCTTCCGATAAGATATATTCCATATTCTCTGATAAATCCATTATGCTCTTTTGTGCGGACAAACGCAATACATCTTCACGGATAAAACAAGCCCCTATGCCATACCATCATTCCTACAAATACATAAGACATAGAAATTATTACAGACATAATCAATGCCTTATTAAATGAGGGCAGTGCGAACAATTCTTTTTTATGATATTCCAATCGAGCGTCATGCCGGATAACCAGAAAATTGCCGGTAATACCCATATTATTCCTTCTAACTAAAAAAATCCTATATAAACATATAGGACTTTTAAACGATTTTCTATTCAATACTATCAAATGATAATATCTAGTTAGCTTATGGTATATCGCGAACCTCTCTACACCTTCATAATGTTAGCATCTAATTAGTACAAAATAAAATGAGACATTCCCCTAAAATATTGTATAATAAACAAGTATAGGAGGAACTCATTATGTCAAGAAAAAAACCACATCACACCAAACAATTTAAGTTGGATGCTATCAACT
>JAFTFE010000059.1 GCA_017449765.1 Lachnospiraceae bacterium | reverse complement strand
TGAGTTTTCTATCTCTCCGTTTACAGCAACGGTCTGTTTAAGTGCAGTAACTGTTACTGCTTTCTTATTAATCGTTGCGACAGCTGTAGTCTGCTGACCGTCCTCTGAAAGTATGTAATTATCTATGCTTGTTCCACCAAGCGTTATATCTGTTATAGTGACATTCTTACCTGTGCCTACATCTGAATTATCAAATGTACCTGTTGCAGTTACACTAAGCTCATCACCATCTACCATACCGCATGCCGACCAATCTATATTAGCATAATCAAGCTCTGCATCTGTAGTTCCGTCATAGATTTTATCTTTAGCTGAGATACTGTCTATCGTAACAGGCTTCTTCGTTACTTCAAGTGTTCCGTTTACATAGGTTATGTCATAGCTTGCGGTTACATCTTCACCCGCACCATTTTTTATAACTGCTTCACTTGGAACATTTGCACTTTGACCTGCATTAGTCTGACTACCTGTTACTGTAACACTCTCAATAGTATCCCCTGCTGTAAGGTCGCTGTTGGTATAGCTGTCTATTGTAAGCGCTGTTCCGTCATATACCTTCGTAGCATCATCTGCCGTTATCGTTACAGCCTTTTGGGTTACTTCAAGTGTTCCGTTTTCATAAGTTATATCATAGCTTAAGGTTACATCTTCATTTGCAGCATTTTTTATCACTGCTTCACTTGGAACATTTGCACCTTCACCCGCGATAGTCTGAGTTCCGGTTACGGTTACACTATCTATTCTGTCTCCGTCTGCCAATGCGGTATTTGTATAACTGTCCTTTGTAAGTGCTGTTCCGTCATATACCTTAGTGTCACTATCAGCTGTTATCGTTATAGCTTTCTTTGTTACTTCAAGTGTTCCGTTGACATATGAAATAGTATAGTTATCATTTACAACTTCTTCTGCACTGTTTTTAATAACTGCATAACTTGGTTCATTTGCATTAGTACCTACAGATGTCTGACTTCCGTTTATAGTTACGCTATCAACTCTGTCTCCGGTCTCAAGGCCGCTAACTGTGTAACCATCATTGGTAAGAGCCGTGCCGTCATATATTTTAGTATCGCTATTCGCAGTAATCGTAACCAATTTCTTTGTTACCGTAAGTGTTCCGTTCGCATAGGTTATATCATAATTTGCAGTTACATCTTCATCGCCTTTTTTAATTACGGCTGCACTCGGTTCATTTGCGCTTTCGCCAACACTCGTCTGACTTCCGGTTATCGTTACACTTGTGATATTGTCTCCTGATGCTAATTCTGTATGTGTATAGCTGTTTTTTGTAAGCGGTGTAGCATCATATACCTTTGTATCGCTGTCTGCCGTTATGGTAAGAGGTTTCTTCGTTACTGTAAGTGTACCTTTGGTGTATGTAATATCATAATTTCCGGTAACGTATACACCTGAACTGTTTTTAATCACAGCCGTACTCGGTTCATTATCGCTGCTTCCTACAAACGTCTGACTTCCTGTTACGGTGACACTCTCTATACTATCACCTGTTGCGAGTCCGCCGCTTGTAATACTATAACTATTCTTTGTATGTGCAGTTCCGTCATATACCTTTGAATCGCTGTCCGCTGTTATGGTAATTGCCTTCGTATTGATGTCAGCAGTTGTACTTGTCTGTTGTCCGCTTGATGCAAGCTCATAATTATCGACTTTAGTGCCACCCAAGGTTAAACCTGTTATTGTAACTGTCTTTCCGGTACCGACATCAGCATCTGAAAATGTTCCGGCTGCCGTAACAGAAAGGTCATCACCGGCAACCATACCACATGCAATCCAGTTAATTCCGTTATAATTTAATGTTGCTACTGTCGCACCGTCATAAGTTTTATTCGAAGCAGTTATACCGCTAATAGTAATAGGCTTTTTGTTTATCGTAAGGTTTCCGGTGTTGTATGTAATGTTGTAGTTATTCGTTACATCCGTATCGCCTTTCTTAATCGTTGCTGCACTTGGTGTGATTGTTCCGTTTGTAGTAACATCACTTGTGCTTGGTGTCAGGGTTATCGCTGTTACTATATCTCCGTCAACAAGACCCGTTGCTGTAACATTTGCAACATCTGATGCAATTAAAGTGCCATAAGTCACCGTCCGGTTATTTGCTGTAATTGTGGTTGCTTTTTTACCTATAGTAAATGTCGTTATATGATTAGCCGGAAGGACATAATTTCCTGCTTTTGCACCAATAAGTTCAGCCGTTGCCGTATACGCTGTCGCACTGTAATTTGTCTGGGCACCATTTACACTCACTGTACAAACATCATTATTAATTACACCACTGATAGTTGCCGTAGGTGCCTGAGATGAACCATTGTATGTAAATGTATTGTTAGTACTCCAGTTAAGAGTAAGCTCTTTCGGATTAATCTTAACTATTGCTGAACCTGTAACTGTTTCATAGTTTGGTTTTTCCACCTGATAATATACTGTATAGGTTCCAGCATCTGTATATGTCGGGTTAGTTGTCAGGGTATAATCTCCGCTGCTTGCAGTGCGATATTTCACGGTTGCACCGCTTGGTGCTGTTACTGTAATACCATGTGCAGCTGCATCATAGGTTCCTGTATAGTCGGTTGCAGAAACTTCACTGTTCATTGATGCATTTACTATTGAAAAGCTATATGTATTTTCTGAAGGAAGCTTATAATTACCTGCCTTTGTACCCGTGAGAGCAGATGCTGTAGCTGTATAAGTTCCTACATTCGTCTTCTCACCTGTCACGGTAACACCTATTTCATCACTATTAACTGTACCTGTAGCTGTAGCAGTCGGCTTCTGTGCAGAACCATTGTATGTTAATGATGTGTTTGTCCATGTTAATCCAACTACCTTTTGATTTACCGTAAGTGTTCCTGTTGCAAATGTTATATTATAATTGCTGCTTGTAAGTCCACTCGGTGTAATAGTATATGAACCTACATTTCCATACTGTGAATAGTTGTATGAATAAGCCAATGTACCATTCAATGAAGATGCTGAATCGCTGCCTTTAAATCCACTATAAGTTACGCCATCATTTGCAGGAGCAGAACCATAGGTAATAGTTTTAGGTTTAGCCGTAACGGTAAGGGATGCTTTATTTATAGTCAACGTTCCTTTATTATATGCAATGGTATAATTCGCAGTTACATCTGTACTTCCATTCTTTATTGTTGCCGAGCTAGGTGTAATCGTTCCACTTGTGGTAACATTGCTTGTACTTGGCGTTAATGTAATTGCAGTAAGTGAATCACCGGAAGCAAGTGAAGCCGTTACCTGTCCTGTTCCGTTAGTTATAGAAGTGCCATAGGTTACAGTCTGGGATTTGGCTGTGATTGTGATTGATTTTGGCGATATTGAAAAATCAACCTCTTGGGAACGTTGGTTATAGGAATCATTTCCCGCATATGTAACTACAACATGATAATCTCCAGCACTAGTAGGCGCTGTGGTACCGCTATAGGTTGTGCTATTTCTACCTGAATATGTTTTTGTCAGCGTGCCATAGCCTGTTCCACTTAATGTATATCCTGTCACACTGCTTCCGGTATAAGCAGAATTTGAAGCACTTATTGTCCATGTCTGGTCAGATTTAACATATGCTCTATAAAAATAATATGTTCCGTCATTGTATCCAACTTTCCATGCATTATAACCGCTTCCCAAAGTATAATCATAACTCCAACTAGGATCGTTCTTAGAAAGAGTAAGCTTTCCATCAGCGCTTATATTCGCAGTAAAGTTGCTAGTTGCTGTATAAGAAGACAAGGATGTTACGCCATTATAAACCTGATTATACACACAATTACCATTTGGCGAGGATGTTTTAGGAATTGTAATAGAATATGTCGTTGAACCATCTACTTTGTAAGTTGCTCCAGAAGAGATATTCGTCGCATCCGTCACAACAATCTCATATTCAACCCCATCAATAGTAACCTTCATCCACTCATTTGTAGAAAATGCCTGATGTGCAGTTACCATCCACTCTCCGCTTTCATTTGAAGCCGAGAAAAGGCTCTCATCACTTACGCTTACAGCGCTTACCTCACCTGTAAGACCTACATAATCAAGTATGTCCGAAAGTGCTACCGTTGTATCACCATTCATCACATACTGCTTTTCATCATATGTAAATTCAACAGTATAATACGAAAATCCATCCGATACAGCTGTAACGATGTCTCCGCTTTCTGTTGTGTTTAGCTCTTCTGCTACAAGGCTTCCGTCTTCATCCGGTACATGATAGACATCCGCTGTAAGATTCTGATTTGATACCTCATCCATAGCAAAACTTACATTTACAGTCTGTCCGTCTGCCGGCTGGATTTCTATACCGTTTTCATCAAGTACCTTTATATCAAATGTGTAGGTATGAGCCACCATAACATTATCGTCACGTACAGCATCTACCGCCTGATTTATATTCTCCTCCTCAACATCTGTAACTTTATTTACATTAAGGGTTGCTTCCTCAGGAAATACACCTTCTGAAGCAGTTACGGTAACTCTTACGTCATCAACAGACTCTGATCTTATGAACGCAGGGTAGCTCGTTTCAGGCTCGATATCCGAATCCGTTGCAATCTCTGATTGTTCAATTTCATTCTCTCCTGATACCACTTCTATTTCTTCTGATATATTAATATCTTCATCAGATGCCCAAGATGAATAACTCTGATTGCAAACTGCTATAATCAACACAAGCAATATAGCTATTATTCGCGACAATCTCCTTTTCATTTCTTTATCCTCCTAATCACATTAAAAATATTTTCTTATCAACATAAAATGTATCTTCAAGTCTTTGTTCAAGTATATTTAGGTTAATTAGCATATATTATATCAAAGGGTTGCAACAAATCCGCCACAAAATCGCAGTTATGTAAACTAAAGCTATAAAAATTTCTATTTTCGAATTTTATTATATAAATAAAATCTCTTTACTAATTCGTTGAAATAATATTTTCGAAAAATCGTATTGACATTTATTCATTATTATTTTATATTTAATCTCAAGCAGATAATTCTTATTTCTGAATATTCTTAATTCACTTAAGATTTCCTGCTTATTACCAATTAGTAAAATTTTATTCGGAAGGGGGTATTTTGTTTTTTATTACATTTTTACAAAAACCTATTTAGGTTGCGTTTAAAATAACTATATTGTAAAATAAGGAGGAAGAAAGCTTGAAGGTACAAAACAGATTAGCAAAACACATTGATACTGCAGGTATCATGGCTTCCTATGACAAAGCCTGTAAACAGGTGCTTGCAAACAAGATAATCCTTGCCTGGATTATCAAATATTCTACAAAAGAGTATTCCGATTACAGTGTTTTTGAAATAGCCGAAAATTTTATAGACGGTGAACCACAGATTTCCAAAGAAACGGTTCACAGAGATGAAGTGCCGGAATCTATCGAAGGCGCCAATAATGAAGACAGCTCTATAAAAGAAGGTGTTGTCAGATTTGACATTAAATTCAAGGCAATCATACCTGAAACGGATAATCGTGCTGACATGATTATAAATGTCGAAGCACAAAATGATTTTTATCCGGGATATCCTATCATAAAAAGAGGCATATATTATGCAAGCCGCATGATATCCTCGCAGTATGAAACGATATTTACCAACTCTCACTATGAGAAGCTTAAGAAAGTTCGTTCCATATGGATATGTACCAGACCGCCGAAGAAAAGGCAAAACACCATATCCCGGTATAACCTTACGAAAGAAGAAGTATTCGGACATTTTGAAGAAAACATGGACGATTATGATTTAATCTCCGTTTCCATCATATGCCTGAACGATAATAAAAATGACAGTAGCGACAAGCTCATACAGATGCTCTCTACCCTGCTGTCAAAGACAATAAATACGGAAGATAAAAAGAAAAGATTAAGCGAAGAATTTAATATTCCTATGACCAAAGAACTGGAAGGTGGTGTAAGAAGTATGTGTAATTTAAGCCAGGGTGTATATGATGATGGATTTAATGATGGTTATGATTCCGGCATTGAAGAATCAACCATAAACAGTATCAAAAACCTAATAGAAAACACAGATTGGGATATTGATAAATGTATGGACATTTTGAAAATATCCAATGATAAAAGAGAAAAATACAAAGACATCATATTAAACGAATCTGTTATGGTATAAGTTATATTAACAATGCAAACCAAAAATACATTCGGTGCCAACTATTAAAGATTGGCACCGATTACTGTCTATGGGAAGGCACACTTTGTGCCTGCCCTTATTCTAATATGACGGATGGGGATTATGTATACCGTCACATTTCAAATATTATTTCACTCCATACCAGCCTATGCCTTCGTATCTCCAACCAAGACTTACAAGCCAATCATTCTCGCTCTTATTAGCGGTATAGTTATGAGTTCCTGATTTAGCATTCGGATTATACTGTCTGTACAAAGGAACTGTCTTTGCATCATCTGAATACCATCCTATACCTTCATACTTCCAACCTACACTTATTAGGAAATCTCTCTCATCAATATTCATTGTAAAATGATGGTCACCGGCATTAGGATTATATAATCTGTATACAGGCGTATTAGAGCTAACCGGTGCCTTCCAACCGATACCCTCATTTCTCCAGCCTAAACTTAAAAGATTATCCTTTTCAGATACATTTGCTGTATAGAAATGTTCTCCGCTGTTTGGATTATAGAGACGGTACATATCTACAGTCCTTATCTCTTCTGCGTCTTTATCCTTATCTCTATCCTTATCTTTATCCTCATCTTCATCCTTGCCTGCATCTACTGCCGAATCCGTATATGAAAGTGCATAGGTTGAAAACTTATCGGTCTCAAATGTTAATGTTCCATCCGCATTTAAGGTTGTCGGAAGTTTCTCTGCAATACCTTCATGAATTCTTATAACTGTATAAATTCTTGTATAACCTGCTGCAACTGCCGGGAAGCTTTCCGGCACTGCGATAGTAAGTTTTATCGGTGATGTAAGTTCATGAAGTGATGTTGCTCCCTGCGACTGTCCACTTATTGATATTTCTTTAAATAATGAAATATCAAAATACTTTATATCGTCAGCATCAGAAACAAGTGCCGTAATCTTCTCCTTGTCATCAGTGCTAACACTTTCACTAATGTCATTTATTTCAAGATAAACTTCTACATCGACATCTTGCCCCTGCTCTATCGCCTCATCAATTTTATCCTTTTCTTCATTTGAGAGAGTGGAGTCTGCTAATTCTTTAGTTAAATCCGATGTATTTAACTCCGGAGAATTTTCATCTTTCTTAACATCTGTTGCTATTTCTTTTTCACCTAACTCAATCCATTTTGCATAGATTACAGTATCTTCTTTTACAGTATCCTTATTAAAATCCCATTCATTTTTACATTTTTTCTCTTTGAACCATCCTGCAAAAGTATAACCTTCTGCTGATATATCTTTTGGTTTTGTTATTGTGCTGCCATATACTACACTTTGAGAAACAGGTGCTGTTCCATGTCCGTTTGAATCAAATGTAACGTCATAGGTATCAATTTCAAAAACTGCAACTAATTCAACCATATCATTTTCTAACGTAATAGTTATCTTAGAATCTGTTGAATAATCATCACCATCTTTTGTCCATTTGACAAAATGATATCCTTCATCAGGTTTTGCTTCTACATCAAATGAATCATACAATCCAATTATTGCTAATTCTGATGTCGATGTTATCGTATATTCTTCATCATATTCTAATTCTCCGCCACTTTCTGCTGTAGCAATCTGGCCGCATCCTTTTGTATTGACATTTAATCTTGTGCTCCATAAAGCTTTTAGAGTAATGTCACTTGTTATTTCAGTATCAAAATCAAATGTATTATATTCAAAGGTCTCATAATTAAATATATTGTCTATCGTAGGATCAACAAACCATCCTATAAAATGCAAATTACCGTTTGTCGGATCTTTAGGCGCCGTTGCTTTGGTACCATAATCTACGGATTGACTATCAATATCATTTCCACCATTTGAATCAAAAGTAACTGTATACTTATTTACTGCACTTGTATAAGTTGCCTTGTAAGTTTTATTTCCAGTAACATCAGATATTTCGGAATCCCATCCTGCAAATTTATAGGTATACTGTGCTGTTGCACTCTTTTTTGGATTGCTCGGTTTTACTATATTATTCGCAGATGTTCCATAGTTATATTTTGCACTTGATATTTCTGTATTATCGTCATCAACAAATTTAATTGTATATTTATTTATTCTATATTGTGCTGTTACTACTAAATTCTCAGTAACATTATTAAATGTCTTATTCCAACCTATAAATGTATATCCTGTTCTTGTTGGATTAGAAGGTGCTGTTGCAGCCTGACCATAATTCACTTGTTGCGAATCTAATACAGTTCTTCCATCATAGTCTTTAAAGGTTACTGTATACTTATTTACTAAACTTGTATAAGTCGCCTTATATGTTTTATCTGCTGTGACAACTGTTACTTCCGAATCCCAGCCTGCAAATGTATAGGTATACTGCGCTGTTGCACTCTTTGTCGGATTACTTGGTTTAACTATATCATTTGCAGATGTTCCATAGTCATATTCAACGCTTGATATTTTTGTATTATCGTCATTCACAAATGTAATAGTGTATTTATTTGATGTCCATTTAGCCCAGTATCCTTTATTTCCTGTATCAGTTGTTGATATACTTGTTACAACCTCTCCGGTTAATTCTTCGTTATCATACCAGCCATCAAATATATAACCGTTTCTACTCATATCGGAATCAGTTGGCAATGTCGCACCTGTTCCATAAGTATATCCTGTAACATTTTTTCCATCAGCAATAGTTCCACCATTTGCATGTAATGTTACTGTATATGTTACCGGTATCCAATTTGCATATAGCGTAAAATCAGATGTAACTTCATCGTCAAAATTATACTGTGATGTTAAACCCTCATCTGAATACCAACCGGCAAATGTATAGCTATCCTTTTCCGGATCTTCAGGTACCGTTACCTTACTTCCACTGACTAAAGTTTGAGAAGAAACAGCACTTCCTCCATTAGTATTAAATGATACCGTATATTCATTATCAAATATTACATGAAGTGTAGATTCTTTTTGAATATTATAATCAGCCAATGTTTTATCGCCTTCTAACACCTTACCTGCAAATATTAATCTTTTAACTCCTTGTGAAGTATTAAATACATCAACAATCTTATTTTTGGTTATAGCGATAGTATCACTATTATATACAGTAATAGATTTAGACCCACCACTAATTCCTTTAATAAATATTTGCATATCTCCTGCCATTGTCCAATTAGCCCAGTATTCTTTATTTCCTGTTTCTGTTTCGGAAATAGAAGTTACTGGATCACCACTGAAATCTGAATTTGCATACCATCCACCAAAGGTATAACCATCTCTTATAATATCAGTCTCAGTCGGTAATGTTGCTCCTGTTCCTTCTGTATATTCAGTAATATTCCCATTATTGATTGTTCCACCATTAGTATTAAGTTTTACAGTAAAAGAATCACTGATTACACCAGTGGTATAATAAAACGAAGAATTTAAGGCACAAGCATTATATGTTATATAATGAAAATAAAGATTAACGATACCTGCATAACTTCCATTATTAAAGCAAACACCCACATAGTGGTCTTCAACATAATCGTATACAACTACACAACTGCCTATATTTGGAATATAATCTGTACCCGCCAATGCAGTTACAGCCTCAAACGATGTTGATTGAAAGCCCTCAAAATCATTTAATGTATGTGCACTATCATCTTTTTCCCAAGAAGCAGGAATTTCATATGGTTTTATTATTGCTATTTCTGCTGCATACGATGTCATACTTGTACCCGGCACAACACCTGAAAAAGTACCAATCACTATCACAAGTGCAATCGCAAAGCTAAATAATCTCTTTCTTAATCTTATTTTTGTTTTCATTCAAAAGCCTCCTCGTATAATTTTAAGTCTAATAACATCATAATTAGCCTATATTATATCAAACAGTTGCCACAAATCTGCCACAAAGCTAACAGTTATGTAAACCAAAATCAATTTTTTTCATAAAAATGATTCGTGTCATTTTGCTTTTCTCTTGTAATTTATAATCATAGTCATATATGTACAAAATCGAGTAGGGAAGATGAAATCGCACACTACTCTCCGCGCCGCCCGCATGTCACAAAGTGACAATTTTCATTACGCGGGCGTGTGCAGAACAAAGTGTCGCTCGCGACACTTCGCGCGCGAGCGGTTGCGTAGCAAAATTACCCTTCCGCGAGCTGCGCATCCTTAGCGGAGCGTTTTTTACTTTATAGGAGAACTTTCCTATAAAGTAAAAAAGTAACCGTTTCCAGTCGGTTACGATTGGAGTCGGTTACTTTTATTTAATCTTTAAAGTTCCGCCCAAGGATACTGCTCCATATATGAAGCATTCTTGTCATCGGTTATATCTTTATTCCCATCCAGATAATCAAAGTAATCACAGCTTATCTTATCCTTGTTTATACAATAAAAGGATTTATTGTTATTTATAATTACATCATCCACTCCGCAGTTTTTAAATGCTACTCTTATATCACTTATGATATTTCGTATATAGCGTTTTTTCTTTTCTGTATCTTCATTCTCGGACCATAGCAGATATCTGAGCTCATCCTCGGATACAAGTGCACCTTTTTTATCCACCAGATATGCAACTATCTCCTTACACTGTGTACGTTTAAAATTAACAGGTTTATCTCCAAAGAAGATTTCAAAGTGTCCGAAGCATTTTATCGAAAGACTCGGTATCGGATATCTGAGGTTTTCGATTGCCTTTTTCATGCTCTTTTCATTAACCGGCTTCATGATAAAACCGCTCACATACATTTCCAGCACATCAAGTGCATATTTGCCGTGTCCCGTAACAAATATTATATTGGTTTTTGGACTTATCTCCTGAATCTTTTTTGCAACCTCCAGTCCGGATATAAACGGCATCTCTATATCAAGAAATGCTATCTGTATTCCGGTTCCGGATTCATTTTCTTTCTTTATTATCCCGAGCGCTTCATCAGAATTTTCCGCCAGAAAAAAATCCGTATCTTCTCCAAGAACCTTCTTTGCTGTTCTATGGATATCCTTCAATATAAGCGGTTCATCATCTGCTATCAAACATTTCATATATGTCTGCCTCCAATCCTGATATCTTAATTAATACCTTTTATCTGCTATATTTCTTTCCTTACATTTTCTCTCGGTATGTAAAATGTAACGATGGTTCCGTATCCGACTTCGCTTTCAACCTTGATTTTTCCGTTAAGTATCCTTTTTAATCTATTGGCTACATTTTTAATTCCGACATGATTTATCCCGTCAAATTCTATGTTGTCTACGTCAAAGCCCTTGCCGTTATCCTCGATTTTTACAATGAAATTATCATCCTTTGCAAGTGTCGATATACGGACAGTTCCTTTTTTGCCGGTCATGCTTATACCGTGTCTTATAGCATTTTCCACGATTGTCTGAACCGAAAGAGGCGGAACAAAAAAATCATTAACCTTTATGTCCTTAATAACCTCTATTTTATCAGGGAATCTTTGCATTTCAAGATAGATAAAGTTATCTACCGATTCCATCTCTCTTTCAAAGGATACCAGCTGCATATCATCTATCTGTTGTATATTTTCCCGCAGATATCCCGAAAAATGATCCAACATCTCGACCGCCTTTTCAGGCTCCTCATAGCAAAGACTTCTTATAACCGCAAGATTGCTGTTTATAAAATGCGGCTTTATCTGCGCAAGCAAAAGATTATTTCTGTTTCTTTCAAGTGCAAGTTCGCTCTCTACAAGCGCATCCTTATTTTCATTATACTGGATAGCCGCAATATAAAAATAATATACTAAAATCTCGATAGCAATTATCGTAGGAAGATATATGGACGGCATATCAAAATTAGTAAGGAACTGTGCAAATATAATTGTCGCCATACAAAATGCCATTATAATACCCTTGGATTTATTTTTTCCATTTAATATTCTTACAGAATAGACACATATTAAAACAACATAGAATATTTCCACAGCAAAAGGCAGAAAATTAAGTGGTCCACCCTTGTATCCATGATCCTCATAGTAATAATAAATAAGCCTTGTGCCAAATAAATCAAGAACATTAATAATTATATTAATAAGCTGCGGGATAAATATAAGGAACTTATGCTTTACATCAGATGTAAAATAATAAAAAAGCAGAGCTACCATAGGATAGAGACTGTAAATAAGCATGGCCTTATAAAATAAAAGCCTATAATTTAAATTATGTTCATCTATCCATATCTCCGCAAATTCAAGCAAAGACAGAGCAAATGTAAGCAACACCATGATGTATATACGCCCTGTCTTCTCAAATATCCCACTACGTTTAGTTAATTCCACCATAACTATTATGGTCAAAAGAGCCATAACAGTCGGATAACAATTACTTAAATATTCTACGACTATATTCATTTCTTATTCTTCTTCCAATTCCCCAAGAAGCTTGTACAAAAGCTTATATAACGTCTCTGCCTCCTCCGGCTCAAGTCTTATGCACGAACCAATCTGGAGTGGTACGTCTACTGCCTTTTTCTTTAGATCCTCCCCGGCTTTTGTTATCGTTACATTTAGCACTCTTTCATCCTCGGAATCTCTTTCCCTTGTAACATATCCCATATGCTCAAGCTTTTTTAATACCGGAGTCAAAGTACCCGAATCAAGATATAAAAAGCCTCCTAAATCCTTGACATTAATCTTTTTTTGTTCCCACATAACCATCATCGTTATGTACTGGGTATAGGTAAGACCTATATTATCCAAAAATGGTTTGTATCTTTTTACTATACCCTTGCCGCACGCATAAAGCGGAAAACACAATTGATTTTTTAATTTCAGAGCCTCGTACTTATCTGCCATCCTTATCTCCTCACTTATTACTTACTGCTGTTAATAACCTCAACAAGCTTATCCTTTGGTGCAAATCCAATCTGTGAATTAACAACCTCACCCTTTTTTAACACAAGAATTGCAGGAATGTTAGTGATGTTGTACTCTCTTGCAATCTCCATATTTTTGTCAACATCTATATTGAAGAAATTGACATCAGCAAGTTCCTCTGAAACCTCTTCAAGAACAGGTGCAACCATCTTACAAGGACCACACCATACTGCCGAGAAATCCACTACAGCCAAATCGCTGTTTTTTACCTCATCAAATTCATCCTGATTGATAACCTTTACCATAATCCAATCCTCCTTCAGTTTATAATCATATTTTTTATCTGATTCTTAATTTTATTCCTAATTGGAATTTTATCATTTCTTTGCCTATTTTACAACTTACGTTTTAATTCATCAAGATAAGCAACTGCTGAAAGAGCTGCCACATTTCCTTCACCCGCTGCCTTTATATACTGATACGGAGTTCCCGTAATGTCTCCGCAGGCAAAGCAGCCCGGTATACTTGTCTCAAGCTTTCGGTTTACTTTTACATGATTATCCTCTGTCTCAAGTCCGGGTACAAGCTGGCTTGGTGCTACACTCTCACGAAGGATAAATACACCGTCCACACTCACTTCACCGCCTTCGGTAACAAGGGTATTTACAGTCATCTCACCCTTTATCTCCTTTGGCTTATCCATGCATATCTCTACATTTTCTTTACTAAGTTCAACCGGCTCCTTATACTGTGGAAAGTAGTAAACCTTCTCGCATACCTCTCCCAAAAATGCCGCCTCTGCTTCCTCCTTAGGACTAAATCCTAAAACCGCCGCAGTTTTGCCACGATACAAAGGTGCATCACAGGTTGCACAATAGCTTACGCCCTTACCGAGATATTCATTTTCACCCGGATACGGTTTTCCAAGCACCACACCTGTAGCAAGTATGACTGTCGTTGCCTCGTACATCACATCAGCGCCCTGAAGTGCAAAATATTCTCCCATAGCATATACTGAGCTTATTTTATCCTCAGTTATACTTATATCCATATCTTCAAGATGTTTCTTAAAGGCTTCTGCAAGAACACTTCCACCAGCACTCGGTATACCCAGATAATTCTTTATAGTATGTGCTTTCTCAACCTTAAGACTCAAATCCTTGTTACCGATAAGAAGTATATTTTTATTACGAATCTTAGCTGTTATAGCAGCTTCAAGTCCTCCCGGACCTGTTCCGATAATAGCTATATCATATCTATCCATTTTTATCCCTGCTTTCTTAGAAATATCTTACAAGTATTTTTTGATATCGTCAACTAACTTTTCCGGAGTTTTTGTAGAGCCGAATCTGTCAACGACATTTCCCTCTCTGTCAATAAGGAATTTCTCAAAATTCCACTTAATATTCTTCACAAGTCCATGCTTCTCATTCTTAAGGAATTTGTATAAAGGATGTGCATTGTCACCATTTACATCAATCTTCTCGAACATTGTAAATGTTACTCCGTAATTAAGTGAGCAGAATTCATTAATCTGCTTATTATCTCCGGGATCCTGACTTGCGAACTGATTACAAGGGAAGCCGAGTATCTCAAGTCCCTGATCCTTGTACTCCTCCTAAATCTTTTCAAGACCTTCAAACTGCGGTGTAAAACCACACTTGCTTGCTGTATTGACAACCAATACAACCTTACCTTTATATTCTTCCATTGACACTTCCTGTCCATTCATTTTTACTGCCTTATAATCATAAAATCCCATAATATTATCCTCCAAATTCTTTAATTAATGTTAAATATTTTTTACTCTATAAAAGCTCCTCGATTGCTTCTTCAATCTTATCTATCGGTGCCGTCGGCTCAAATCTTCTTACTACATTGCCGTCTCTGTCAACCAGGAACTTGGTAAAATTCCACTTGATAGATGGGTTATTCTTATAATCCGGATCAGCCTTTGCCAGCATATTATCAAGCATCTCGGAAGCCGGATTATCAGCGTCAAAACCTTCAAATCCCTGCGCCTCAGTAAGTATCTTAAAGAGAGGTAATACATTCTCACCGTTTACGTCTACCTTTGAATATCTTGAGAATGTAAGTCCAAATCTCGCATCGCAAAATGTTGCTATCTCTTCATCCGTTCCCGGAGCCTGATGTCCGAACTGATCGCATGGGAATTCCAATACAGCTAATCCCTGATCTGCATACTTCTCATACAAATCCTGAATCTCATCATACTGAGGTGTAAATCCACACTGTGTAGCTGAGTTAAAAATCATCATTACCTTTCCTTCAAACTCAGTTAAATCAACCTCATCTCCATATAAGTTTACCACTTTCTGTTCATAAATACTCATATTCCTTACCTCCTGATTTTACTTATTTAGATTGCAACATATCTTTTAATAATTACAAGAAAATAGATTGTGCGCAATCTTTTATTTGAATTGATTGTACACAATCTAATTGTATTTGTCAATACTATTTTTTAATTTTATTAAAAAATAAAAAATATGAAATTATATTTTACTTTTAATCTATATGTTTTCTAAAAAATCCGCATTCATCATCATTGCATTTTTTCCCGTCTTCAATCCTGACATTGCAATGAAATACGTGTCCAAGCGGATTATCCTTGCTGCCGTAAAAATGATATTCAAACGGCACTCCAACTTCTTCCAACTTTGATGTAAGCTTGCCTGCTTCGCTCTTTAAGAAATCGCCATAGCAGGTCATTATATACGCTGTTGGGAATTTATCGGTTATATGTTCAAGTACATTAACGAGATTTAATTCTTCTTCATAACCTCCATTAGCCAGAAAATCATTTAATATATCTTCCGTGTCAGGATTACTCTCATCTGCTTTGTCCAAACTGTATTTTCCGCAGTTAAGAGCAATGGCTCTGAAGCTTATTTTATCCTGCGGTTCTTTGATCTGCCCATATTCCATCAGCTTTTTTTCATATTCTTTGTTGGTCATAAAATTTGAATATACACCAAGAATATGAGCTCCCGCCGAATCACCGACTGCGAAAACATTCTCCGTATCAAGTCCGTATGTTTCCGCATTATCATATATCCATCTGAATACATTGTCCGTGTCCTCGACTGATGCAGGGAATTTGTATTCGGGTGCAAGTCTGTATGTAAAGTTCACGACAGCAAAGCCTCTTTCGGCAAGGCTCATGCAATAATACTGATATACGCCCTTATCACCATATACCCAGCCGCCACCATGTACACTTACTATGACAGGAAGCTTCTTATCGCCATACTCCTTCGGGCGATATACATCGAGCAGATTCCATACTTCATCCGCACCATATACTATATCATCATATCTTTCAATATCATCAGGCGTAGTTAATCCTGCATCTCTTTTTTTATCTGACTCTGAAAAGTTTTTACGTGTTATTTCACTGAATTTTGACATATCGTTCTCCTAAAAATTTTATAAACAAATTGTTATAATTATTAATTATCTTATTTTGATTTTCTCCATCTTGTAAAATGATACTTTGTTATATCAGACAAAATAATTTGTGAACTAATATCATTCAATCAAAATTAATCTCCATAAGCAATTTACCACCATTATCCTTAAGCCACTTCCTATGCACACGATAATCAGGCATTACTCTTTCCACCTCACTCCAAAAACGCCCGGAATGATTCATCTCAATTCTGTGACATAGCTCATGTACCACCACATAATCAAGTACCTCAATAGGTGCTCTCATAAGAGCCACATTAAAATTAAGATTACCCTTAGTTGAGCAGCTTCCCCACCTTGTCTTCTGATTCCTAACAGTTACTCTCCCATAGTCAACTCCTATTAGTTCTGCATAATATCTAACACGTGCAGGTATAACAATCCTCGCCGAATTGACAAGCTCATTAAACTCTATCAACGACAGCTTCCGAACATTTTCCCCCTCTGATAGTTTTTTACTCATAAGTTCCATATGCTTATCAATCCAATCCGAATGTTCGTTGATAAATCTTTGAATGGCAGACCTCGACATACGGTTTGGTGCCCGGACTATGATATCAAGGTTTTCGTTTATTTCTATCTGTATGGTTTTTCTTTTTGATTTTTTGATGATTGTGTTATTCATGGAATTATTATAATAAAAGTTATGGGAAACAGTCAACCGGCTGTTTCCCACTTATTAATGCTTGTTTTAATTTTGCTTTTGTAAATTCTCGGTTTCAAGTTTTTCAATAACCTTTGAAACCTCTTCCTTTCCATTTCAATACTGTCGCCCACTATGTATATTTCGTAAGCGCCTGCATAAGTTTTAAAACCTCGTCTACTTGCTTTACAACCTCTCTCGGTGCTATGCAATTTTTATTCTATAACATTGCTTTATCAGTTGAATTACCTATATCAATCTTAGCTTTTATTTCCTCAGGCATGTCATTTATTTTATAGCCTTGTGAAATATAAGTAGCATTTATAATAATTTTTAATACTGAGTTCTTATCGTATCTTTTCAATATGATGTAACCTTCTTTCAAGTAAAAAAGAGCTGCCCATTATGGACAACTCTTTAAGATTCATTTTTGCTGATTTTTCTGTTGTCTGCCAACTTGCCGCCCTACAACAACGGCTTAACTTTAGAGTTTTTCTGTTGCTCCTCAACTTACTATCCTATAATAATAGCATAAATGTCAGATTTTTAAGGTGTCAGCACACCTGAATGAAATTTTTCATTCTATGATTATTATATAAATCTAAAGATATAATGTCAATGGGAAATAATATTTATTAAAAATTCTATATCTAAATATCTATCTATAAATATTATATTCGAAAAAATAAAATATATGTCATTTTTTGTAAATAAATAATTAGGAAGCAGTCAACCGACTGCTTCCTATACTATTACAATACAATCCTTATCCTAGTTCCAAGCTCTGTCCTGGAAAGGATTTCAAAATGTCCCTTGTGTTTATCCACTATCCACTTGGATATGGATAGTCCGAGACCCGTACCCTGTGTCTTTCTTACCTCATCTGAGCGGTAGAAGCGTTCAAACATATGCTGTACATCTGCTTCCGCCATACCGATTCCGCTGTCCTGTACCTGCAGGTATGGTCTGCCATATTCGTTACGCCCGACGGAGAGCTTTATCTCGTCGCCTTTTTGTGTGTATTTAGCTGCATTATCAACGAGGATTCTTACTGCCTGTTTTAACATTGAAGCATCAGCATTTACTCTTATATTCTCATCTGAATCGGAGAATCTATATGGGTGTTCCTCATCTATCATAAGTGACTCCTCATATATCTCTTTCATCATTTCATTAAGAGATATATCTTCGAAATTCATCACATTCCTGCCGCTGTCTCCCCTTGCCAGGAATAAAAGCTGTTCCACCAGATGATTCATATGCTCGGATTCATTTTTGATTGCGGCGATTGACTCATCCAATACCGACTCATCTTCCTTGCCCCAACGGTCAAGCATATTTGCATAACCCTGTATTACAGCTATAGGTGTACGAAGCTCGTGGGAAGCGTCATTTACAAATCTTGCCTGCTGATTATATGTATCGTGCATCCTCTTAAGAAGATTGTTCATGGCAGTCTCAATCCCGCGTAAATCCTCATTTCCAAGTGATAGGGTTTTCTCGTCCTCAGGATTGATATGCGTTATGGCATCCTCGATAAGATGAAACTTGTCCTCATCAAATGACATACGGCTTATCTTGTCTGCTTTTAATGCGAGCTCATCAAGAGGTTTAAGTGTCTTCTTAATACTCATATATTCCGCATAATGTGAAAAAATCAGATCAAGCATCTGAAATATAAATGCGACACACACTACACCAATGATAAATATAAATGCATTGTAGGCATTCACATTTATTAACTCCTCACCCCCATATGACACCTCATAGGTAAGTGAACTTATACCGTCCTTTATATGAAATACCCTATACCTGTCCCATACCAGATTCCCAAGCGTATTTATCTCCTGTTCTACCATCCATCCAAGCGACAAAGCTATAAATAAGAATAAATCCGCACCAATAAAAAGTCCCCATTTCTTGCCGGTAAGCTGTCTGCTCAGCTTCTTGGCTATTGAGGACGTTTTTTTGCTTTCTTTTTTGTGTTTTTTATCGTTATTTTCTGACATATACTCTCTTCCATTTATTATCAAAAATCTATAAATCCGATTCTCTACTCCGCCTTAATCACATATCCCACACCACGTACAGTCTGTATCATCTTCACACCGTACTCTTCATCTATCTTTGTTCTTAAATATCTTACATACACATCTATTACATTTGTCTCACCTACATATTCATAACCGCACACTCTCTCAAGCAGTGTATCACGGGATAAGACTATATCCATATTCTCAAGCAGAGTCTTGAGCATCAAAAACTCGCGGTTGGTAAGCTCGATTTCCTCGCCGTTATATGTAACCCTGTGCCTTGGTACATCAAGGACAAGGGCTTTCCATGTATATGTTTCTCCCAGAGCTGACCTTTTTGCAGGATTTGAATTAATTCCTGTACTAGCAATTTCTGATGTAATCCCTGTGCCATCCGTTGTTGTGCTCGTACTCATACCACCTGTATTTGTATTATTGCTATTTGTATCCGAGCTCATACCGGCTTTATTAACCACATTATTCAAACCATTTTCACTAATATCCCTACAATGTAATTTCAATGCAACTCTTATCCTTGCCAGAAGCTCCTCTATCGCAAATGGCTTGGTGATATAATCTACTGCTCCGGCATCAAGTCCCGACACCTTATCCATTACTGCATCCCTTGCGGTAAGAAGTATAACAGGTGTCGGCTTGTCCATCTGTAACCGTCTTAGTACCTCAAGTCCGTTTAAACCCGGGAGCATAATATCAAGCAATATCAGAGTATAATCATTTGACATAGCCATATCGAGAGCTGTCCTGCCGTCAAAAGCCTTCTCAACCTCATATCCTTCATGGCGAAGTTCAAGTTCAATGAACCTCGCCAGTTTTTCCTCATCCTCTACTACCAGTATCTTTACTCCCATTTTTTACCTCTTAATCCAAATATGAATACTATCACGCTTAAATCGCTTTCACGAATAATTCTTCTCAACATTACACAAATTATTAGTTGTTTTTGAACTCATCCTTTACCTGATCGGTAAACTCTGATGCCTTTTCCATAACCCTGTTTACTTCTTCGTTATTACCTGTTCCCTCTATAGTGTACTTGTAATCACAGAACAATGAAATGATTATAAGTATTATGAGTATCCACCATGCTGCAAGAAGTGCTATAACCGCAACCCACAAAGGAACATTTATAATTGTCTTTTCATTATGCTCTACCTTGAGGTGATTGTCATTTAAGTATCTTGCTGCTTTCTTGAACATACGACCAAGCTTCTTACCAACGCTTTCCTCACTGCTTCTTTGCTCGCCCTCTCTTACGACTGCAGGAACATCCGCATACTCAGGCTGTTTCTCAGCATTTGTCGTATAAGTTGTCTGCTCAGGTTTCTTAACCTTTCCCTGCTTCTCTAAGTAAACCATCGCATCAAGCAGGTCACCGTTACATTCATTAAGTGCCTGTTTTGCTTCCTCATATGATACATCTGCACGCTGTCTTAATTTTTCAACTTTTTCTAATTCATCCATTTTTCTTTACCTCTTTTCCTAAATTACGGTTTTCATAACCGCTATGTCCTGTTGACAATACTTAATATAAACTATTAAGATTAGAACATCTTTTAGGAAAGATTAAAATTAGATTAAAAAATAATTTATTTTAATCAATGTCCTTTAATCTTAAGCCACCTGTCTTGCTCTTACTACTATTCTCCCTCTTATGCTTCAAAGCCTCGCGCCTTTCATGTTCATAATCCAGTTCATCCAACTCATCATTCCAGCTCATTCTATTGCTCCGTATATTGCTGAATACATCATTACTTATTATAATTTCATGCTCAACCTCACCCATAATTGACATCTCCTCAAGGAAATCACGGATGGCATTCACGATAAGAAATACGCCTAAGAGCGTAGCCACAATTCCTAAAACAGTCTTAAGTGCCTTATTCATATTTACTATAATTTCCAATGAGCTCTTCAAGGTTCTTGTGATAGATTGTCTTGCTGAATTCTCATATGCTTCAAAAATAATGCTGTCTACATCCATTCTGACATAGCCACGTGAAACCATCATCTGTTTGGTTCCTTCATCAAGTGATGTATAATAATCAACATCCTCATAATCAGGCTCAGTTGTTATCCTGCCTTCCAGATATAATGTATCCGGTTTCTTACCATTTCTAAGAAAATAATAAGCATTACATTTTTCTGCATATTCACTGATTCTTCTATCTAAAGGACTGTTTTTTATTGCTTTAAGGACGATAAATCTTCCATTATTCATCTGTGCAATATAGTAACAGTTTAAATCATAGCTCACACTAAATATATCATCCGTTTCAAGGAATAACGCACCAACATCCACAAGGCTGACATCAACCTCAGTTCCAATATCCGGAATTTCATCTATACTATAATTACTTAAATCCTTTGAATTCTCTTTTGAAATAATTCTATCGCCTAAAAGCAGAAAAAATCCGATTTCTATTAACACTATTGCAATTATAAAATTTAGTATAACTCTTATGTTTTCTAAAATTCTCATTTTATATTATCCTCTCATCATGTATCCAATTAATTATACATTATCTGTCTGAATTTAACAACCTCCAAAGGTATACGTTATCCAAATTTGCCTACTCTGATGTTTTATAGTATAATGACGCAGAAATAATTACCAAATCAGTTGAAACATCTCTTGAAATTATGAAATGAGGAAATAATAATGACAACTTTTGTATTAAAATTAATAGCTATTATTACAATGACCATAGACCATATAGGTGCTTCCATAGGTCTTACCTATGTCAACGGAAACTTATACCTAAGCGGACTTATACCTAAAAATATATATTTTCTTTGCAGAGCCATAGGCAGAATTGCATTTCCTATATTCTGCTATCTCATAGTTGAAGGTTATTATCATACAAGAAATATCAGAAAATATGCCTTAAGACTTTTCATATTTGCACTAATCTCACAGGTACCTTTTTCCCTTGCGTTTTTCAAGACACCTTTTGATTTTGATACAAATGTATATTTCACGCTGTTTTTTGGTCTTATTTGTGTATATCTGGCTGATTACGAAAAGAAACAATATGCAGAATACAAAGAAGGTGGTGACAAGTCAATTCTTCGTTCCTGCATATGTGCTTACTTTGCCATACTTATTATAATGATTATATCAGTAATACTCCATACGGATTATTCCGCATATGGAATAATGCTCATATTATTATTTTATTATTTCAGAATTGAATATCCATTGTCAAGCAGAGAGGATTTAATAAAATTTATAAAGTTGTTTATATCCATAGCTATTTTTACATTTATATTCAGCAACACCTTTGAACTTCTTGGCTTACTCTCACTTATTCCGATAGCCTTTCATAACCATAAGAAAGGACCGTCTATGAAATATGTTTTCTACGCATACTATCCGGTCCATCTTCTTATACTATATGGTATTTTTATAATGCTGAATGGATAACCTTCTTCTTATATCTTCCAACCTACAGCTTCCTTTCTGGTATCTACGAAGGTTCTGTAAATGCCATCCTTTGCCATAAGCTCTGCGTGAGTTCCGCTCTGCGCGATATGTCCCTTATCGACTACATAAATCTTATCTGCATTTCTTACAGTCTTAAGACGATGCGCAATCATAAGTACAGTCTTTTCCTTTGTAAGTGCTTCTATAGCGTCCATAAGATCCTTTTCATTCTCCGGATCAACATTAGCAGTTGCCTCATCAAGGATTATAACCGGTGAATCCTTAAGGATTGCTCTTGCTATGGATATACGCTGCTTTTCACCACCGGATAAGGAAGCACCTCCTTCACCGATTACAGTATCATAGCCATCAGGTAGTGCACTGATAAAGTCATGACAGCAAGCCTTCTTTGCAGCCTCAATAACCTTATCCATAGGTGTGTCAGGTTGTCCGAAGCGAATATTGTTGGCTATGGTATCATGGAATAGATAAACATTCTGGAAAACAAAGCTAAAATTCTCCATAAGAGAATCCATGCTGTATTCTCTTACATCGGTTCCATCTAATTTGACTGTACCTGAATTTACATCCCAGAATCTTGCTATAAGGTGACAGAGAGTAGTCTTACCACCACCGGAAGGACCGACAAAGGCTGCCGAAGTATTTTCAGGAATCTTAAGAGAAACTCCATCTATAACCTTTCTTTCCTCATATGCAAAATCTATGTCTGATACCTCAATATCACGTGTCTTTGGTGCAATTTCCTTACCGCTTATATCCATCTCTTCTATCGCAAGTATGCCACTTGCCTTTTCAACCGACATATCAACTGTGCGAAGAAGTGATGAATAGTTACCGGCAGACTCAAGTGCTGCAAATACGATAAAGGATGCTATCAGCATAACTATACAACTTGGCAAATCCATTTTATCATTTACATCCAAATAAAATATAAGTGAAAGTGCACACATAACCACGCCGGTCATCTTGATAAGCCATGTCTGCAGTCCCAAAAGCGGAACAAATTTAAGCTCCATATCAGTACATACTGCTGATGCCTCATCTATGGTATCCTCAAGCTTTTTATTGCTTTCAACTGTCATATTATAATTTTTCGCCTCGGATATACCCTGTATAAATTCAAGTATCTGTTCAACAAGTCCCGTATCAGCAGCAAGCTTTCGCGGAGACATCTTATTTGATACCCTTTGAGTAATTCTATTCACAAGGAAAAATAATACTATACCTACTGTTGCTACAAGTCCTATACGCCAATCAAAGGCATAAAGTATAAGGGTTATAAGACCTGCCTCAAGTATACCCTTCGTAGTCATCATAACAACTCTCGTTGCGACATCAGCAAGGTTTTCCATAGTGTTAGTCGTAACACTGGTTATATATCCAAGTGAGTTGCTGTTAAAATAACCCATCGGCAGATAACGCAGATGACTCGCTATCTCAATACGCTTATTACATGAGCCCGTATACCCGGCTTCTGTCTGAAGCATCTGGCTCTTACCTGACACAGTGATTTGAATTATGATCCCAGCTATGAGTATGCCAAATGCCATCCATATGGTTTTGCTGTCAAGATCCTCATTTACCATACCTCTCACGATAAGGTATATAGCAGGTATACGAACAGCCTGACATAATGCCTCTATAATTCCGAGAATTATGGAAGTGATAAATTTCTTTTTATTTTCCTCACCTGAAAAAGTGAAGAATCTGCTAAGTATATTAATCATTTTTATTACCTCCTTCCACTGTATCCCTGGCTGCTATATGTGCCTCCCACATATTCTTATAAAGTCCGTTTTGTGAAAGAAGCTCCTCATGAGTACCATCCGAATCAAGTTTGCCGTCTTTTATTACAAATATCCTGTCAGCATCAACTATAGTTGATAATCTGTGTGCTATTACTATAAGTGTCTTACCCTGTATCATCTTAGCGAGTGATCGCTGGATAAGTGCTTCATTTTCAGGATCGGTATAAGCTGTTGCCTCGTCCAGTATAACAACCGGTGCATCCTTAAGCATGGCTCTTGCTATAGATATACGCTGTCTTTCACCACCGGACAGATGTCCGCCGGCATCACCGACTACAGTTTCATAGCCATTTTCAAGACTCATGATAAAGTCATGACAGCCACACTTTTTAGCAGCTTCCTCTACCTCGGCATCAGAAGCATCCTTTTTACCCATACGAATATTTTCACGGATGGTTGTATTGAAAAGATAATTATCCTGCGATACGTAAGCTATCCTGTCATTATAATCTGCAAGTGAAATATTCTTTATATTTACACCGCCCAAGGTTATACTTCCCTCATCAGCATCCCAGAGAGAAGCTATAAGTCTGGCAACTGTAGATTTACCCGAACCGGAAGGTCCGACAAGTGCATTTACGGAACCATCCTTCATAGTAAGACTTATACCATGAAGAATTTCCTTATCTTTGCTGTAACCAAAATGAACATCCTTAAGTACTATTTCGCTATCCTTAGGCTCTTCCTTAGTTGTATCAGGTCTTTCCATCTCCTTTTCCTCAAGGATTCCTCCAACCTCGTCAAATATAGTCTTAGCTTTTGTCATATCATCATTGTAGGACATAATTGTTATAAATGGAGTAATAAGACCTGAGGCAAGTATTATAACCATAATAAGTTCTGATGCTGTAATTCCTCCGTGAAGGTACATAAATCCGCCTATAGGAAGTACTGCCAGCATGGTAGACGGTGTAATTGCCATAGCTGCCGAAAAGTATCCGATACTTTTTCTCATCCAGCTTATATAACAGTCAGCTCCCTCTCTGGCAGCCACACGGAATTTTTCATAAGAGCTGTCCGCCTTACCAAATGCTTTAATAACCTCTATACCGTTTATGTACTCGACTGCAGTATCATTTAAAATTTTTGTCTTTTCAATACAATTGGCCCATTGTGCAGCCTGATCCTTCATCATACCTGCCATACAAAACATCCCGACAGGAAATGTTATAAGTGATGCAAGAGCCATCTTCCAGTTTATCGTACATAAAAAAACAAACATAAGTATAGGTGCCGTGATATTGGCCGTATACTCAGGAAGTATATGGGCAAGAGTTGTCTCCATCGAATCTACTCTTTCCACTATGATATTTTTAAGTGAGCCTGATGGTATATTTTTTACGTTTCCAAGAGGCATCCTGGTAAGCTTCATACACATAGCTTTACGGATATTGCCAAGCACCGCAAAGGTTGCAACATGTGAACAGCTTGTTGAAATAGAATGGCATAATCCTCTCAAGGTCCAGAACACAACCAAAAGTATAAGCTCTGTCCTAAAATCCGAAAATGTATGCTCTGTATTTTTCTCAAGCAGTCTTTGCACTATCCTTCCTATAAGGTAATACGGTACCATACTGCATATAACTCCAAGTATGGCTACGATTACACTTATCGTATAGTATGTCTTTCGCATACCTGCGAACTGCATAATCCACTGAACAAGTGATTTCTTCTTCTCTTTTTCTACTGCTTCTTCCATTTTTAATCTCCTTTTTTATATATCATTGTATCTTTTATACATAATACTTATATATATCAAACCACTAGTGCGGCTGATTTCTATATTCAGACGGGGTCATGCCCATCGTCTTTTTAAATGCAGCGGAAAACTTTCCTCCGCTTTCATAACCGACTGTAAAGGCTATATCACCTATACTCATTTTTTCATTTCCCTTAAGCAGCTCTGCTGCCTTTTGCATCCTGAATTCTGTCATATAGGCATGAATCGGTTTACCATAAATTGATTTAAAACATTTTTTTAGTGCTGTTTGGGATAAGTCATAGCGTTTTGACAATTCTTCTATCGTATAGTCATGTTCAGGCGCAGACGTTATTAATTTATGTATGGCATTGACCTTTTCAATCTGACTATTATAAAAATACGGTTTTTCACTCTCCAAATCATCAAGTTCAATTGCACTAAGATATACAAGGAGTTCAAGCACCTTAGCTCTGAAATACTCTGTTCTAACCTTATCAGGAACCTTATAAAGCGCAGTGAAAAGACTTTTTAAATTTTCATCCTCTTTAAGTAAAAAAGGCTGCCCGTTTCCACAGAATTTATCTCTTATTGCACCGATATCTACAGGTATGCCTTTTACCTCTTCTTTGAGAGTTTTTTCAGCAACATTCTTTTCAAAGCCTATCGTAATACCGTGAAAATGTGATGTCGGAAAGAAAACCTTTCCCTTATGATGCACGCGTGAATCTATACATACATTTCCTGTTTTTTTCACAATACTGAAGCCGTTATCCTGTTCGGTTTGAAGAACACCCTCTCTGCAATAGTCTATTGCAAGAATCGTCTCGATAGTTTGAAATTCAGAATTATAATATGATATATGAAAGTCATTGTACATAAGATATACACCATCAAAAACCTGATAAACTATCATATCACCTTCACCGGTTTCATTTTCAAGTCTAACTACAACACACTCATCCGTATTGGCTATAAGCCTGTGTTCTCCTATATCTGCCATATTGTGAAAGGACTCCCAAACCGTCATATTTTTTGCCATAATATCCTCTTTTCTTTATCTTATTTCAAAAGCTTAATGTCATCACAGCAGTTTTCTATAAATTCACTGTCATGTGTGACAGTTATAATGGTTCTTCCCGCGGTCTTTAATTTGTTTAATATATCTGCAACCTCAAGCATATATTTTTTATCAAGCCCGCTTGTCGGTTCATCCATAAGAATTATAGGTCTTTTTGAAGCTATGGCACACGCTATGGCTACACGCTGCTTTTGTCCGCCCGAAAGCGACATCGGATGTCTTTTTTCATATTCAACAAGATCCACCTCTTTAAGAATTTGCCTTGCTTTTTTTACATCCTCATCCGGCATACTGATCAAAACCTCATCCAATACAGACTCAGTAAAAAGCTGGTGATTAGGATCCTGCATAACCATAAATATTTCCTTTAACCTTTTTTTATAGTTGTACTCTTTTCCGTCTGATATAAGAATACCCTTGTTCTTTTTTATACCACACAGGCATTCCATAAATGTAGTCTTTCCTATACCATTTTCTCCGATTATTGCAGTAACCTTTTCTCTTTTTATATGCATCTTTGATATATCTAAAACATAATTTTTACCGCTGTAAGCAAATTTAAAGTCCTTTAAAATAATATATCTATCATTATCTGCCTTATCAGTTTTGTAAACTTTATCTTCCTGAATGTCTTTGACGTTGTCATCTGTTTCATATGCATTTTTATCCTGCGCCAGTTTAATCGGCGATGTTCGTTTTAGCGAACGAAGCCCGTATCTCTCACATTCGGCTTCATCAAAACATGAGAACTCATCTTTACTCCAATCACTTATGTTTTTACCATTTTCCATATAGATGACCCTGTCAACTATGTCACATATATAGCTTATACGGTGCTCCGCAATTATGATGGTTTTTCCTTGGTTCTTCCACTCGCAAATCACATCTCTTAATTTATTCATGGCATCATAATCAAGATTAGCTGACGGTTCATCAAGCAATATAATTGAAGGATCAAGAACATCTACGGATGCGCATGCAATTTTTTGCTTTTCTCCACCCGATAGGTTAAATATGCTTTTATCCATAAGCTTTTCTATATGAAATATCTCAACTGTTTTATCTATTTTTTTTAGTATCTCATCTTCAGACACAGACAGATTCTCTAATCCAAATGCAAGCTCGCCGGTTGTATCGACATTAAAAAACTGAGCACGTGGATTTTGAAACACCGTACCGATTTTGCCTACAAAATCATAGATTTCTTTTTCAGTTATTTCATCATTATCTATATATATTTTCCCTTTACGTTCTCCGGGATAAAACTCAGGTATAAGTCCGTTAATAAGCCTTATTATTGTTGACTTACCACATCCTGATTCTCCTGTTACAAGTACACACTGACCATCACCTATTTCAAATGAAACATCATCCAAACTTAATTTCTCCGGATTTGCCTCATAAGCAAAGCTGACATTTTCAAATCTAATCATCTAAATACTCCATATATCCAATATATTACCGTTACAGCAACAAAAATAAAAACAATATAGTCCCAAATTCCAAATCCTATCTTGCATATGTTTGTTCGCCTGTTTGTCTTTCCAAGGCCTCGTGTCAACGCAGATGCAGAAAGCTCTTCTCCGATTTTTGCTGAACAGGATATAATCGGAACTATACGATACTCAAGCATTTTTGATACTTTTCCACCTCCAAATGCTATACCACGCATCCTCATAGCAGCATTTATAGAATCCTTTTCCTCACGCACGGTTGGAAAGAAACGAAACATTACACACATCGGTATGGTAAGCTTATCCGTTACATGCATTTTATCCATAGCTGCCTTGAACTCACTGACTGTTGTAGTCTGTATTACATACGAACCCATTAAATAAGCCGGCAAAAATCTTGTAACTACGGTTATGACAGCAAGCATAAGATAAGACAGCATCCCCGACATATGTGGGTATGCTATATATTCAAGTGCCCATGTTATAAAAAGCACCATAAGTCCTATTATGCAGGTCTTATATCTTTTTGAGCTTATTAGCAGCATAAACGGCACAACTGTAAATATTATTCTAAATAACTCCATACTTTCTCCACCCATAGTGGCAAGCACAAATGTCGCTTCGACAAAAACTAAAAGTAATTTCGTTCTTGGGTCAAGTAAGCTTTTATATGTACCCATTTATACAATTCCCGCTTTCTCAAAATGCTTCTTTAAAAGCTTTTTACCTATAAGTCCACCAACTATACCACAGACAAACGTAAAAACCAAAAGGACTATAATCATCCAATTAGGCGTAAGCTTCATAACAGCATCAGCATACTCCTGACCATATTCTGTTCTGTCTGCAAAATACTGATCACGCTGTAAAAACAGTGGAAGATAATTACCAAATGCCCAAAGTGGAAATACTCCACATGTAAGAACTGCTTTTGATATACTCTGATAATTTCCGCTCTTATATATAATTTCAGATATAATTCCTGTTATAACAGATACAACTATAGGCATCCAGGTCATGCCTGTAACAAACATCAAAATACCCATAATAACACTCATAATAAATATCATGCCCGGCTTTTTAACCTTTGTAAGAAAAAGCATAAATGGAATACCGCCAAATACAGCAACCATAGATGATAAAAGCATGAGCATAATCGGTATAAGTCCGGTCATTGCAAAAACCATTACAATTACAAAATATATAGCAGAGTATATACCTATATTGATCAGGTCTCTTCCATTTAACTTTGATGTGTTTTCAGTTTTACTCATAATATGTACCTCTTTTCTATAAATAATGGGCTGGTTAGATAAAGCTAACCAGCCCATAATATAACATATATTTTTTCCTTTTTGTAGCCCATTTAGTTTATATTGGTCCAAATAGTTTATAAAATATGTGCGAATACCGCTGCTCCAAATACTGTGATGACTCCTGCAACCACTATGGAAAGGCTGCTCATCGCACCTTCTACCTCACCAAGCTCCATAGCCTTTGCCGTACCTATAGCATGGCTTGCGGTGCCGCAGGCGATACCTCTTGCTATCGGTTCTTCTATATGGAATATCTTAAATACAAGCTCAGCTATGATATTTCCGGCTACACCTGTCAAAATGATAACTATAACCGTTATGGACACATAGCCTCCGAGTTCTTCTGAAACTCCCATACCTATGGCGGTTGTTATCGACTTTGGCAGAAGTGATACATATTCCTTGTGTGTCATATCAAAAGCAAGACCAAGTGCCAATACGCCAAGCATACTTGCGATTACACCTGAGCTTATCCCAAGTATAATTGCTTTCCAGTTCTTCTTGAGTGCGGCAAGCTGTTCATAAAGCGGCACTGCAAGACATACCGTTACAGGTGTAAGCAGATAGCTTAAGTATTCTGCTCCTGCGCTGTACTTCTCATAGCTTATATGTCCGAATTTAAGCACTGCTATAACTATAATAATGGATATAAGAAGCGGATTAAAGATTCCCGATTTGAACTTCTTTTTTAATAACACTCCTATCTCATAAGCTGTAAGACTTAAAAGTAGTCCAAAGAATGCGGAGCCTTCAAGAGTTTTTGCTATCTCACTCATCCTTCGTAACCTCCGTATTCGTATTGTGTCTTAATTCATATCTTATTGCAAACTGTGTCATAAGTCCCGACACTGCCATGACAAGAATTGTAGTCGCAAAAATTACTGTTACATACATATACCATTTCTCACTTATAAGCCCCCATGAGTTAATAAGTCCAACAGCTGCCGGGATAAATACAAGCGGCATAATCTCAATTAGGAATTTAGAAGTCTCTTTTACCTGTTCAACCTTGATTATCCCTGTCAGAAGACACACAAACATAATCACTATACCGTATATGCTCGCCGGAACAGGCAGCGGGATAAAATGATTAAGCATCTCACCTATAAATGATATAAACAATATAATTAAAAACTGTCTGATATATCTCATCTTAAATCCTTTTTATGCTCTGCCTTCCTTTGCCTCAGTATAATATGCCTCAAGTTTTTTTCTTGCAGCCACAAAATACTTGTTAAGTCTCTCATCAAACTGAGTTCCCATACCCTCTTCGATTATATTAAATGCCTGTTCAAAGGACATACTTTCCTTATAGCACCTCTTACTTACCAAAGCATCATATACATCAGCAATCGCCATTATACGAGCTTCAAACGGAATATCTTCACCTTTCTTACCCTCAGGATATCCTGAGCCATCCCATCTCTCATGATGATAATGAGCAACATTTTCCGCAATCTGCTGAAATCTTGGTTCTTCAACATCTGCCAGTACCTTATGAACTATCTCGGCACCCTTGGCAGCATGAGTTTTCATCTTCTCAAACTCCTCAGGTGTAAATCTGCCCGGTTTACGAAGTACGGCATCATCAACCGCAATCTTTCCAAGGTCATGCATAGGCGCTGCCTTAATAACACATTTACAGAATTCATCATCCAAGCCTTCCATTCTGTCCTTCTTCATCTCATCTATCAATATGCTTACGACCCTGCTTGTCCTCTTGATATGTCCACCTGTATTTGCATCACGGTTCTCAACCATATCAGCAAGACCAAGCACCATCTTGTCCTGGATCTCCTGAATATGTTCTGTCTTTTCTGCAACCTCATGTTCAAGGTTTTGATTATATTCCTGTAAAAGCTTTGTATATTTTCTCTCCTTTGTCTCATCAATAATTGATATCTGGTATCCCTTTATCTTCTTTTGATACATCAGATGCTCAACCAGAATCTTATAAATCTTTCCGTCTCTTTCAAGGATATGTTCTTCCTCATGGAAAAACTTCTCATTATTATGCTTTTTTTCATTTTTATGCTCATGTGCATGGTGCGTATGTTCATTATCTCCGCAATTATTATGATTACAATTATTTTTAAAACCCTCTATATAACCGGCAAGTATCGAAATAATTGAATTCTCATTATTTTTATCATGGAATAACTTATCTACTCTGAGTCTTGCAAGTTCAGGAAAAAACTCCTTAGCAGTATTATTGCTTCCGATAAATTTATTCTTTTTGCTGACTGATAAAAAACCGTTCTCTCCCTTATCTATAAGCGATGAAGCTTGAACACGGCTTATGTTATAAAGAGAGGTATTCTCCATTATACTGAGGAAGAAAATCTGAAATATTACACATTCTGCCGGCATAAGACTTAAATTGCTTCCCATACCCTTCCCTATCAGATATGAAGAAAGTGAAATCACTTCGATAGCTGAGAAGAAAATGAGAGATTTATACGATACACCCTTATTACCCTTGAAGCTGTAAATTATTACACCTATTCCTATTACTGCATGAAGAATAATTACAACATAGAATATATTGTGCATAGGTCCGTATACCTTGTTGATTGTTCCGACCCCGTCAACGATACTGAATTCAGCATCTTTATAATATATGTCAGAATGGCCTATGGTAAGCGCTCCTCCGAACAAGATAAAGCTAAGCGCAAACATAACAACGGTAAATATCTTTGATATATTTCCTTCATACATCGTTACTATACTAAGCATTATGAAAAGAGATAGGAAGTTACCGCCGAGAATTGTAATTGTATTGGCAAGCAGTGCCCCATTAATCTCAGTTGAAATTGCCAAAAGATAAAATCCCATATTGCTAATAGGTATCAAAATAAAAAGCAAAGCGAAATATATATTTGTGTCACTCTTCCAACGCCATACAAAAATTAACGTTCCAAGCACTGACAATATAAATGCGGTCAAATAATATGCTTCTATCATTTAAACATTCTCTCCCCTCTAAACCCTCTCTGTATACCTGCATTCAGGATATCCGCCACAGCCATAAAACTCTCCGTATATACCGTTTCTAAGCTTCAGGACACTATTGCACTTAGGACATATCCTGACTTTATTATTTCCTAACTTAGCAGATTCCATATCATTATGCAAGCCCTCAAACACCTGCTGCGTCATATGACAATCCTTAAGAGCCCTATGTGCTCCCACAGTAGATATTCCGTAATGTACCGCAAGATCTGTCATCCTGTGATGTGCCATATCCGGCAGTACAGACCTTGATATATGAAGTGTATCAATATAATCATTATCCGGTATTTCTCCAAGTATATCACGACTGTCACGATATATAAAGTTCATATCGAATGAATGAATATTATGTCCAACCAGCGGAAGCTCCTCTATGAAATCTATAAAAAGCGGCAACACCTCATCAAAGGTCGGCGCATCCTCCACCATATCATCCGTTATATTATTCACCTGACTTGCTCCGTAAGGTATATTGCATAACGGATTAACAAGTGATGAGAACTCATCAACCACCTTTCCCTCTTTAACCTTAACTGCTGATATCTCTATAACCTTATCCCTCTTAGGTGAGATTCCTGTTGTCTCTAAGTCAAATACAACATAATCCGGTACATAGTATGTAAGTCTTTTTCCTCTTTTGTTTCCTAACATTCTTAACCTTTCTATTTTACTAATTCTATAATCAATATAATGTATAAATAATTTACAAATATAATTTCAACAATTGTAATAATTATCTATTATAAAAAAAATCAGGGAGATAATCAATATTATCTCCCGATTTATTTATGACATATTAATTAAACAGTCTTTCTATCCGGCAACAAAATCCATCTTCAAAAATTCTTCAGAAGGAACCGGCTTTGAATAATAATATCCCTGTAACGAGCTTACCTTATATTGCTTTAAGAAGTCCTTCATATCTTCAGTCTCCACACCCTCGACACAGACCTCTGCTGAAAATGCATCTGCCAGATCCGAGATAAATCTAACTGTACTCTGGTCTGCCTTGCTCTTCTCTACATCCTTTACATATTCGCGGTCTATCTTGACCGTATCAACAGGAAGTTCTCTTAATATTCCAAGTGATGCATATCCTGTACCAAAATCATCTAAAGCAATACGGATACCATTGTCTCTGAATATCTTAACCATATCTTTAAGAAGTTCCATATCAAGCAGACGACATCTCTCCGTAATCTCAAGACAGAGATTATTTGCAGGGAACCCGGTCTCCTCAAGCAGATCTAAAACCTCTTTTATAAAACCGTCCTTCTCCATCTGCGCATAGGAAAGGTTGACATTCATTATCATGTCAGGATATTTCTCAAGGAATTTTAGGCCATCTGTCATAGCCTGCTTTAATATCCACTTACCAAGCTTCGGAAATAATGTGTCCTGTTCCAATATAGGTATGAATTGGTTAGGCGGCACGCTTCCGTAGGTATCATTCTTCCATCTTACCAATGCTTCCATACCCTTAAGCTTCTCGGAAGAAGCATACATAATAGGCTGATAACACAGATAAAATCCGTTACAATTTTCTGACACGTTATTACGTATTACATTTATCTTCTCAAGTGCCTTTCGATTGTCATGGGAAAGCATATCATGGAAAATAACCAGGTCTCCAAGCTTACGGTTCTTTGACTCACTGTATGCATATTTAAGACAGGAATAAACCGTCTTATCACTTATATCAAAATTATCAGCTACTACAAGTCCTGCATTAAGTGAAAGACTTATCAGCTCATCATCCACATAAAAGTCATGGCTTACCTCGTCCTGTAACTCGCTGTATCTTTCGGCAACCTCATCCAAACTAAGTGTTCGTGAGATAACGACCATCTTGGTTCCATCCATACGATATACAGCCCCAACATTTGCGAATTTTTTCTGAACCTTTCTTCCCAGCTGTTGCAATATACGATTACCAAAGCTGTATCCGTACACATCATTTAAGTTGGAAAATCCGCTTATGCCAAGCTGGAGTATAATACTTTTGTCCTTCTTCCAGAATATAGCTCTTAAATCCTCGAAAAATCCATATAAGGAACGAAGTCCCGTGACAGTATCCACATAACTTTTTATACCATGATTCTTAATTGCTCCGCCAAAATAAGCAGGATTACCCTCTGCATCACGTAGTACCACTCCACGACAGGTACATACAACATAATTGCCGTCTCGTGTCTTCGCACGATACTGCATATCATGACCGCTGTCCTTTCCGGAAAAAATCATATCTATGCTATGGTGATAATCGTCTCTGTCGTCAGTATGAATATGTTCCTCCCATATTCCTCCTGCATTCTCCATGTATTCTGACGGAAGTCCAAAGTAATTAACTGCGCTCTTCGACCACCTTGATATATCCTCTGACATATCGCACAGGTACACATAAGCGCCTTCCGCTACTACGGAAAAAGCTTCGAAGAGCTCGTCTAACTTTCTTTGCCTTTCCTTGTCCATACAATGCCCCCTTACTACTCTTTTATCCTCTCTGCCGATTCAAATAAACATACATACATTATAAACTATATTGGGGATTTTTGAAACATTAATTTACAGTAATTTGTATATTATTTTACTGCAATTTCGTCAGCTTCTTCGGAACACGGTCGTAACCTTCATCTTATCGTCCTTAACCTCTGCAAATATGTCGCCGTTCATTCCTATCATAAGCTGACGACAGATATACAGTCCGAGACCGCTTCCGCTTTTGTTATCTGCATTCGAACCACGCCAAAAGCTGTCAAATATATGTACAAGTTCTGCTTCGGGAAGAGTACAGCCTGTATTTGTAATCGTGACAAGACGGCAGTCCTCTTCGTCTGAAAAAATAATATCTATGGCTTTCCCGTCTCCGTACTTAATTGCATTCTCCATTATGTTCTGTAAGACCTCTATACTTCGGTCAATGTCTCCGTTTAATATACAATCTGTAAACTTATTTATCGTAAATTCCGTTTTATTAAGAAGAAGCTTGTCTGTATAGTAGTTTCTGATATTATCAATCAATTCGGAAAGATAGAATTCTCCCTCCTTTACATCGAATTCCATAAAACTGTCTCTTGCAGTATCAGTTAATTCAGTTACATAGCTTTCAATCTCGTCAGCCTTGTCATTTATATTTTCAGCCACCTCTGTCTGCTTCTCCTTATCCTTATAAAGCCCTTTTGAAAGTGACTTAGCATAAAGCTTTATAGCGGATAAGGGGGTCTTTATATCATGTGATATTGAAAGAAGAAGTGTCTGTTTATCCTTCTGCATTTCAAGTTCTTTTTTCTTCTGCTCTTCCAAAGTTTCGCGAAGCATATCAACTCCCCAGGTAAATCTTCCGAAAAAACGGTTTTTATTTTCCTCAATCGGTACGGTTAGATTCCCCTTTGCAAGCTCATACGGAATATCTGACAGCTTGAAAAATGGCTTTAATATCTGATTTCTTATATATATTAAAACAAAAAGAAATATCACAATCATCGCTGTCATACAGACATTAATTTTTAATTTCAGTTTACCGTTTCTATCTGTGATATGATTATAGTCAAAGCGATATAATCTGCCGTTTATTTCTTTAATCACATAGTCACTACTGCTATTAATAAATTCTTTAATATCAACATCACCGGTTCTGTTATCTTTGTACTCAAATTCTTCTATATTTGATACATATTTGCAACCATCAATATCAGGTAATTCCCCTTCCTCAATCTGTCTGCTTAATCTCTCTATCTCAACATTATATTCTCTGCCCGATGTATCATTTGGCGCAACATAAAAAGCTATATTGATATACACAAATATCAATATAACCGCTAAAAATATTCCAATACATATTCTGTCATATCGCCTCATAAAAATAATGCTCCAATTTTCATATTCCTACTCAATGTATTTATACCCTGTTCCCCAGACCGTCAGTATATGCTCAGGCTGCTTGGGATTATCCTCAATCTTCTCCCTAAGCCACTTTATATGAACAGTAAGAGTCTGAAGCTCTGATTCACTGTCGCTTCCCCAAATCTGATTGAATATATATTCCTTAGTAAGTGTCTTACCCTTGTTTTCAATAAGAAGCAATAGAAGCTCAAATTCCTTAGCTCTCGTATCAAGAAGCCTGCCATCTTTATAAACTGTCTTCTCGATTTTATTTAGCGTAAGTTTACCACAGGTAATTTCATCCATAGAATATCTTCTCTTGAATATCCCCTGAATCTTGGCAAGTAATATATCTATGTCATATGGTTTCTCCATATAATCATCCGCACCTAATATAAGACCGTTAAGCTTATCATCCTTCTCAACTCTTGCAGATAGGATAATAATAGGCGCATCACTTATTTTTCTGATTTTTTCGCAGACTGCAAACCCATCTATCCCCGGCAGCATAATATCAAGCAAGACAAGCCTCGCTCCGTATTTTTCAAATACGGACAAGGCTTTCTCTCCACTATCTACTGTAGTTACTATGTAATTTTCTGCTCGTAAAAAATCCGTGATAAGACCTGATATTTCTTTGTTGTCCTCTACCACAAGTATATCAACCATATTACCAACCCATCTCCATAAGCCAGTTATTAAGTGAACGCTCTCTGTCGCGCAAATCCTGCTTGGCTTCTAATTTACCAAGTGAAAACTCTCCCTTGATATTTCCATCGACTATGAACAAAACTCTTGAACACTTGGCTGCCACTCTCGCATCATGTGTAACAAGCATGATGGTTGTACCTTCATCATTTAACTTGTTTAACTCCTCCATAACCTCATCTGAAGATGTACGGTTAAGGGCACCTGTAGGTTCATCTGCAAATATCATCTTAGGATTATTGATCATGCTTCTACATATACATGCTCTCTGAAGCTGTCCGCCCGATACCTCATTTATATCATTGTCGGCAGTATCGATTATATTAAGCTTTCTCATAAGCCCCTGTCCTCTTTCAAGCTTTTCCTTCTTGCTTAAAGTATTGGTTTTTGATTCAACTGCCGGTAAGATAATATTATCAAGTACGGTTAGATTTTTCAACATATACATCTGCTGAAATATAAATCCCATCTTGTCAAGTCTGAATTCAGCCAGCTCATTTTCCTTCATATCCGCTATATTTTTACCCTCAAATGAAACCTCTCCCGCAGTTGCTTCGTCCATGCCCGATACGGTATAAAGAAGTGTTGATTTACCCGAACCGGAAGGTCCTATGACTGCAACCATTTCTCCTTCATTTACTTCAAAATTAACATTCTTAAGTACGTTATTCTGTCTTTTATTTACAACATAGGTCTTACATAAATCCTTTACCTCTAAAATCTTTTCCATAATTTTTCTCCTTTATTTTAAAATGATTATCAACTACTCAATATCCGCTGTATGATATGCCTTTATGGTGTTGGTATAAAGCGCCGTCAAAAATGCGCTTATTGTCGTTGCCGCAAGTATTATAAGCGGGCAGATTATGAAAACCTCCAAAGGCTTAACCTCATATTCAAGGCTGTATGCCACACCCATAATTCCAAATATCGGGTCGATACAAAGCTTGGTTAACGGTACTGCAAGTAAGGCTGCTATTATAATCGCAAGAACCATAACTATTACAAATCTTAAGGTATGCTGAATTATTATCCTTTTATTTTTTATTCCGACAGCCTTCATAAGGGCTATCTCGCTCTTTTCCCTGCTTATGAAGGAACGCTCCATAAGTATTGCAATAAGTGCTGCTATAATAACCGTAAGAACAAGTGCAAGATACTCAACCGCACGCATTGTATCCGACACACCTGTTAAATTGTTGGTATAATCCGCTGCATTACGTACATCCTTTGTATCAAATATTACCTTCAAGCGCTCAATTCTTTCATCGATTGTTTCATCATCAGGATTATCGTCAAAGTCTATCTGATACGCAAACGTTGAAGAAATCTCCGACCTGTCGGTCTTTGCATCCTCATGAAGCCTTCCTATCTGACC
>JAFTFE010000058.1 GCA_017449765.1 Lachnospiraceae bacterium | reverse complement strand
CATTACGTATGGTCTCTATGGTGTTCTGTCTGTTAATCTTACCCATAGAGTATTTCATTATGCCGGCGATAAGCAGGAAAACAGCAGCCACAGATATGATTATTGCAGCGTATGGGAAGGCAAAAGGAAGTCCGTCATCCTTGCCAAGTCTGGTATATATTACATACGATAATATAATTCCTATCGGCAGACCGTAAAGCAGTGATTTCGTTCCCATAAATACTGTCTCAAGTCTAATCATTCTGTTGAACTCCTTCGATGTCATACCTATGGATTTTAACATGGCGAATTCCTTTCTTCTAAGCTCCATATTAGTCGTCATTGTATTGAATATATTGGTTATACCTATTAATGATATTACTATTATAAATCCATATAGGAATATCGCTACAAGTAAGAACAGATTACGCATCTGCCTTGCATTTTCAGCAATATTTTCCACTTGAAATTCATACACATCGTTGTTATCATCATCAAAATAAGCCTCTAAATCATCCTGTAGCTTATCAGCTTCATCCGAGCTGTAATACGATATGATATTCATACTGTCAAGCTTCAAATCAAGCTTTTCGAAATACTCTCTTGATATAATAATATATGAAGAATACTCATTAAGCCCAAACGGAAGCTCATCTGCCACATATCCTATTTCAATGCTAACCTCGTTTTCATCATTTTCTTTTTCATACAATTGAAACACATTACCCTTTATCACATCGCCTTCGTTAATGTCAAATTGTCTCGTCTTGTATTTCTTAACATTTCCCTCTTCATCATAGGTTGAAATCTTCATATTATCCGCAAGTATTGCCTTGTCCTTTACATCATCAAATTCCAGTCCAAGTTCCTTGATATATGCCCTATATGATGCATCATCAGGTACACGAAGCTCTATATATTTACCTTCAATCTCCCCCGTCTCCTCGTCATAGTCCGCATCATCAGCCATATTGTAGATTTCCATGTATTTATCACTGTATCTTACATCCTTCATCTCATACGGCATGTATACATATAATGCACTCTCTTTGATATTATCAAGGCTAAGCGTGCCATACGCCTTATCATATGCTTCCTTAAAATCATCGTCATTATTTGAATAAGCATACGTATTAAGCCTTACATCATAATCGTATACATCAATCTCAAGGTCAACAACATTAAACGCCATCTTCATAAATGATGACAGAGCTACAAATGTCAAAACCGAAACCATAATCGATATAATGGTCGTGCGATACTTCTTCTTATTTCGCTTGAGATTCTTATAGGACATATCTCCGCCTATACCGAACATTCTTCCGATAAGTTTCGGGCTTTTCAGCTTCTTAGACTTAACCTTAATGTCTGCACTGTTCCTGATAGATACAATCGGTGAAACCTTAGAGGCACGCGCTGCACTTCTGAAAGCTGAAAGATATATCGTAACAGCACCAAGCAGAACCGCTGCAAGTACTGCAATCCATGATGGTGCAAATACAAGGAAGTTGCTGCCATCGAAGAATGAGTCTCCCAAAAGAATATTACTTACCTTAACCAGTATAAATGACGCAAGCTCGCCAAATGCTATACCAAGCGGAATTCCTATTACCCCTAATATGGCTGCTTCGTACATTACATTTTTCCTGATCTGCTTCTTCGTAGCGCCCACACTGCGAAGCATACCGTACTGTCTTATCTTCTCCGTTATGGATATGTCAAATGAATTCTTTATGCAGAATACCGATGTAAATACGATTATTCCGCATACTACGGCAACTACCAAGCCAAGCTCTAATGTAGTATTATTTTTTAACGGACCTGCCGTAAGACCTATAAGAGTGTAATTAAAATCCACATTATACTTTACCCCTTCAGAAAGCTTCTGCATTGCTTCCTGATATTCATCTTCGGTTTCAAAATCATAATTGCCATATATTTTCTCAAAAGCATCTGCATCCACTTCAAGTATATTTGCAGTAATTCTATATGCATCCTCTAAAGACTTTTTCTTGTATCTTGCATATACGGATACATTACCGGTCATATCCTTCTCATCCATATATGTGACAAATGTATAGCCGGGTGCTTCGTAGTCTTCAAAAGACCATGACGGGCGTTCTATTATACCAACTATGGTATAAGTTTTGGATATTGTATCTACAATTTCCTCATTTGATTTGTCATGGTATCCGGCTTCTAAAAGTTCACCGGTTCTTGCATCATAACTTTCCTCATAATAGTCATCAGGTCGATACGGGTTGAACTGACCAAGCTCATAGCCATCGCTGTCAACACGCCTTCCTACATCTAAGGTTATTGCATCACCTACCGAGAGTGATATTCTGCCATTCGTCTTAAGATGTGTCGGTATGACTATCTCATTGTCATTCTCCGGAAATCTTCCCTCGGTTAGATTGATAGCGAGATTATCAAGCGCCTCATCCGTAAACCCAACCACATAGGCATAGGGCTTAAATTCATTCTGTGAGTCAGGAAGCACCGCATAGCCTACGCTTTTTATTATATAGGTTTCCTCCACATTTCGATTGTCACTTATACTCTCCGCTTCTTCAATTGGAACTTCTTCGAATGATACATGATAGTTACCCTTTTCTCTTATCTCATAACTGATAAGCGAGGCTATAAAGCTCTGATATATGGTAGCAACTGCAGTTATTAATGCCACCGAGAGTATTATGCCTATGATTGTAACGATAGTTCGCTTCTTATTTAGTTTTAAATCCTTGATTGTCAGCTTTTTAAGTACATTCATATCCTATACCTCGCTTAACTTTCCATCTTCTATCCTGATTATCCTGTCCGCCGTCTTCGCAATCTCCATATTATGAGTTATCATTACAATAGTCTGTGCAAGCTCCCTATTAGACTTCTTGAGTAATGCGACTATCTCGTCACTTGACTTCGAATCAAGATTACCTGTCGGCTCGTCAGCAAGTATTATAGATGGATTGGTTATAAGTGCACGTCCGATCGAAGTTCTCTGCTGCTGTCCTCCTGAGAGCTCATGCGGCAGATGATTTCTTCTGTCACTGAGTCCAAGCAGCTTAAGCAGATCATCAAGCGCATTTTTATCCACTTCTCTATTGTCAAGTGAAAGCGGAAGTGTGATATTCTCCTCTACATTAAGTATAGGTATTAGATTATAGAACTGATATATAAGTCCTACCTGTCTTCTTCTGAATATAGCAAGCTTGTCATCATCAAGCTCAGACAAGTCCTTACCATCAATGAATACCTTGCCCGAGGTTGCCCTGTCTACACCTCCTATAAGATGAAGCAAGGTAGATTTACCGCTTCCCGAAGCACCGACTATGGCTACAAACTCACCCTTTTCCACCGAAAAAGACGCATGGTCAAGTGCAACCACCTCAGCCTCGTCCTTTCCATATATTTTTGTCAAATCCTCTACCTTCAAAATCTCCATATGAATATCCTCCATTATCTTGAAATAATAACCTTTTTCTTCAACTTAAATGCATTATATAATACCCAAAGTTACAACAAGGTTACAAGATAAAAAAATACCTATAAGAACCTCATATGAGGCAATCTTATAGGTAAAATACGCCCGAAATGTAAATATAACTAAGCCGCTTCAATCTCCCGTATCTTAGAGAGCACTGCGAAAGCCAATGCTTTGTGTCCTGTCTCATCCATATGCTCCTGGTCTGCTTCACTCGGTTTGGAATACCTTGACGCATCAAGATAATATACATTCTCCTTCTTACTTATCTTTTTATATATATCAGCAAGCGCCTTTGAAGTCTCCACAGAAGACTTTGAGAATTCTGTATCGTAGCCATCCTCCCATACTCTTTCACCAAGATGTATAGGAGATATAATTAGGATTCTGCTACTCTCTGAATATGTATGAATCTGATTGATAATCTTTGATATACCTTTACCGATAATCTCAGGAGTAGCACCGAATACCGCTTTACAGTCATTAGTTCCAAGCATAACAACTATTATGTCAGGATGCCCATGTGTCTCAAGAAGAACAGGAAGTAAACCCGTGCCTCGCCTTCCGTCTCTTAAAGGGTCTTCAAATATCGTAGTTCTGCCACATAAACCTTCCTCAATCACTCTATAGCTGTCAAGTCCAAGCTCTTCATTCAGAATACTTGTCCATCTTACTCCCCAATCATATCTTTTGCCGGTCTTTGGTATATATCCATATGTATTTGAATCTCCAAAGCAAAGAATCTGTTTCATAATTAACACCCTCTTTTCATATAAACTTTGCTCTCTCCTGTTGAAACTATTATATTATACTGAACTGACTTTGCATAATTCTTAAATAATATGGCGAGTTATAGGTAAATCCTATAACTCGCCATATTACTTCCAGGGCTTTTTACCGTCTGCCCAGCCCTTTTCCTTCCAATAATTGACATCTTTTTCATTCCAGCCATTTTTCTGCATAAGTCGCATCATGGAAAACATAGCTTTGGTTTTTATACCCGGCTTTATATGTCCGTTTCTTTTAATAATTTTACTTGCAATAGCTGTTGTAGATTTATCAATTTGAGCTTTTTTCTTATCCTTAACACCGTTCCAATCAACTGCTGCAACAGCCAGCCCCAGCTTATAGGTCTTCGCAATACCCCAGAAGAAAAGGCTGTCGTACATATCCTTCATCGTTGACTTCATACCCGCACCCGCAGCGGTAGTTATACACACGCCCTGCTTTTTGAACATGGATTCCTCCGGACTATGTACCAGCCACCGGTAACCATAGTGGTCTAAAAAAGCCTTCATTGCACCTGTTACATGATATACATATACAGGACTTGCAAGTATGATTACATCAGCTTTATCTATAGCATCTGTAATCGGTTTTAGCTTTTCATAATGCGGACACTTAGTCTCTGTTTTTTCAAAGCAGGTTGTACAGCCTACACAAAATTCACCGAAATCTCTTGGAAGAAAAAATTCAGTTATATCCCCTCCGATTTTCTCTGCCAGTTCATGCGCTATATGATATGTCGAACCCTTATGATTCTGTCCATGAATAATAACAGTTTTTTAATTTCCCATTTTTAAACTCCCCTTGTTAGATATATAGCAATATTCTGATTATCTTTATGATTCATTCACCAGCTTACCTGTCATATGCTCTATGATAAGCTCAAAGCACTGAACTCTCGGCAAAGCATTTGTAAGCTCCTTTTTAAGATATTCCTCATCATCAGTAAACTTCCTGCAAAGCTTCGTACATACATCCCTTGCCTTGTTCTCATCACTGATAAGCTTAATCCGTCCGAATACTATAACACTATTTATATTAAGCGCCCATTCTCCGTCTTTTCTATAGCCCTTATCATAGACGCAGAAGCTCACCTTATCGCAGGCCTTAAAAGCATCTATTTTATGTCCTTCTTTTGCTCCGTGAAAATAAATCCTATTATCCTCCTCCGAATAATAATGACTAAGCGGAATACCATATGGATATCCGTCATCACCTATCATCGAAAGCACACCTCTTGGTTCTTCTTTTAAAATTCTTTTACATTCCGCTTCTGAAATCTGCTGCTTAAAGCGTCTCATTTTTCTAAACATATCTGCTCCTACAATACTACGGCCAAATGTTCCATCTCAGCTTCCGTCTTGATGCGTATCTCATCAAAGTGTCACTTGCGCCGGAAAATCTGACGCAGTAGTTTTAATCATCTGTTATTTCATCATCCTTCTTAAGCTTGCTTAGATATATACAGTAAAATACCGATGTAACAATTACCACACCAATATATATCCATTCTGCCAATTCATTGCCACTATTAAATTTTGAGAATACATCTATAAGGCTATGAGATATAATACAAGGTATAAGACTTTTACCTATGTAAAATACATATGTCATTATAAAACCTATTGCTATAGCATAAAACATTTGAACGAAAGTTTCAAGACCGAAATGTCCTGTGAGCAGATTCACTATATGTCCCATTCCAAAAGTTACAGATGAAACGATTATTGCAACTATAGGCTTGCCGTCCTTAAGCATAGCCTTAAATAAAAAGCCTCTGAATATAAGCTCCTCCGCAAATCCCACAAGAGCCATTGAAACAACTGCAAATATAAGGCCGGCACCTTTGTAATGAGGCTCAATTCCTCCCCATAAATTACCGGTTGTTATAATCCAAAGAGGTATCAGAAATAACATCGCTTTGAAATTCTTTGACCAATGATTAAGTCCGTACTTTTCTTCAAGATGATTTGCTTTTACAAAAGCGAACATAAGCACCGATATCACAATCAGTCCAAGCATCATATAAGGGCTGTCATCTCCCAGATTCCTAAGATTACCGCAAACAACCACGTAAATTATGATCCAAATTACAGCAAACCAGATTTCACTTTTTTCATACAACTTTTTCATATAACTTTTCTCCTATCGTATAATTTCTTAAAGCTTCATTCACAAAATCAAAACTCTATATTCTCAATTCTCAGTATATTTTTCTTATGTCTTCTTAATATCTCGAACTGCAATAACACCATTAAATACCTGTGTTAAAAGCTTATCCGCCTGCTCCTCATCATAATTCATGGCATTATTGGCAAGTAAGCTTGCAAAACCATGTACGACACAGAAAAATTCAAGAAATATATCCTTTGCTTCATCCACATCACATCCTATGCCCATAGTAACCATATTGATGAGAGGTGAAGCATCCGGATTATCAATTAATTGTCTTACATCATTACCTGCAAATTCGTTGCTCTGAAATAAAAATCTAAAAAGATTATCTTCCTCATATCCAAATCTTATATAATTCATCCCAAGTAAATGTAGTGGATTACCTCCCTTAGAAATATCCGGCATAATATAATTCGTATGAAATTCATCTGCGATTTTATATATATCATTTCTTATCTCCTCCACAGTCTTAAAATTATACATAATCGGCTGGGTGGAGCAATGTAGGACTTCAGCGATTCTTCTTACATTAAAATGCTCGTATCCTTCCTCCCGGATAATCTTAAAACCGGCATCCAAAATCATTTCCTTACTAATCTTAACCTTTGGTGGCATAACAACCTCCTTTTGTTATATAACTCTTGTTATATAACATTAATTATATAATTATAATAATTATTTGTCAACAAAACAAAAAGGCGTTATAAGCCTCTCTGCTTACAGCGCCTTTTAAGCCGATACTAAACTTTTTTCAAGTAATGCATTATGTATTCTATTTATAATCTGCTTGTTTATATCATCAGACTTCTATCAACTCATATTCCTTTACACCTATTCCCAACTCACACGCTGCATCTATAGTATGCTCTCCATTTCTTGAAGTGACTCTTTCAAGGAAATGCTCTCTTCCTCTGTCATTGCTCTGCATAACCAAATCTATGCACGCTCTGTCTATCGCAACAGGATCTGTCGCTGCAAGAATTCCGATATCCTTAAGGCAAGGATCCTCGGCAACCGCACAGCAATCGCAGTCAACAGACATATTGGCCATAACATTTATATAAACGATGTTATCTTTAAAATGATCCACAACCGCAGATGCCGCCTCAGCCATAGACTCCAAAAACGCATCCTGCTCCGGCAAATCTCCCCAGACAATATCCTGATCCTCCGTCTTGACATATTTTCCGGCAGAGTGAATATTCACCTTGCCTGCGGTGGATGCACATCCGATAGAAAGCTGCTTAAGTGCTCCGCCGTAACCGCCCATAGGATGTCCCTTGAAATGTGACAGTACAAGCATTGAATCATAATTAAGAAAGTTCTTACCCATAATATCTGATTTCAAATGCTTCGCATTTCGCTTAATCGGAATCTCAATGTCAGGACCTTCCGCATCCATAAGATCCACATCAAAATACTTGTTCCAGCCATGATTATAAATAAGCTTCTTGTGCTTTTCCGTAGAATTTCTCTCACCCTCATATGCGGTGTTACATTCTACAACCGTTCCACCCACATGCTCAACCATAGGCTTCCAAAATTCCGGATGAAGGAAATTCTGATTGCCGGCTTCTCCCGAGTGAACCTTTACTGCCACTTTTTTCTCAAGCTTTCTTCCAAGCACGTCAAAAAGACGCACTACATTTTCCGGTGTAATTTCTTTTGTAAAATAAACCTTTGAAACTGATCCCATTTTATACCTCCTCGTGTTATGATCTTTTAATTTATAATTGCAATAACAAATGTATTGATGTTCATCAATTCTATATCTTCCGGATCACCTCTGTATACAACCCAATAAAGGTTAGAATTACTTTCATATTCTGCAATGCCATCAAATTCTTCCATGTTAATCATCCTATCATCTTCAGCAGCAAACTTATCTCTTGTGGAATCTATCACAACGTATACTCTGTCAGGAAAGTTTGAATCCATCCATTCCTTTGATTCAGGTATATAAAAGATATCATATATTATGGCGTCACCCTCATCAGTGCTTTGAACAACCCTGATAAATGCTTCCTCTTTGTCTTCATATTTTTTCATGAATTCTTCATATAGATTATCATTATAGACCTTCGCTGCTCCTATAACAAAACAGCCATCCTTTATCGCATCATCTATGCTGTAATCTTCACTTAACTCATCAATATTGCTTATTCCTCTGTTAGCACCATAAACCTCATACCAAGATTTATAATCCTCTTCTGTATCAGCATCTTTATCTGCATCATCTACAGGATCATTCTCTTTATTTGCATCATCAACAGGAACATCCTCTTCAAAATAGCCCGTTATGATTTTAATTATCTCATCCGAACCCACAATCCATCCGTCACTGTAAGAGTTCAACCCATGTATCTTACCATCTTTATCATAAACCGTAACATCATAGGACGGTAAATCCGCACCGTTATATTCTTCTATCTCGATATCACCGTTTATTACATCATTACAAAAGCTTTTAATCTTTTCAAAATCCTCATCGCTTATTTGTACTAACTTATCGGATTTATTATAAGTTGCCTTTCCGGATGAATAAATCTCATACATTACAGATGCCGCCTCAAATTCCTCAAGGGTCATATCTCCTCCGGGCTGTCTTCCGATACGAAGAATAATCGGATCATTATCATCGTATTCTGTAGATTCGGTTGCTGTATCATTTGTCGTATTGTCTAATATATCTTCCGTCGTTTCATTTATAGTCTCTCCTATTGTATTATCCTTCGTATCCCGGTTTTTACCGCAACCTGCTAAAGCAAAGATACAAAAAAGAAGAAATATTAAACTTTTATTTATTAATAATCTTTTCATCGTTTATCTCCAAAATTTCACTACCTGAATTCTTTCATTTTTCAGATAGTAAAACAATAATTTATATCAGTTCATCTGCCCAAGCCTCAATTAATCTGTCCAACTCCACGCTGCATTTGCAGAGCTTGTAGACGGCATAACCACTGCTTTAATCCCTTTATAAATTTTATCCTATAACCTTTTTTATCTGCTCTATTGAAACTCCTGTCTTACTTGAAATCTGTTCAACAGACATTTCCGCATCATGATAAAGTGCATTGATACGTACAATAGTTTCTGCATCTAACTTGTTTTCAGAAGTATTGTTTGACTCATCCTCTGTAAGTTTATCAGCTTGCTCGGGCTGCTTATCTGCTTTTTCTTTCTCAGCAGCAACCTTTTTGGATGCCTCATACTGTAAAATAAAAGCATTTAATTCACCCATTTTTTCTTCGCTGTTCTTTTTTGATATTCTATTTTTTTTGATTAAATTCTTTGCAGCTAAAACAGCAATTATAATGATAACAATCATATAAATAATAAAAAGATTTGAACCGCTTATTGCTAAAAACATACCTTACCTCCTAAAACGCTTTATTAAAAACTACAAACTCCTCCAAAACTCATTAACCTTTTCAAAGAAATCTTTCATATCATCACATAAAACAGTTACATCCTGTTCATCCATCACTATTTCTTATAACACAAACTATATCTTGTTACTCCATTATCAGCAGTTACACTATTATATAACTCACATCCAAAATGCTGATACATTTCGGCATACTCTTTCATATCCGTATCAAATAAAAGCGGCAGCTCGTCCGCATCAGCCATACTCTTTGCAAATTCTATGAGCTCTGTCGCAACTCCTTTGCCCTGACAATCTTTGTCTACACAAACCATAAGTGCATCAATATGTCTTTTCTTTGCATACTGCTTATTGGAATTACCTATCTGCTTAGCAAAATTTAAAAGACTTTTTATCCTTGAATGTTCCATCTTTGTGTACATTTTTAAAATCATTTTTATCTGTGGCATAATCGGTTTTTTCACTGAGTCCTCAAGTCCGATAAAGCCTGTCATATCCTCATTTGAATATAATTCGCCCGAATGATAAACGTAGTCAACATAGTACGACATATACTCCATGACATCATCCTTACGTTCAGACACCGAACCCCAGTTATGAAACAACTCATTTGTAACAAATGCTTCGCCTATGATCCTTTTTATGCCATCTAATTTTTCTTGTGAAATGTTTTCCACTTTAGAAACCAAATTATCTGCCTCCCAAGATTTATAATCTGTCAGTAAATTTATAACTACAATACCACAAAACCAGCTTTTTGAAAAGAAACATTAACTTTTAACAAAAGAATATATATTTTCGTAAAAAATATAATCACAAGAAAACCCGATATTTTCTACATCTACAGACAGTGATGTAAACTTTTGTTTACATTGGTTCGTTTTTTGGTCTTGCTTTCTGCTTTCTCATATACTACTATGAATATCAAGCAGATAAATTCTTTAATAAATGTAATTATCATTTAGGATTTCTCCTACAATCCAAAGTATTATCCTGCTTAAAATCCCAATCATTTTATTATATTGGCAGATGCTGCATTTATCTTTATATTCTTTTTCCTCATATAAGGTTATGCCGTATATGCCATATATGAAGGAGGAAAATTTATGAGTTCTGTTTTAAAGAAATATTTCCCAATGATTAGGGAAAGACAAAATGTACTTGACGAAATAAACAGCAGACCTGATCTGCTTGAAAAGTTTAACTTATGGACTGATGATGAACGCGAAACCTTCCTAAAATACTGCACGGGTGAACGTGGTCTTAAGATTACATACGACCAGTATTTTAAAGAAGTTTTTAATCCCGATTATACCACCGAACGTCTCAACGACATGCTTTCCTGTATCATGGGACAGAAGGTCACAATCATCAATGTTCTCTCTAATGAAGGCGCACGTATAGCCTCCGAAAAATCTCTTTTGATGACCGATATTTTAGTGCAGCTTGAAAATGGTAGTCTGGTGAATGTGGAAATTCAGAAGATAGGCATTGCATTTCCGGGTGAGCGTGCTGCCTGCTACTCCGCTGACCTGCTTTTAAGAGAATACAGACGACTGCGTGACAAGAAAAAGAAGAATTTCAGCTACAGCGACATAATGCCGGTATATACCATCGTTATATTCGAAGAAAGTCCGAAGGAATTACGAAAAGCTGCCGGATATTACATACATAAGTCTAATACGGTATTTGATACGGGAATCAAAGTAAATCTTCTGCAGAAATATATCTTTATATCGCTTGACAACTTCAGGAATATTATGCAAAATAGAGTTGAGATTGTAAAAAGTGATGCAATTCAAAATGATTATACTGATGATAAAGGTATCGGAAGCTCCGATACGGGATTGCTGCATAAT
>JAFTFE010000057.1 GCA_017449765.1 Lachnospiraceae bacterium | reverse complement strand
TAGAACGGCTTTTCGGAAGTGCAAAAGAAAGTCATGGATTCAGATACACGCAAATGTATGGTAAAGCTCGAATGGAAAAGAAGGTCGGGCTTACATATGCGTGCTTAAATCTAAAGAAACTTGCAAAAAAGCTACAAAGAAAAGGGGTAATAGGGACAATATCAAATAGAATATTTTCGAATTTACCTGTATTAATGGTTGCATGACAAAACAGGTGTAGAAACAAAAGTTCCACACCTGACTTTGTCTACAGTCTGAAATATGCACAATCTTAATTGTGCATATTGTACATTTCTATATTAAGCTGTTCAAATATTAACAAATTGTAAACTTATACATAATATTAATATTATTCAAATATATTTCACACAGTATGAGCAGTTAACATTCTTATAAATTTTTTACAGCTTCATAAAACACTTCCGCAAGTTTCTTATGTCCCTCAGGCGACAAATGTAACGAATCCACCGTTGATGGCTTTACATATGATGCAGCATTGATAAATATACATCCATAATCCTCTGCTACATTCTTATAATATTTAGGGAATTCTCTTGATCGTTCTATTGCATCCTCATAAAATCTTCCGTAAAACGGCGACTTTTTAATTTCCTCTCCTATTTCAGGAGGTGAAGTTAATATAATCTTAGGAACATATCCCTGCTTAACCTCTGAAAAATTTATTATATCCCTCACTAATACTCCGGCTCCATCTGCAATAACCTTGGCAGTTGCATGAAAAGTATCTTTTAAATCATTACTTCCAAGCATCATAATGATATAGTCAATCGGCTTATGTGAATTAAGGCAGGGTTTAAGATAATCACGTCCATTCTTCCATCCTTCTATCGGATCATCAAAAATGGTTGTTCTTCCATTACAACCTTCTTCAATTACTTTATATTCCGTACCGAGCATATTTTGAAGAATCCCTGTCCATCTTACATCTTCAGGATACCTAAATCCATTTGCAGGATTATATCCGTACGTATTTGAATCTCCGTAGCATAATAGATTTTTTCTATCGAATCCCATTCTTTCCTACCTATATCCTTCTTGATAATTTTGTCATAACAAAACCTATTTAATCCAATATCCTATGTTATTGATAATCAATTCTCCATCTTTTGAACCATCCATAGCTATACGTATGTAAACAACCTTTGAATAATCAAATTCCGCATTACCCTCAAACATTGTTGGAGTTATATTAACCTGTTGAAGCTGGTGCTTATATTCATAGGTTCCGAATATAGCATCCTGCTTTGCAAGCTGAACTGCAAGTGAAGGATAAACAAGCACCGGACTGTCTGTACTTACAATATTACCATTTTCGTCCATAAGCTCTACGGTATAAATCAGACCTTCTGCAAACTCTTCCGTATCCTCTCTCATATCGGCAACACCAAATGATATACCTTCTATTGATATATCAATCGAAGGAAATGTCACTTCCACAGCCGGCTTAGATTCCTTCTTCCATGAAATAGAAAGTACATAATCTTCACCTTCTCTTCCATCACCTCTTATGTAAGGTACAAGTGTCCATGTTTCTGTACCTGTACAATCAACCGATACACCATTTTCAAAATCAGATATATCAACCGTGTCATCAAACGAACAAAGACTGATGAAATCCGAATCGCAGTAATTGGTTATATAGACAGTCTTAGGAAGATAACTGCGATAAGAAGCTATATCTAAGAGCAAAGATGCATATGTATCATCAACTCCAAGTGTGGAATCAAGAAAAGTCCGGATATATGCACGTGCTATAAGCTTCTGATCGCCTTCATTAAGGAAGTTATTCGTATTGAGATAACAATTGGTTACCGATTCCATATCATAACGTCCCCAGAGGCTGTTAAACTGACCATGATTAGCCCCCAGAATATACACTGACGCCTTTAAATGAAAATCATCAGATTCATCAGTAAAAGATATATTATTATACTGCTTCTCACCCATCATGGAAGATACATCCTGATCGTTCGCACCATGTATGAGAAGATAGTTAACATCTGAAATCCGAACGGAACGGTCTACCGGTCTGTACTGATCAACAACCGGTGCTATCGCCACTATCGAAGTAATGTTAAAATGATAATCAAACGAATAATTGCCATCTTCCGGATATACATCAAGGTCATTAAAAAGATATGCTGTTGCCACCATCTCACCGCCTCTTGAATGACCACCAATAGCAATTTTATCTTCATCTATCAAGCCATAAATCAGGCTTTCCTTAGTCGAGTTCTGTTTCAGCACACTCTTCATATTCTCTAATAAAAGGATGGCACGCTTGTCATTGCCCTCTCCAAGTTCATTGATTATATTCTCATCTACAGACACGACAACATATCCGTTTGACGCAAGATATTCTCCGAGATAAGCATAGCCCATATAAGAAGGAACCGAAGAATCATGATTCCCGTGCACCATGAAAAATACGGGACAGTCAGTTCTTCCCACAGGGTACCATATCTGTCCTTTTATCGGTGTTTTTGCAAAGTCGTAATCGCTGAAATTATCAGTTATACCGGTAAGTCCTCCTCTGTTTTGTACCGAATCAAATACTGAAAAATCAATCGTTTCCGTAACGATATCCTCATTTTCACCCGGTCCGTAAGAAATGGTTAAAACCTCATAAGGTCCGTTCTTAAGATAGGAATCAAAGCCTTCCTTACTCGCTGTGGATTCTATGGGAATCTGATTATAAAAATCTATCCTGCTTTGACCAAAGCTGTCATTCTTAAGAAACCATATGTAAAAGCCTGCATAAATCACGGAAAGAACAGCTGCAACATAAGCAAAGACCTGCTTAAAGCGACGACTTTTTATAAATGCCCATATACATCTTCCGATAATATCTACAGAAAGGACAAAAAGAAAACTCATAATTATTGCCGGAAAAACAGCCTTAAGCTGGTTTCCCACAAGATTATTAAAAAGTACCGTAAAAAGTGCACCACAAAAATATGTCTTACATCTCTTACCTGCACCAAAGACTATTTTTAAAACAAGGTTAAGCACCTCGGCAGACAAAGCAAGTAAAACAACTGTTAAAATATAATTTATCACAAGAGGTACTTTTCCATATGTTCCGCTGTCTATTATCCAGCACATAAACAAAGCAGAAACAATAAGCTCCGCTATCATCCCGCCTGCACGGCCTGTCCTCATAAATTCTCTGGCAGGCTCGGTCTTTCTCTTGATAAATCCGAACGGCTTTTTGATACCTCCTATTATCTTTTTAAAAAAAGCCTTGATTTTCATTTGATAATCCTCCCCGATTTGTAAACATCCAAGATGTTCATTTACTTAATAATTATACAAGTAATACGCCTTACCCTCGCACCACATCTAAAACTCCCGAAAAAATCGCCAATAATGCTACACTGATTATTACTCCCCCTATTATATCCGTAAACCAATGTACGCCTGAAACAAGCCTTCCGATAACCGTGACAATCATTATTAAAGCGCATAAAATCTTAAGTGCATTACAAAGTGACTTATTCTTTATATACTTATCCAAAAGCATTATCGCACTACCCATAACCACACAAATAAGCATGGTGTGTGATGACGGAAATGAAGCCTCCGGATGTTCTTCGCCCGGCATTATGACAGGTCTGTAATTAATTATCACCACTTCAAAAAGTACATATAGACCTATAACGATTATGTACAAACCACCAAGAGTATAAATTTCCTTATCAACTTTCGCAGGACTTTTTCTTTTTATAAGTTGAATTAATCCGGTCAGTGCAAAAGCCGCAGCCACAAGAATAGCAATTATGCCAAATACCTCCGTAGCATCATACCAGAATAACCTTTGTCCGAACAAATTTGAAACCGATTTGTTTATATGTGAAAGTCCTATACTTGTTCCTTCCGGACCGATACTGTCCACATCCACCGTTTTAACCAGTACAATCCAAATTATAAACAACAACCCGCTTACTCCTGCCATAATAAATTTACTCTGTCTTTTCATAATTATCATTCCTCACATTATTTTTAATTTTAAAATCTGCAAAAGTATTATGATATCAAATCAATATATTTATTATCTTCAAAGCGTTTTTCAAACTCCTCCACCGGAAGCGGTCTGTCAAAGAAAAAGCCCTGTGCTATACTGCAATTATTATTTCTTAATATCTCTATCTGTTTCATGGTCTCAACACCTTCGGTAATACAATTTATGCCTATATCATGCGCCATAGATACAATGGATTTATAGATTTTTTCTGTAGTAGACGTCTCGTCATCATCCTCCACAGGAAGAAGACTCCTGTCAACCTTAAGCACATCCCACGGAATCGATCTGATAAGATTAAGTGAAGAAAAGCCGTTTCCGAAATCATCAACAGAAGTATATATGCCCTCCTGTTGCAGACATTTAACTATTCGTTTCAAATCCTTAAATTCCACATCTGTAGTTGTCTCGGTAAGTTCAACTTCTATGCAATCATGCGGGACATTATATCTATCAATTATCTCAAGGATATGTGTCGTCAAATCCACATCTATCAGATGCTTTCTTGAAAAATTGACGGATATTCGAACAGATTTTTTGCCCTCATCCAGCCATCTTCTAATGTCACGGCATACAAGCTCCAGCATATGAAAGTCAAGCCTGCATATATCCATATTCATTTCGAGTACCGGTATAAATTCCATAGGCATAACCATTTTGCCGCCACTTATCCACCTGCAAAGAGCCTCCGCACCCACGATTTCACCGGTATATACATTTACCTTAGGCTGATAATATGCATGTATCTCATCAGAGGCTATTGCCTCGGCAAATCTCTTTCTAACCTGCATAACCCTCTCACGTCCGCTTGAGAGCTTTTTATCATAAAACACAGGACTGATATCCATCTGTTTTGCCATCTGGAGCGCAGGATAAATTCTCTCCATAATCTTACCCGGATTAGATACTTCAAAATCCTCAGGTATTACAAATGCTCCCACCCTTGCTGATACTATTACACGCTTAGTGTTTCCGCTCTCTTCATCATAGGAAACAGGTACGCCCGAAAGCAATTTAAATATATGATCAGATAAATAATTTTCAAACAACATAACAAAATTATCACCGCCCATACGGCACACTATGCCATTTTCACCGACAGCCTCGTTTAATAAATTAAAATAATTACGTAGAACAATATCTCCGTTTTCTTTTCCTATGTCCTGATTTATAATGGAAAAATGTTTTAGATTAAAGCATACTGCAACATAGCCCTTAAGATTATTTATGTTATTTATTCGTTCAATATTCTGCATAAAATAACGAAGATTAGGATAATTATCATCATCATAATATGCAAACTTATACATAGTATTTTGCAGACGGTTTCTGGCTACAAGACTAAGTACCAGACGAAGTACGATATCCACCTTTTCAAGTTCTTCATCATCAAGCGGCTTCTCATCCTTTGCCATATAAAGTGTTCCGATAATTACCGCATACGCAGGTGTAACGATTCTATTTTTAAGAATCTCCACTTCTCCTCTGCCGTTATCATAGTCAATGAGAATCTCTCCGTTACCTTCCTGTTCGTGACGTGGATTTGTATAGAATTCCGTTACCCCTTTAGCAAGATGAAACAATTCACAAAACTCCGACAAAAGCCCGACAAATTTTTCCCTATCAAAAGTTTTGACTCTGCATGTATAGTCAGATATTTTTTCAAGTAAATCATAATATTTTTCTCTTTTAATATCGTCCATGAAATGCCCCCTTTTTCATCCCGAATATTTTTATCATACTAAGAAATAAATCATTATGCTTAATTATCCATTTTAAAAACTATAAATGATTGAGGCTTAACTAATCCACCAGCCATACCACCTATATTATAAATCACTTTAAAACCGGTAGTATCAATATCTGCTTCAACGCTCTTATTTTTAGGATTAAGAACAATAATCAATTCTCCCCTTTTATATACAAAGGCTTTTTCCTTTTCACAACTTACAACCTCAAATAAAGTATCTGCCATAAGCGAAGCCTCACTGTGCCTTAAGGCAATTATTTCCTTTAACGTATTATAAAGAGATGCCTTATCGTTTTTTGCTTTTTTAACCGAGGCAGCACACTCCCCTTCTTCAACAGGAAGATACAGACTTTCTTTTTCAGCCTTTGAAAATCCGGCGTTTACAGAATCATCCCATTGCATAGGTGTCCTGCTTCCTGTTCTTGTATAGCCGCCCTCCTTTGAAGGCATATCCTTGATATATTTCATTCCTATCTCATCACCATAATAAAGGAAAGGTACTCCCGGCATGGTAAATATAAATGCATATGCAAGCTTAAGTTCTTCCTCGCTAAGATTAAAGCTTGGTCTTATGGTATCATGATTACAGGTTATAAAACTGATATATCCCTTATCCTTAGTCTCATTATATTTTACCAGATAGTCATCCAAAAATCTGTTAATATCACCGTCCGAATCACTTTTAAAGTAACTGTTATCAATCTCGTTTGACTCATAGTCACGCATCAATGAATTATATCCGTTATGCCAATGATCTAGATAAAAATCCATATGAAAGCCTGCTCTTTCTATGGCAAGCTTAGGATTGCTCCATTCAGAAATAAGTGCGGCATCAGGATACTCCTTATCCATCATACAGCGTATGTCACGCCATACTTCACAGGTTCCCGACTTTTCCTCATCATCATCCTTTACAAGCGAGTCAGCCATATCCACACGAAATCCGTCGCAGCCCATATCAAGCCAGAATCGCATTACATCCTTAATTGCCTCTCTGGTTGCCAGTGCATCAGGCTCATACATACCCGTCTGCCAGCTTTCTTTCTTTTCCTTCCATCCATAGTTAAGCGCCGGCTGACACTTAAAAAAGTTAAGCATATATGTTCCGTTTCTTTCGGTTTCACCGCCAATATACGGATGCCCCGGTATACCCTTTATCCAAAAATCCGTCCATATGTATCTGCCTGAATATTCATTTTCATAAGCCTTGCTGCTTTCGATAAACCACTCATGCTCTTCAGATGTATGTCCGGGTACAAGGTCTAAGAGTACATGGATTCCTTTCTTGTGTGCTTCCTCAAAAAGCTCCTTCATATCATCATTT
>JAFTFE010000056.1 GCA_017449765.1 Lachnospiraceae bacterium | reverse complement strand
TTTGTTACTCAGTGGTCAGAATGTCTAACTCTTTATATAAAGGAGGTTTTATGATGTAAAGCTGTAAGCTTTCCGGAACCCCCAGACTATCTGGGGGTTTTCTTTTTACAAAAAAAGCCGCCACGGATTTGCAGCGGTTTATCAAATTTCTTGGCTGGAGTGAGCTTGCAATCCTCGAACTAAATTTTGATTTTTTTAACCTATGGGTGTTAAGAAACCGAGGTTGATTTAACTTTTATTTTTTTGATAATAAAAGTTGTTTTTCTATCTGTTTTTATAAACGATAAATCTTATTTTATATGCTTATTAATGTGATTTAACAATTCCTGTGTCGCTTGACCATCAGGTGTTAGTCCTTTATCAACTTGGTAAAGAATAATAGCATTGCGTGTCTTTTTACCATATATACCATCTGGAGTTCCTTCAAAAAAATCTAATTGTTTTAGTTTAATTTGAATCTCTAATATTAATGAGTTCACATTAGCCGAAGATGTTATTGCAGAAGGGGAAGATGATACCCTATTTTGTGTATTGGTAGCTGGATATACTGTTGATGGATTAGCTCGTACGGGCGCAGAATATGTTGGAGTTGACCTATAGTAGCTACCGCCATAACCTCCTCTTGAGGAATAATGGCTACGATGACTTGAATGGCTACGATGGCTTCTATGTCCAGCTAATTGAAATGAAGATGAATCATCTAAATACGGTTCGATAAACAGAATATTTTTTTCACTACTATGCTGATTCATTGCGGATGAATTGAAATTAGTAGTAGTTGCATAAGTATCCTTTATTGATAGAGGAAAGGTAGCTAGCCCTAAAATAAATGCCCAAAATTTTAAACATACAAATTTAACCATATTTTAGTCCTCTATTGATTTTATTGCAACACTATGGAAGTTTTTTGCGGTTTGGAATAAGCCACCGCAAAGATCCTTTTGATTACACTTTAAGCATTCATCTAGATACAACATTTTAAACTCAGAAATTGTTTTACAGCAGTACCGTCTTAATTCTTTAGGTACCACACATAATTGGTGATTGTAAATAAAAAATAGTAAATTATTTCTTATTAAATGGAGACAGGCATTATACATTTCATTTTGATATTCATAAGGATCTATCCATAATTTTTCTATATTAATGCGAGCTTGATAAATTGGTTCCATTCCCATAATTGACAAGTGTGAAATAAATGGTAAATTACGACATATCCAATGAGCATACTCTTCTAATCTGTTATAATTTAGTTTAGTCACTACTGTACGTAATTCTATAGGAAGTTTATACCTCGCAAGATTATACAGCCCTTCAACCGTTTCTTCAAAAGCCTTGTTATTTCCAACAATCATATTATGGATTTTAGCAATATCACTATATAAAGGTATGCAGTATAAAATTTTATCATTAATATTTTTGAGTTCTCTTACATAAATTTCGTTGTTAAAAGTTCTACCATTTGTTAATAGTTGAATATTTGTTGTTGGATGTTTTTCCGTAATACGTTTAACAATTGTTATTAAGCTATCCCATTCAGATGTTGGCTCTCCTCCGGTAATACCTAGAAAATTAGGAGATTTATCTATTAAATCTATAATTTCTAAGTTTTCTTGTAAAAAATCAGATGGTTTTTTCTTCATGATTTGAGGGCACATAATACACTTGTTATTGCATTGTTCTGAAACAAATAAAGCATTATCAGAAGAAGTTGCCTCATATAATACAATGAGCGTACCAGATGGTAGTATTTTTACAATGTCTCCAATATTGAAATTAGTATTTCTACAGAGGAAAAGTTTGCCAAAGCTAACAACTTTATCACAAATTAAACATTCTTTGCCTTCAGTATTGCGTAAAATATATGAATTTTCGTGTACAGCATCTATCTTACCTATATAAGGTTCTTTTATATTATAACATATACCTCTTAATGATTTCATGCAACGATGCCCTTATTCTCAAGGTTATCTGTATTGTTGATCCAAGAATACAATATATCTTTTTTACTTTCATCATTAGATGTTAGAATTTCAAACAATTTAGTCATTATAGCTTTATAAAGTTTACAGTTTTCATCATAGGCCTTATGGCTGATATCATTTCCAAATTGAACGAAATTCTTAATAGGATCAGTACCACAATATGGTTGAAAAGCACACCATGCACATCCAGGGAGCGCTTCAATCGTAGAGCTTAATAATATATCTTTTAAAATCGGATTAGAATATATTTCTCTGCGATTTTTAGTTACGGCATTGCCTAAACAATACTTCTTATTTCCACTACTACGAAATAGCATCCTAGCTTCATCAGAAACAAATACATCTCCATTAATTTCGTATATGGTACCGGCAATACCAAGACCTGAAGGGGATTGTATATCGACAAACCCTGAAGAATATGGGGTTAATATTTTATACAGAAAGATACTAGCAAATTCTTCTCTTATAAAATAACCTTCTTCATTTAATTTAATAATATAATCCAAAGTTTTGATATATTCTTCAATAAAATCCTCAACAGGATAAGCTAACTCCGTCCATTTTTCTTTTGCAAAACCAAAAGGATTTAATGGTCTTAAAAAAATTGAGTTAAAAGACAAATTTTTGTATGTATCAACAATATCTTTCATCTGGTAAAGATTGTATTTTGATATAGTTGTTAAAGCTGCAACTTGATTGAATGGTAATTCTTTTCGCATAAGATTGAGCTTTTTAAGAAAATCTTGATAAGTACCATGATTTGACGGATAAACTCTGCACTGATTATGTAATGCTTCAGAACCATCCAATGAAGTGGAAATTTGAACATTATGGTTATTTTTTAAAAAGTTAATGACATCATTATCTATTGTTGTTAAATTTGTGCATATAACAAATTCCAAATCTTTTTGAATTTCAATATTTTTATTTTTAGCATATGATATTGTATCAAAAACAACTTGTTTGTTAAGTAGAGGCTCGCCGCCTTGAAATTCAATTTTAATGTACTTTGAAGGGCTTTCAAAAGCAATATCAATACATTTTTTAGCTGTTTCTATACTCATATCTAGATGTTGCCCAGAAGTTTCATGGGATGATGCTTGGCAATATTTACATTTATGATTGCAACGATGTGTCATCACAAACATATGCAGAGCTGTGGAATCAAATAAATACTTCTTTTTAGTTCTATAACGATGAGCTAATCTTTTTAGGTTAAAAGATGTATACTCTTCCGTTAGAAAGTCTCTGGACTGTAAATTAAGGCCTACGGTTGAGTTTAAGTCTAATTGTTTATCTATGATTTTTTGAAAATCTGTACTGTTAAGTACAATCCAATCTCCAAAGTCATTAATCAAAAGAATTTGATTATTTTTCAAACGAGTAAATCGAAAAGGATAAAATTTGTAATCAGTCATTATGTTTCAGTACTAATAAGTCATCAATTTCTTGATATGGTTCTAATGCTTGTGCAACTAACATATTACGTATTGGAAGAAACTCTTTTTCTAAGTCTAATTGTAGCTGAATATCTAATAAATTCTGTCTTAGCATACCTTCATCAACATTATAATTCGTGGTTATACATACATAACAGTTATTTTGTGGAGTTATTATGGCTTGAGGTGCAAATAAATAGATAGCTCTTTTTATAGCATCCAATGAATATATTCTGGTATCTAATTTGATTTCCATCTTAAGTTTTCCTTAATCCTCATCCATTTCATATGTTACATATTCACCAGAATCGTTATCATAGGCTTCAATTTCTACAGAGCCACCATAAGAAGTAATACTTTCAACCGTAACATCTTTATACTCACCATCATCATAATCATATACTTCAATATCTTCACCTTCTCGAACTAAATTTCCCTGTTCTATTTCGATACTATGACCACTATCATCATAGCCATCCCAAGCATAAGCATTAGGGATAAAAAGTAAGCTTAAAATTAAAAGATATTTCATTGGTACTACCTCATAACAAAATTGTGTTACATATTTTTAAGCATATATTCAGAAAAAAATCAATAATTAATTATAAATAAAATTAACATATCTCGATAGTATATTTTAAATTCAAACTTTCCAATTCATTGATTGTGTTATTTTTTTGTCGAAATTAGTTCGAAGATTATTTGGGGTAGGGCTTTTTTAATACCAAATATTCGAACCAGCTTAAGTGCTTGTAAATAAAAGAAAAAATCGCCATTTCTGACGATTTTTGAACTGTGGCTGGGGCGGCTGGAAGCGCTTTTGTCAACCCCTTAAACCTCTGTATTTTCAAAAATATTTTCTCATGGGCGGAGGTATGGCAACACTTTGTGTCACATTATTGTGTCACACCCATCTGCAACTTAAAGACAGCATACAAAATTGTACCTAAAAGTCAAATTAATTTTTTGGTATTTTTACACTTTGCATGAATAAATGGTTTAAATAAAAAACTGTCTTTGTAATCCGATAGGAATATAAGGTTAAATAGCAAAGATATACTTGCCTTTACCTTTACCCTGAATAGGTTTGATGATTTTATTATCCAAAAGCATTTTGATAAAACTGGATGCAGCGGAGGCTTTAATACCTAATGTTTTTTCAATATCGGAGCGACCAAAATATTGAATATTTCCAAAAGTGTTATGCAGTTTTAATATGTGTTGAATTGATTTGTTTGTGATATTGTTTATTTTTTCTTTGCATAATGCCTCAATGTCCGATTTTGAAATTTGAATGTCCGATTTTTCGGTTTCAATGTCCGATTTTGCTTTCAAAGTATTTGCAATGTGCATTGTGCGGTTAAGCAATTTATGATGTTTATTCAGCAACAGATTTTCTAAAAACAGTTCTAAATATTCAGTTGTTGAATGAATATCATTCTTCAAATCTGTATAATTTGCCCGAACAAGTGCATTTCTGAAATACCAAGAATGCTTGGCAAAAATGTCATTTGTGACATCATAGCCGAGAGTTCGTAAGTATTTGATAAAAAATACAGCCGTTGTTCTGGGGTTACCTTCACCAAAAGCATGGATTTGCCATAATCCGGAAATAAACAAAGCCAAATGGTGTATAATCTCTTGAGTGGATAGACCTTTGTAACTAAACTTCTTTTCTTGCGAAATATCATAGTCCAAAGTAGCCTTCAATTCGGTGGCTGTCCCATAAACAACAGTATCTCCATCTAATACCCATTCTTTTTTGGTAATATTATAATTGCGGAGAACACCTGCATAATCATAGATACCATCAAATAGTTTTTTATGAATAGAAATATACTCATTTGCAGAAAAACTGAAAGCCTTTTCCGATAAAATCTTTGCAATTCTGGCAGAAACTTTATCGGCTTCTTCAGTTCGGTCTTTTTCGCTCTTTTTGGTATTTTCTTTATAGTAGGTATTGAGGAGTTTTTGGGCTTCATCAATGGTAATATCACCTTCAATATTTTTGATTGCCGTATCTTTCAAGTATTCGGAGGTCTTTAATCCATCAACATCCTGTAACCCGATAGCGGTATCCCAAGCATAACTCTTATCACGCTTGCTTGGTTCTGATTGACGGAGATACTCTTTAAAAGGGTCTTTTTCCATAAATTCAGCCTTTCTTTCTAAACACTAGTATTATA
>JAFTFE010000055.1 GCA_017449765.1 Lachnospiraceae bacterium | reverse complement strand
TATTAAGATACAATAATTATACCATAAAAACGGCTTGAAATCCAGTGTTTATAAGGGATTACGGCAAATTTATATAAGAAAAATCAGGGGTGTTGCCCCTGACTTTGTCTACAGTCTGAAATGCGAATATTAATATTCGCATTTTTTATTCAATTTAGTCAAAATTATAAAAATGACTAAATTGAATTGACAGTGGCTTAATTAAATTGTATAATTATTTTGCATCATAAGAATGAAAGAGGTAATTATTATGAGAAATTTTGAATTTCACGAAAGATGCAAAAAAATACTAACGCCGGAAATAGTGATGCAGCTCACAAGGATATATGAATTTAAAGGAGAGCAGACACTATTTATAGAAGCACATAAAGATGAATTATCTGAACTTATGGAAATTGCGAAGATACAAAGTACGGAAAGTTCCAACAAAATTGAAGGAATTTACACATCAGATGAAAGACTGAAGAAAATTGTATTGGAAAAAACTATGCCTAAGACAAGAAACGAATTTGAGATTGCAGGATATAGAGATGTATTAAATACAATTCATGAAAGCTATGAACATATTCCAGTAAGACCTTCAATTATCTTGCAGCTACATAGAGATTTATATAAATTTATGGGTACTGATTCGGGAGGTTTTTTCAAAACTGCTGATAATATTATTGAGGAAATGAGTTCAGATGGTGAAAGAAAGGTAAGATTTACTCCTATCCCTGCATGGGAAACTCCGGAAGCAATGGATAAACTTTGCGAATCATACAATAAAGCATTTCAGGATGATTATGTTGATAAGTTGATTTTGTTGCCAATGTTTATATTTGACTTTCTATGTATTCATCCGTTCAATGACGGTAACGGAAGAATGAGCAGATTATTAACCATTTTGTTATTATATCAATCAGGCTTCATAGTAGGAAAATATATTAGTATTGAAAAGATGATTGAAATATCAAAAGATACATATTATGAAGCACTACAGGAAAGTTCCATAGGTTGGCATGAAGGAGAAAATAATTATATTCCGTTCGTATCATATATGTTGGGGGTAATAGTAAATTCATATAAGGAATTTTCGTCAAGAGTAAAATTACTTTCTTTGAATGGTAAAAAAATAGATAGGGTAAGAGAGATAATAAAAACTAAGGTTGGAACAATCACCAAATCAGAGATAATAGATATGTGTCCGGATATAAGTGTAACAACGATTCAAAGATCTTTGGCAGAGTTGCTTGAAAAGGGGGATATTATTAAAATAAGTGGTGGTCGTTATACAAAATATACATGGAATTGGGAGGATAAATAATTGATAACAGGTGAACTTAAGAATAAAATTGATGCTCTTTGGGATATATTTGCCGCAGGAGGGTTGACAAATCCTCTTGAGGTAATTGAGCAGATAACATATCTTATGTTTATTCATGATTTGGATGATACAGATAATATAAGGGCAAAAGAAAGCGCCATGTTAGGGCTGCCTTATAAAAGTATATTTGCCGATGAAATAAAAATAGGTGATAGAAAAATTGAAGGTGTACAACTTAAATGGTCTGTATTTAGAGATTTTCCGGCAGGAAAAATGTATTCTGTTATGCAAGAATGGGTTTTCCCATTTATAAAAACATTACATAGCGACAAGAATAGTGCGTATTCAAAATATATGGATGATGCGATTTTTAAATTGCCAACACCACTTGTACTTTCAAAGGTGGTTGATTCACTTGATGAAATATATCAAAAAATGAGTGAGATAAAAGATACTGATATAAGAGGAGATGTATATGAATATCTGTTGTCAAAGATCGCAACTGCGGGAAGAAATGGGCAGTTTAGAACGCCAAGACATATTATTAAAATGATGGTTGAATTGATGGATCCAAAAGCTGATGAAATAATATGTGATCCGGCGTGTGGTACATCAGGTTTTCTTGTTACGGCAGGCGAGTATTTAAAAGAAAAAAGAAAAGAAGAAATATTTTTTGATAAGCAGAAAAAAGAACATTATATGAATCACATGTTTTACGGATACGATATGGATAGAACGATGCTTCGCATAGGTGCCATGAACATGATGACGCATGGAATCGAAAATCCATTTATCGAATATAGGGACAGTTTATCAGACCAAAATTATGATAAGGACAAGTTCTCTTTGATACTTGCGAATCCACCATTCAAAGGTAGCTTGGATGCAGATTCAGTATCCGGCGATTTACTAAAAGTCTGTAAAACAAAGAAAACTGAATTATTGTTTTTGGCATTGTTTTTAAGAATGTTAAAGATAGGCGGAAGATGTGCGTGTATAGTGCCTGATGGAGTTTTATTTGGTTCGTCTACTGCTCATAAGGCAATCAGGAAAGCAATCATTGAGGACAATAAATTGGAAGCGGTTATTTCAATGCCGTCAGGTGTATTTAAACCGTATGCCGGAGTATCAACCGGAATATTGATATTTACTAAGACAGAACATGGTGGAACAGATTATGTTTGGTTTTACGATATGACCGCAGATGGTTATAGTCTTGATGATAAAAGAACTGCGATTGATAACAATGATATACCTGATATTATTGAGCGTTTCCATAATCTTGAAAAGGAAAAAGATAGAAAGCGTACTAATAAATCATTCTTTGTATCCAAAGATGAAATAGTAGGAAATGATTATGATTTGTCTATTAATAAGTATAAAGAGGTAGAGTATGTTCCTGTGGAATATCCACCAACAGAAGAAATTATCGCTAATATCAGAGAGATTGAAAAAGAGATTAGTAAAGAGATGGATGAGTTGGAGAAATTGTTGTTAGGATAAATTTCTTAAAGTAAGGAGATAGAATGAAAGTAAGTAAACGTGGAGGCTTTTCGGACAGATTAGGAATAAAAAAAGAAAATACCGAAATACAGCTAAAAGATTTTGACCAACGGACAAGAATACAAATTCAAAATAAGATTAATAGTTTGTACGAGAAAGTGTATTTTGATGATTTATATTATGGACGTGAAGAAATTCAGGATTTTTTTAGATATATTTTAGGAAATGTATATGCAGCATCAATTGATATAAGTGAAACATATAGTTATACATACATTTTTGCTATAATGAATGATACGTTTATAAGCGGAGATTATGATGATGTATTGACGTTAATAGAAGCAGTTGCACAATATTGGGATAATTACTTAAAAGAAAAATATAAAATACCATATCCGTATTATGATGAAAGATATAAAAAAGGAGCAATTTTTAAAGAATTAAATGAATTATTTACGCAGGAATATATAGGATATCGTTTTATAGGAGATGAAATTGTACCAATAAGTGATAAAACGGAAGTTGGAACAATTAATGAAGCGTTAAATTGCAAATATCAGGCTGTAAATGAGCATTTGATAAAAGCAAATAAGTTTTTGTCAGATAGAAAGAATCCCGATTATGAGAATTCCATTAAAGAAAGTATTAGTGCAGTGGAAGCTTTGTGTGAAATATATACGGGGATACGTGGTAAAGCAGCAACTCTCGGAAGCATGCTGAAAAAAATGGAAGATAATGGTATAAAAATACATGCTGGATTGAAATCAGCGTTCAATATTTTATATGGATATACAAGTGATGCTAATGGGATACGCCATGCGGGAGATATAGGAGGTCCAGCATCTACATTTGAAGAAGCAAAATATATGCTTGTTTCATGTAGTGCTTTTATAAATTATTTGAAAGCTTTAGATGCAAAATGATTTGTTATAAAAAATGAATTGAGATTTGTGGGGGATATATGGAAAAGATAAAACTAGGTGATTTATGTAATCCAAGTCAGAGCCAAATAAAAGAGCAACCGGATACAATTATTGATTATATAGATATCTCATCTGTAGATAATGAGAGCAAAACTGTAACTGGATATCAGACAATGACATTTGCAGAATCTCCAAGTAGAGCTCGTAAAGCTGTAAAAAAGGGAAATATATTAGTTTCAACCGTGAGACCTAATTTGAATGCAGTAGCAATATTGGAAGATGATACTCCCAATATATCCGTTGCCTCAACAGGCTTTTGTGTTTTGGATTGTAAAGAAAACACTGATAATCGCTTTGTGTTCAACTATTGCAAATCTAAAATATTTATAGATGATATGGTTTCTCAGGCAACTGGTGCCAGTTATCCTGCGGTAAGCGACAAGATTATTAGGTCTGCAATGGTACCAGCCTATAGTTATGATGAGCAAAGGAAGATAGGAGAGGTACTTGATAAGATTTCTTTTATAATCGAAAAACGCAGAATGGAACTGCGTGAACTAGACAACCTTATCAAAGCCCGATTTGTCGAGCTCTTATCAAATACTGAATTAGGCGAAGAAACAACGATAGAAAAAATTACTGAAAAAGTAAAAGTTGGATTTGTTGGGACATGTGAAAAGTATTATACAGATGAATATGGAATTCCTATGATAAGAACAGGCAACATTACTGAAAATGGTATTGATATGATAGAGTTGAAATATGTTACTAAGGAATTTCATGAGAAAAACAAAAAGTCCCAAATACATGCGGGAGATTTACTTATAGCGAGGCATGGTTCAAATGGTCAGGCAAATGTGTATGATGGGCCAGAGGCACAATGCCTTAACGCGGTCGTGATTGTTCCAAATAAGGAGTTAACTACTCCTGTATTTTTAGCAGGGCTTATAAATTCACCATCTGTGAAAGCGCAAATAGACAAAACACTAGTGGGGTCCACACAGCACGTGGTGAATACAAAGAGCATTGCAGCACTGAATGTCAGAATTCCTTCTTTGAAGATTCAAAGAGAATATGAGGATTTTATTAACCAAGTTGACAAATCAAAAATTGCGGTGCAGAAATCGTTAGAAGAGACTCGAAAATTTTTTGATAGTTTAATGCAAGAATACTTTGGCTAAAAGGAGAAATATGGATATTAAGAGTTTAAGTGATTCGTTCACAAAAATAGGGCAATTAGATACAAGTAGATTATTTGAAGCGAATATAAATATTCCTAAATTTGAAACACCACAGATGCCAGAACTGGATTTAATTGATCCTGAAGAAACAATTATTGGTGATATAAAGAGAAAAATTGAAGAACAAAATGATTTAACATCTCAACAGATGGGGATTTTGATTGAACAAAATCAATTATTGACGGACAATTATAATAAACTTAAAAACTTGTATGATCAACAAGTTTATATCAATGCGCAATCTAATGAAGAACTTAAACGTAGTAGAAAATACAATCGTTGGATGATGGTAATAGCAATTATAGCTATGCTTGCCGCAATTGCAGGTCCGATAGTTACGATAATTGTAAGTCGTTAGGTTCGGGTTGGGTGTTAAAAAATAGTCTTATGCAAAAGTATTTTGGATAATATTATAGATAAAAACAGTTAGAGAGTAATGAAGAATTTTAAATTACAGAAAATAGATGATTATATGAATTCGTTTCTATTTTTTGAATTTTAATTGCATTTACTAAGAAAATTGGGAGGTTAAATATGGGCTTTTGGAAATCGGATTTAGGTAGAACAGTCATAGCAGCATTGATTCCTGCGATTGTTTCGTTTGTAGGATTTGTGTCAACGTATATTGCAATGCGTAGGAATTTTAAAGAGGAATTGCAAAAACAAAAAAGAAATTTGACATTGGAAAAAATGTCTACGATCCCATATGATGTGTTGCAACTTTATAATCATATGATGGATCCGATAATAATGGAAAAGATTGTTCAAGCGGCTAAAATGACAAAACGGGAAGAAAATGAATATAGAGATAAGGTTAAAAAAGGGAATAGTAATTTGATAACAGAAATGAGAGAATTATATAATAGAGTATATGCATATGGCTCAGATAAGGCAATTTCTATTTTGGCATCCATGCAGAAACTAAATTATTCTAATATAGGCATAGAGCCAGATATATCAACAAGATACAGAATTATAGCACATTATATTTTGTTAGCAACTCAGATTAAATATGATATTACAGGTGATATAATTAATCCGCTAATGTGGTATGAAATAAATATAACAGATTTTGAAAAGATGAGAGATACTATTATTGGTGAAAATAATAAAATTGTTGAAGAATTGAAACTAAATAGTGGATTGATTGCAAAATAAATATAATAGCAATTAAGAATAATATTTGCTATTATAAGCTAAAAAATCAAAATTTGCCTATGCTTAAACCAAACGATAAAGTAGTATAATAAACCAAAGCTTAGAGAGGAGGTTAGTTTCGTGACCAACTTTGATTATCTTAAAACAGAATCAAAATTTAGCAGTTTTGTTGATGCGGCAATAACTGCGGAAAGAGTTTTCAAGATAGATCCGTCTTATAGCGCAGTTGGTTGTCGTAAGGCAATGGAGTTCGCTATTAAATGGATGTATTCTGTAGATAAAACGTTGAAAAAACCATATCAGGAAACTTTGTCAAGCCTTATGAGTACAGATGATTTTCATGATATTGTTGATGATGATTTGTGGAAAAGACTAGATTTGATTCGTAAAATTGGAAATCGAGCTATACACAGTGAAAGTAAACCGATTTCCAGAGATGAAGCAATATTATGTCTGAAAAATCTTCATATCTTCTTTGATTTTATTTATTATTGTTATGGAGATAATTATAAAGAGGTGGCATTTGATGAATCGTTACTCTCTGAAGATAAATTATATAGTGCTATGCCATTAACGTTTTCTAACGTTAATCTTGCTGAAGTTAAGGATGCAAAGCTTAAAGATATCAAATTAGATACAATGATAGCTAAAAATAAAGCTTATTCATCAGAACTTACACAGAGAAGAGTTGCTAAACATGATAATTATGTACCTAAGCCGTTGGAGTTATCAGAATTTGATACCAGACACATTTATATTGATGAGATGCTTAGGGATGCAGGTTGGATTGAGGGTAAGAACTGGGTAAATGAAGTTGAAATAGAAGGAATGCCTAACAAATCCAAGAAAGGTCGTATAGATTATGTTTTATATGATGATTCGCATATTCCACTTGCTATTGTTGAAGCAAAGAAAACTTGTGTTGATGTTGCTTCAGGAAGACAACAGGCAAAGCTTTATGCTGATTTATTAGAAAAACAAACAGGAAGAAGACCGGTTATCTTTCTGACAAATGGATTTGATACAAGGATAATAGATAATCAATATCCTGAGAGAAAGGCATCTAACATTTATTCTAAGAGAGATTTGGAAAAGCTTTTTAATCTTAGGACGATGAAAACATCATTATCTAATATAAATGTTGATAAGAATATTGCCGGAAGATATTATCAGGAAGCTGCGGTAAAAGCAGTATGTGATAGTTTTGGTAAGAGAAATAGACGAAAAGCTCTTTTAGTGATGGCTACAGGCTCGGGAAAAACACGTACAATTATTGCGCTTTGTAAGTTGCTTTTAGATAAAGGTTGGGTAAAAAATATTTTGTTTTTAGCTGATCGTAATGCACTTGTTACTCAGGCGAAGCGTAGTTTTGTTAATTTGCTCCCTGATTTATCTTGTACAAATCTTTGCGAAGATAAAGAGAATTATAATGCGCATTGTGTTCTGTCGACATATCAAACCATGATTAGCTGTATTGATTCTGTTAAAGATGATGATGGTAAGATATTTTCCTGCGGACATTTCGATCTAATAATTTGTGATGAGGCACACAGATCAATTTACAATAAGTATAAGGATATTTTTAACTATTTTGATGCGCCATTGGTTGGTCTTACAGCAACACCGAAAGATGATATTGATAAAAATACATACTCTCTCTTTGATTTGGAATATGAAAATGGACAAGGGGTTCCAACGTATGGATATGATTTGGAAGATGCTGTCAAGGATGGATATCTTGTTGACTTTTTATCAGTTGAGACGAGACTTAAATTTATTGAAGACGGAATAATATATGATGAATTATCAGAAGAAGATAAGGAAGAGTATGAGAGAACGTTTGCAAATGATAATGGAGATATGCCTGAGAAAATTGATTCCAGTGCATTAAATACATGGTTGTTCAATGAAGATACTATTCGCCAGGTATTACATACAGTGATGGATGAGGGCCTTAAGATTGAATATGGTCAGAAAATAGGAAAAACAATAATCTTTGCTAAAAACCACAACCATGCTGAAAAGATACTTGAAGTTTTTAATAAAGAATATCCTCATCTTACTAAAAATGGTCAGGAATTTGCTAAGGTTATTGATAATTATATCAATTATGCACAAAGTGCAATTGATGAGTTTTCTGATTCAAAAAAAATGCCGCAAATAGCTATTTCTGTAGATATGTTAGATACAGGAATTGATGTTCCGGAAATACTCAATCTTGTTTTCTTTAAAAAAGTAATGAGTAAGGCAAAGTTCTGGCAGATGATAGGAAGAGGAACAAGACTTTGTGAAGGATTGGTTGATGGTGAAGATAAAAACAAGTTCTATATTTTTGATTTCTGCGGTAATTTTGAATTTTTCAGAATGAATAAGGGAAAGCCTTCAGCAAATATGGTGGCTTTGCAAAGTTCAATATTTAATTTAGAATTTCAGATTGTCTATACTATTCAGGGGATAAATGATAAAACTGAAAGATTGATGGCATATAGAAATGCACTTGTGGAAATAATGTCAGACAAAGTTAAAGAATTGAATAGAGATAATTTTGCTGTTAAACAACATTTAAAATATGTTGATCATTATTCGAATCCGGTCAATTATAATTCTATTTCATACGAAGATACTTTGTTGGTTAAGGAAGAAGTGGCACCGTTAGTTTTGCCTGATGACGATGAGGTTAGTGCTGTCAGATTTGATGCATTGATCTATGGATTGGAGCTTGCACAACTTAACGGAAAAAGTTATGGTAAGGCAAAGAGTGATTTGGTGAAAAAAGTTAAAGGTATTTCTATGATTGCAAACATACCCGAGATTCAAGTTAAATCTGAGTTGATAGATAGAATTCTTCACACTGACTACATTGAGCGCGCGGGGTTGGATGAATTGGAATATGTTAGAGAAAATTTGCGAAATCTAATGAAATATTTACCTAAGACAATTTCTGTTAGATATGATACTGATTTCAGTGATGATATTCTTTCTGTTGAATGGAATGATTCTGAATTAGAAAATGAATCGCTTAAAAACTATAAGGCAAAAGCAGAATATTATATCAGACAACATCAGGATAACATTGTTATTGCGAAACTAAAGACAAATAAACCTTTAACAGAGAATGATGTAAATGTATTGGAGAGTATTTTATGGAGTGATCTTGGTACAAAAGAAGATTACGAAAAAGAATATGGAACAAAACCATTGGGTGAATTTGTAAGAGAAATAGTTGGACTTGATATGAATGCAGCAAAAGAAGCATTCTCTGATTTCCTTAATGATAGTAATTTGGACAGTAGACAGATTTATTTTGTGAATCAAATTGTTGAATATATTGTGCATAATGGATTACTGAAAGATTTTTCTGTGCTACAAGAATCACCTTTTACAGACAGAGGAAGTGTTGTTGAGATATTCACTGACTTAAATGTATGGGCGAAAATAAGAAAGATTATTGAACAAATTAATGCTAATGCTGCATAATAATTTAATATGGAGGATATATATGGATCAACAAAAAATACTTGCCGCCTGCGACCACACACTTTTACTTCAGGATGCAACCTGGGATGAAATAAAGGTTATTTGTGACGATGCAAAAAAATACAAAACAGCTTCAGTTTGTATTCCGCCATGCTATGTTAAAAGGGCAGCAGAATATCTAAACGGAGAAATCTCTGTATGTACGGTAATCGGTTTTCCTAACGGAAACATGACTACTGCGACTAAGGTTTTTGAAACAAAGGATGCTCTTTCAAACGGAGCAGATGAGATAGATATGGTAATCAATATCGGAATGCTTAAAGCGAAGGAATATGATTATGCCTTATCGGAGATTAAAGAGATAAAGGAAGTTTGTGGAGATCACATTTTAAAAGTAATTATAGAAACCTGTCTTTTGACTGAGGAAGAAAAAATAAAAATGTGTGAGATAGTAACTGAATCCGGAGCGGATTATATCAAGACTTCCACCGGTTTTTCAACTGCGGGAGCAACCTTTGAAGATATAGCATTATTCAAAAGATATGTAGGTTCAAATGTTAAAATTAAAGCTGCAGGAGGAATCTCATCTTTGGAAGACGCAGAGCATTTTATGGAGCTTGGAGCCGAGAGACTAGGTACAAGCAGGATTGTAAAGATAGTTAAGGCGCTTGGATAATAATTAATATTGTTAAGCTTTTTCGGCTAATTTATGATATTATTACAAATTAGCCGAATTTTATGGTTGTTTTTTTCTGCTTTTCGGCTATAATGTAAATATAATACAGATTAGCCGAGGTGATTGATATGAATTATATACCGAGAAACTTGGAAAAGGTTGTTTCGGAAGTAACAAAAGAATATCCTGTTGTATTGGTAACGGGACCAAGACAGGTCGGAAAAACGACTATGCTTCAAAAACTTATGGAGGGGACAGATAGAAGCTATGTATCACTGGATGATTTGAATGAGAGAAATCTTGCTAAGAGTGATCCGGAAATGTTTTTGCAGTTTCATAAGCCTCCGATTTTGATTGACGAGGTGCAATATGCACCGGAATTATTTACCTATATAAAAATACATGTAGACAAAAATCACAAGGCCGGGGATTTTTGGCTTACCGGATCGCAGGTGTTTAAATTAATGAATGGTGTTCAAGAGTCTCTTGCCGGAAGAGTAGCTGTGCTTTCTTTAACTTCATTATCACAAGCAGAGGTAAATAGAGGAAGAATTACACCATTTACTGTTGATTTGGATGAATTATCCAAACGATGTAAAGAACGGAATTCTGCCGATGCGCCTGAGATTTATAATCGTATTTTCAGAGGCTCTATGCCTGCAGTAGTAAGTGGTCAGAATAGTAATTCTCAAATTTTTTATAACAATTACCTAACAACATACATTGAAAAAGATGTAAAAGAATTGTCAGATGCAATTGACTCGTTAAAATTTTTGCATTTTATAACCGCAGTTGCGGCAAGATGCGGACAAATGCTTAACATTGCAGACATTGCGCAAGATGCAGATATCAATCAAAAGCAGGCGAAGGATTGGCTTGGTATATTGGAGACTTTGGGAATAATTTTTTATTTGCATCCCTATTCCAATAATCTTCTGAAACGGTTAGTCAAGACACCGAAACTGTATTTTTACGATACAGGTTTGGTTTGTTATTTAACAAAATGGAGTAGTCCTGAAACCCTTGAAAATGGAGCTATGAGTGGAGCAATTTTGGAAAATTATGTTGTGAGTGAGATAATGAAAACATATCTTAGCTGTGGAATGGAAGCTTTTATGTATTACTATCGTGATAAGGATGCAAGGGAAATTGACATAGTGTTGGAGCGTGATGGTGTACTTAGTCCGATAGAAATAAAAAAATCAGCGAATCCGGGTCACGAATTAGTCAGAGTATTTAAACTCTTGGATAAGGCATCAACACCTCGTTCAAAGGGGGCAGTTCTATGTATGAAGCAGGAATTATCCGCAATTGACCGGGATAATTATATTGTTCCGATTTGGATGATTTGATAAAGATTATAAGTCCCTTTAATTACACATTGGATAGTGGTTGTCTGTAAGTGCGCACATGACTGAAATGAAATCTTATATATTTTCAGTATTGAATAGTTATTGTATGACGACAGACAGGTAAACTTATTTGTGCAAGCGCTCTAACGAGCCCTGCCACCTCGCCGGCGCTGCGCTTGGCTCGGTGTACGGCTTCGCCGTATAAAATAAAAAACGGAAACAATTTTCCGAGAGTAAACTCTCTAAATTGTTTCCATTTTTATTTTGCATGGCTCGTTAATTCATCTTGCAATTCTTTTCCAGGCAAGGTGCGGCCTTATCAAAGGCTGGATTGAATGCATAGAAGTTCTTGGAGTCAAGCTTATCTAAGATGAGTCTTAGGCTTTCGCCGAATCTCTGGAAGTGAACTACCTCGCGGGCGCGGAGAAATTTGATTGGCTCGTATACGTCAGGATAGTCCTTGCAGAGACGAAGGATATTGTCGTAGGTGGTACGCGCCTTCTGCTCGGCTGCCAGGTCTTCGTAAAGGTCTGTTATCGGGTCACCTTTACTCTGGAACTGGTTTGCGTTAAATGGCACTCCGCCTGCTGCCTGAGGCCATATGCCTGTAGTATGGTCCACATAGTATTTGTCAAAGCCGGAGGCTTTGATTTCCTCCATAGACAAATCCTTAGTAAGCTGATAGATGATAGTTCCGACTATCTCTAAGTGTCCGAGTTCCTCGGTTCCGATATCGTTTAAGGTTGCGATACACTCTTTATAAGGCATTGCAAATCTCTGAGACAGATATCTCATAGATGCGCTCATCTCTCCATCAGGTCCTCCGTACTGACTAATTATAGCCTGTGCCAGTTTGGCGTTAGTTTCCTTTATATTTACAGGACATTGAAGTCTTTTTTCATATACCCACATTAGCAGCCACACTCTCCTTCCCAAGGCCAAGGTTTATTTACCCAGTCCCAATAATTGTCTGTATCTACATTATATCTTGAGATAGGTCCGTACATAGATGTGTAGTCATCTATTGCGTTCTCACGTATCTCCTTGTAATGCTTATACGCGTGAAGCGCTTCCCTGCAGTCAGGATGAGTGTTTAAGAACAGGGTTATGTCGTCAAGCATAAAAGATGCCTGATTAATTATGTCAAATAATTCTTTTTTGCTTATTTTATTCATATCTATCTCCCCCTAACCCCACAGAATATCTTGTTTAAATCAGGGAAAGCAGTTCCCTCGCAGATTGCGGTCTCTGCCTTGTAAAGCTCGCCCCATTCCTGCATAGGAACATAAGCCATGGCAAGAGGCATTCTATTCAGGTTTAGAAGCTCTTTGTCACAATCATAGTCGTTTGACGAATGCATATTGGAATTATTGTTTCGGTTCATATTATTATTACGATTTATGTTTGGATTCCGATTCATATTGGCATTCATTGTACGATTGTTGCAGTTTCGTCCATATGATTTGTATGGTTCCAAAATTATTACCTCCGTTTGAAGAAATATCAGTCTATTTCTTTTTATTTATTTAATTCATACTATGTGAAGTCATGTATATTTGTTACAAAAATAATTCTATTGTTGTTATTTTGAAAAAAGTTGTATATACTATATTCGTGTCAAAGGATGTAAGGAGATAAAATATGATTGAATTAGTAAAGGCGGGAGAGAGAACTTATTATTTTACCGGACTTTTTCATGTCGGTCTTTATCTTATGAGTTATGATGAGGTATGTCTCATAGATGCCGGAATTGACAGGGAGTACGCACGTGAGATGGACGAGCTTCTTATAATGAAGAACTGGAAGGTAAGGCTTATTATAAATACACACTATCACGCCGATCACTGCGGAGGAAGCAGATATTTTCAAGATAAATATAAATGCAAAATATACGCAAGTGGTATAAATGCAGCACTTATTTCTGATTATGAAATCTGTCCTTCTATAGTCTGGGGGGCAATTCCCTTAAATGTGCTGATGAACAATTATTACTATGCGGATTCCTGTGATGCTGAGGATATAAGAGGTAAGGAGCTTCCCGAAGGACTTGAGGTGGTTGCTCTTCCGGGGCATGCGATATCCATGATAGGAATTAAGACTGACGATGATGTTTTATTTCTTGGAGATGCTGTTGTTGGAGAAGAGGTAATTGAGAAGGAAAAATTAACTTACATATATGATATTGGAGAATATTTAAAAAGTCTTGATAAATTGGAAAAAATTGAAGCAAAGCTATACGTAACATATCACGGTGAGCCGGTAAAGGATATAAAAGAACTCGTTAGACTTAACAGGAAGAATGTTGTCACTAATTTAAAAAGAGTAAAGGCTATTTGCAAAACACCAAGAAAATTCGATGAGATAGTTCACGAGTTTTTCAATGATATAGATATGGAGCTTACTTTGTACAAATACAATGTAAAAGGCGGTATGATAAAGACCTATCTAACCTATCTGCATAATACAGGTAAGATGGAGACGGAATGTATCGACAATTATCTGCTTTGGCAGACCATCAGTTGATACCGGGGAGATTAAATGGAACAGAAGAAGACTTTAGGAAGTATTATAAAATGGATAATAATATTAGCTCTTTTAGCATTTGGATTTATAAGCAACAGAGAATTCATGCATGATGCGTTTTTGGAGATAAAAAATACTCCGAATGTAAAATTAATATTGATTTTTATAGTTGCAAATCTTTATTTCATGGCAGAGGGAACAATAATTCATCTTATGACGGGTGAAAATGAAAAAGCGCTTACGATATTTCAGGGAATAAGCTGTAGCTATATGTGTGCATTTTACAGACTTGCCACACTCGGAAGCGGAAATGGAATAGCACAGGTTTATTATTATAAAACCAAAGGCATAGATGTAAGCAAAGGCACGGGTATGTCTATCGTTCAGTATACATTTCAGAAAATTACGATAGGTATCATGGGTATTCTGTCATTTCTCATACTTATAGCTTTTGGTAACAGTAACCTGCTCAAGTATTCTTGGTTTATGATTGCCGGAGTGCTTGTCATAAGTATAATATGTATCGTACTTTTTCTTTTGACAGTATCTAAGAAAATATCAGTTTTTGTCATAGCTCTGATAAGAACAATCATAAAAAAAGAAAGCCGTCTTACACCAAAGATAGATAAATTGGATCATGCTGTTAATTCACTTCAGACAGAGGGACGTATAATCTGGCATGATAAGAAGGTTTTTCTTATTGTGGTTTTGCTGGATATATTAAAGTTCTGTTGCTGGTATATAATACCGGGTATACTTTTTGTGGATACATTTGACCTTAATCCACTTATGTGTATGGCGCTTATGGCAGTGTGTAATATGCTCGGTTGTGTTATGGTTGCGCCGTCAGGTATAGGTACACTTGATTTTGTGTTTGCATTATTCTTTGGAACAATTGTTAAGAATGGCAAGGCGATAGCGGCAGCTATAATTATATACAGATTTTTTACGTGGGCAGTCCCTTTTATGATCGGACTCATTCCGGCAGCCTTTTTAAATAAGACAAATAAAAAAGAGACAGATACTACGGAATAGATTGTTAAAATAAGCAAACTCAGAATAAGATGAGGTAATATGATGGATAAATGGATCATACTCGGCATAGAAAAAACATATGATGTCGAGAAGATTAAAAAAGCATACAGGAGTAAGCTTATAAGTGTTAACCCGGAGGATGATTCACAGGGCTTTATGGAACTTAGACAGGCCTATGAAGGAGCTTTGTATGATTCTGAACACATGGATAAATCAGATGAAACAAGCATGGATTCTGAGACAAAAGACAATGAAGACGAAGATGAATTATTAAAACTTTTTAAAGATATATACAATGATTTTCATAAAAGAAATGATATTAAGGCGTGGGAGGAGCTTTTCGAGACAGATTATTTTGTATCACTTGACAGTAGTGAGGAATCACAGGATAAGCTTCTTAAATTTCTTATGGATAACTATCGTCTTAAGACTGAAATATGGAAGTTTATTTCAGATGAATTCGATATAGAGAAGAACAAGGACGAGTTCAAGCAGAAATACCCGTCGGATTATATTGAGTACATAATAGATGCAGCAAATTACAGGAATTTTATTAATTTTGATTTGTTTGCCGAAGATAGCGATTTTGAGAATATCGACGAGTTTATGAAATTATATTTTGAATTAAAACAATATGTTTTCAAGCGTGAACTGACAGAGCAGGATATTGACAAGGAAATAAGCATTATTGAGGCGATGGACAGACTTAAGGTTTATCACCCTTATTTTGATGTGAGCAGGCTTTTTCATGAGCTTGATGTTATGAGGGTTGAACATTCAGCCGAGGGTAATGAATATAAAATAGAGTGCCTGGACAGATTGGATATTGCGCAGGGGATATTGGCGGAGTATCCTGATGATTTTTATTTGACTGTATTCTGCGGTGATTTGGCATATGAGGCAGATGCTTATGATACAACTAAGAAATACTATGAGATGGCTTACAATCAGAATCCGGGAGATTATCTTGCAACACATAAGCTGGCGGCGGTTCTGTATGATATGGGTGATTACAAGAGAGTAAATGATTTATTCATAGAACTTCTGGATAAAAATCCTGATGATTATACTGCACATGATGGCTTGACTGCTGCGAATAAGAAGCTTACCGAGGAATTAAACGAAAAGCTTAAATCCGAACCTGATAACGAACAGATGAAGATAGATTTATCATGGGCATATTACAGAACCTCGGCATTTAAGGAAACCATAGATGTTCTTACTACGTTTAAACCATCAGAGGAGAATGTATATACATATCATAACCTGCTTGGCAGATGCTATTATTATACAGAGAAATATGATGAGGCGCTTAAGGAGTTTATTGCTTGGCAGGAAGCGATTGAAGCTCTTGATAAGATAGATGAGTCTTCTCTTACCGAGCAGCAACTTAAGGAAAAGAAACGCTATCCTTATGCATGCTTCTGGATATCCGAATGCTATATCGGGTTAAAGGAATATGAAAAGGCAAGAAAATATCTGGATATTTCGCTGGCAGCAGACTATCCTGAGATAAGATATTCCTATGAGACAAAATGTAAATTAGAATACGATCTGGGGAATTATGAAGACTGCCTTAAGATATGCGAAGCTACACTTGAAAAATTTAATAATGATTATTTCGGATATATATATCAGGCCAAGAGTCTGTATGAACTTGAGGAGTATAACCGTACGATAGGACTGTGCAACGAGATAATAGGAATGTATCCGTATTATTATGAAGCGTACAAATTAGAGATAGAGATTTTCAAGGACTTCAAGCAGTATGATGATATGAAAAATGTAATCGACTGGTACGAGGGTACAGGTGCAAAGAGCGACCAGATTGATTATCAGAGGGCATATTGGCTTTATATAAGAGAAGATGATTATAATGCCTCAAATGAGATACTTCTTAATATACTTGAAAAACGAAAAAATAATGAGCCTTCGGATTTAGAGGATTACTTAAATGTATATTGGCTGATTGGTGAAAACTTTGAATATCTTG
>JAFTFE010000054.1 GCA_017449765.1 Lachnospiraceae bacterium | reverse complement strand
ATATTGATTTTTCTATAATTCATGATAATATAGAGTAGTATGAATTTTGATTTCAGATAATTTAAAATAATGTATTTTATGAGAAATTGAAATATAATTGGGAGAAGAGTTATGGCTAAGGAAAGCGGAATAAAATTAATAGCTAACAATAAAAAAGCCTACCACGATTATTTCATAGAAGAAACATATGAAGCCGGCATAGAGCTTGTCGGAACAGAAGTTAAATCCCTGCGTACGGGCAAATGCAGTATCAAGGAGTCATTTGTGGGTATAAATGATGGCGAGGTTTTTGTACATCGAATGAATATATCTCCATATGAGAAGGGTAATATATTCAATAAAGACCCGTTAAGGACCAGAAAGCTTCTGCTTCATAAGTATGAGATTAATAAGCTTATAGGCAGTCAGCAGCAGAAGGGGTATACGATAGTTCCGCTTAAGGTTTATTTTAAAGACAGCAGGGTCAAGATTGAAATTGGACTTGCAAGAGGTAAAAAGCTCTATGACAAGCGCGAGGACATAGCCAAGAAGGATATGAAGCGTGAGGCAGAAAGAGACTTTAAGATAAGAAATCTTGGATAAAAGGAGAATATACAATGAGTCAGGCAAAGGTTGACAGATACAAGGAAGAAAAGAAGAACAGAGAGAAGAATTTAAAGAAAAAAAGAGCCCAAAAATATATAGGAGTAATAGTTCTCGCACTTTTAATAGGTGCCTGTATTGGATATCCTTTGGGTAAAAAACTATATAAGATAAATGCAGAAAGACGAGCTGCGAATGAGACAATTGCAGCAAATTACTATGATGCATGGCTTCAGAATTACTGGAATGCCAATTATACCGGAACTCTTGGATTCCCTAATACAGAAGAGGCTACTTCATCAGATGCATATACTGATACAGAAGAAGGCAGTGGCGTTGATGATGCTTCCGATAATACAGATGTAGATAGTTCAAATGATACAGAATAATATCTTATAAATAATATGTTAAAAAATTACTTCTGCAACCGTACAATTATAATATAAGGGGTTGTACCGGTTTCGACGGGGGTTTAGAAATTATGTTAGCCATTCATGGACCAAAGGCCATGTAAAAAACTTGGAAAACTTAAATATAAACGCAGAAGACAATTTTGCATTAGCTGCCTAAGCGCGGCTTGTCAGCCCCGGACTCCCCACGGTTTGGGATACTGGCATCGACTTAGTGGGAAACTCTTGAGTCTAAGCTTTGCGATTTGAGAAAAATTATGAAGCTACCAAGATGATGAGCCTGCCTATGGGCGCTTTGTCAAGGGAATGTCAAAACATAAGGCTGTAATGGGAGAAGATGTAATGGAAGAGCCTTCGGACGCGGGTTCGATTCCCGCCAGCTCCACTAAAAGAATTTAATGCCCTTGGGGACGGGGGGTTAGGGCAGCTAGCCCCTAACCCCCGTCCCCGAGGGCAATTTTTTATCCCAGCCTGAGCATCTCTTTCTTAAGTCGTTTTATTATCTTTTTTTCCAGACGCGATATGTACGACTGGGATATGCCGAGTAAATCTGCCACCTCCTTCTGTGTCATTTCCTCATCATTTCTTCCTATACCGAAGCGAAGCTCTATAATTGTGCGTTCGCGTTCAGTCAAAATATCAAGTGCCTGTTCCAAGAGGGTTCTGTCAACTTCATCCTCGATGTCCTTATAGACGACATCATCATCCGTTCCAAGTATATCGGACAGCAGAAGTTCATTGCCGTCCCAGTCCACATTTAGCGGCTCATCAATTGAGACCTCTACCTTTGTTCGTGAACTTCTTCTAAGATGCATCAGGATTTCATTTTCTATACACCTTGAAGCATATGTGGCAAGCTTGATATTTTTATCGGTTTTAAAGGTATTGATTGCTTTAATCAGGCCTATGGTGCCTATGGAGATAAGATCTTCGACACCGACACCAGTATTATCGAATTTTTTGGCGATATATACCACAAGCCTAAGATTATGTTCTATAAGATTTTTCTTTACTTCTATGTCATCACTTTCCGCAAGTCTGTCAAGCATCTTGGTCTCTTCGTCGGAAGATAGTGGTGGTGGAAGTATTTCTGCACCACCGATATAATGTACTTCATTCTTTGGAAATAATATAAAATTAGCAAAGCTTTTAATATTGAATGAAAATTTATTATTGCTAACTACACTAATCATTTGAATAACTCCTCTCTGATTTGATATTATGATTTGAATTTTTCGTTTAGTAATATTTGAAAATCATTTTTCATTCTGTATCTGCTGATTCCGGCAGATACATGCTCATAAGTTTCTTCATCATCTATAAATTTCATGCTGTTAAGCCTGAAAACCGGCATGATTGATGATGAAGAATTAATTGTGAAATATGGTACAGGATATATTGGAGTGTTAATTTCTTTACTTATTGCCGCATAATCCAAATATCCTGTTTCGTGGTATTTATTTATATATTCGTAGGCACTTTCATTAACCAGACCTTTCATCAGTCTGTAATCGATGATTATTACCGGCTTATGTGTGTATATATCATGTAGTGTATTGCCGGTATCTCTGTAGCCTGTAGCTTTAATTTCCTTTCCGGAGAGATTGAGCGTAAGACGATAATATCTTCCGGACAGCTTATGAAGACCGTATTTTATGATAGTATGCAATATCAACATACCTATGGTTAGTGATAAAATAAGCCTTCTTAATAATGGTTGTTCACCTCCCGAAAATGTATTTATTATTCCGTTTAAAAAAAACATTGAAATAATTACTGCCAGATTCTCCAGCAGTAAATTTTTTACGGAAGTGGATTTGAAATACACATGGGTCATAATTATGTAAAAAAAAGCATAAAATAAATGAAGAAATATACTATTATGAAATAATATGTATATAACTGTCGTCATAATGCTAATGATAAACGACCACAATATCAGTCTCTTAAGATTTATACTGATTTTTAATATCCTTGATGATATGTATAAGGATAAAATGTTGATGATAAAATTCCAGAAAATCATTACATCAGCATATACAGTGTAATTCATTAAAAGCCTCCGCCTGTCTTTAGATGAGATTATAAGTGTTTGACTCTGCAGAAAACGTCGTATGATGTAGGTGGATATCTAATAATAACGACATATTGTGACATCTTTGGAATGACAGTTAATATATATATTAGGAGATAATATGGCACTTAACGATTCAAAGGTAAGTACGGAATTAAATCTTGCGCTTAGCATTCCTTATTCGGAAAGGTATAAAGCTTTGGATTTAAATGAGGGATTTTATTCTTCATATAATGAATGGGAGCTTGTAATCAGATATTTTGGCTCACTTGAAAATATCATTGAAATTGTACCGTTTAGCTACACGGAATTATATAACGGTTATGCTGTCATACGAATCTCGGAAGAATATATAGACAAACTATCTAATGTTCCACAGATTATTTTTATAGACAAACCAAAATCAATTTATTTCCAACAAAATTTTCTTGGCATCTCAGAATTGGAAAGTACAGCATGCTTTAATTTCCTGAATTATAATGAGACAAAATACACGGGAGAGGGCGTATTGGTATGTATCATAGATACAGGAATAAACTACAGACATCCTGAATTCATTGATGATAACCGTACAGTCATCTATGAGATTTGGGATCAAAATATAGACGGCAATCCGCCGCCTGATATGAATTTAGGAAGTGTTTTTACTGAGGAAGATATCAATGTCCTTATTTCATCAGAAGGTAATATGAATCAGAATATTGCCGATGATAATACCGGACATGGAACAGGTGTGGCCGGTATAATACACAGACTTGTTCCTGATGCAAGACTTTTAATAGTTAAGCTTCGTGAGAATTATTCGCAGAGTATATCAAGAACAACTTCTATAATGCTTGGAATAACCTATGCAATCAAGAAATCTATGGAACTTGGTCTGCCGCTTGTAATAAATATCAGCTTTGGCAATAACTATGGGGATCATGATTCCGATGCAATTATAGAAAAATACATTGACTCGGTCTCCGGATTATCAAAGCTTTCTATAGTAACAGGAATGGGTAATGAAGGTGCCACATCAAGACACGCAGAATTTAATTTAAATGAACGGTCGTGGCATCAGGAGGAGTTCCTTATAAGCAGATATGAAACGGCCATCAACATACAGATTTGGAGAGATTTTGTTGACAGGGTTGATATATCGCTTATTACTCCAAACGGGATAGAATTAGGACCATTTAACATTTATCTTGAAACAATGAAATATAATATAAATAACATGAATATCTTTGTGTTAAATGGATATCCGACACCGGTAAACAGGTATCAGGAAACTTATATAAGTATAATACCAACAGATAATTATTTGCAAGAGGGAATTTGGAAAATCAAATTTTATCCTAAGAATATTATAAATGGCAGAGTTAATATATGGCTTCCGGTTGCAAGCAGTACGAGCTCGGAATTAAAGTTTTTAAGACCATCTGAATTTACAACAATGACAATACCTTCAACTTCAAGGAGTATAATAAGTGTCGGTGCTTTTAATCAGGATAGTCTGACTTATGCGGCTTTTTCCGGTAGAGGTTATACGGTAAGTAATGACATTAAACCTGATATTTCTGCACCCGGAGTTAATATCGAGGTTCCGTCTGCAGATGGTGGTTATAATATAGTATCGGGTACCTCGTTTTCAGCTCCTTTCGTATCTGCTGCCTGTGCTGTACTTATGGAATATGGTATTACAGATGGTAATGACCCTTTTCTTTACGGAGAAAAGCTCAAGGAATATCTTATAAGAGGTGCAAAAAAACTCCCCAATCCTGATCCTGTTCCTAATGAGAAAATCGGTTGGGGAGTATTATGTATTTCTGATGCCATACCTGATTATTATTAATTGTTGTATTTACTTGTGATAGAGCGACTGTGTCTGATATGTAGGTTCATAAGTTATATTCACACCTAATTTTTTGAAGGATTGCTCATCTACTTTAGACAGGATTACAGTTGAGTGAGCCTCAAGTCCGTTTAGCTTGCTTAACTGCTGCATAGCAAGCTCAGCAGTAGGATTGGTTACTGCACATATGGATAAGGCAATTAAAACTTCATCTGTATGAAGTCTTGGATTGTGGTTACCAAGATGCTCAACCTTAAGACGCTGTATAGGCTCAATTATAGTAGGAGAGATTAACTCAATTTCATCTGGTATTCCTGCAAGTTCCTTTAATACATTAAGCAGAAGTACAGAACTTGAACCAAGCAAATCAATTGTTTTACCGGTAATAATTCTTCCGTCTTCAAGCTGCATAGCGACAGCAGGATTGCCTGTTTTTTCCGCTTTTTTTAGTGCTGCAGCTACGACAGGTCTGTCGTCTATGGTTGCTTCAACCTGTCTCATAAGAAGTTCAATCTTATATATTTCGTCCTTATTTTCAGCTCCGCGTTTATTTGCACAAAGAGCAGTGTAATATCTTCTGATTATCTCCTGTATGGAGGCTTCTCTTACTACCTTGTCATCAGATATACAGTAGCCCGCCATATTTACCCCCATATCCGTAGGGCTCTTGTAAGGGGATTCACCCATAATCTGCTTTAGAATCTCACGTAATACAGGGAATATCTCTATATCTCTATTGTAGTTAACCGCCTGTTCACCATATTCGTCAAGGTGGAAGGAGTCGATCATATTTACATCCTTTAGGTCTGCTGTTGCTGCTTCATATGCGATATTAACAGGATGCTTGAGGGGCACATTCCATATAGGAAATGTCTCAAATTTAGCATAACCTGCTTTAACACCGCGTTTATGCTCGTGATAAAGCTGTGACAGAGCAGTTGCCATCTTGCCGCTTCCGGGTCCAGGAGCAGTGATTACAACTAATGAACGGGTTGTCTCAATATAGTCATTCTTACCAAAACCGTCTTCACTAACAATCAGAGGAATATTAGCAGGATAATCCGGTATGGAATAATGTTTATATACTTTAACACCAAGTGAAATAAGTCTTTTTTCGAATGCACAAGCTGCAGGCTGTCCGTTGAATCTTGTTATTACAACACTTCCAACATATAAACCTATACCTCTAAATGCATCTATAAGACGAAGAGTGTCCAAATCATAAGTTATATCAAAGTCTCCGCGTTTTTTATTCTGTTCTATGGCGTCTGCGTTAATAACAATAACAATCTCAGCCTGGTCTTTAAGCTGTAGAAGCATTTTAACCTTAGTGTCAGGAACAAATCCCGGAAGAACTCTCGAAGCATGATAATCATCGAAAAGTTTGCCACCGAACTCAAGATAGAGCTTGCCGCCGAACATATTTATCCTGTCCTTAATATTTTGAGATTGAAGCTTGATATACTTTTCATTGTCAAATCCGATTTTGTTCATTGTGTATCCTCACTATTTCTTAATGTGTATTTATATGATTTTAATATTAGAATTTGTAATGTTTACTGAATTAGTTTACAACAACTTAAGACTCCTTTCAAGTAAAAAATTATAATTAGACTGTTGACAAAATCACAGGATGACATTACAATAAACACACTATGATTTTAATCATAGTTCTTATGTTCTTTTTTCTCCTACAAAAAGAACCCGAAAAACTTAATAATGAATAATACCTCACCAACATTTTACCTATTTATTTTATTTGTATCTATGGAGGTAGAAAATGAATAATGTGAAATGTAAAAGAATAATTGCAATTCTTTTATCTGTTTTGTTATTTATCAGTAATTTTCTGTTCTTTTCTCCGAATTACATAAGATCTTATGCAAAAGAAGATATCGAGATAGAAAATTCATATGATTACTCAGAGGAGTCAGATAGTGAAATAAAAACGGATAATGATATAAGTACAGAAGAAGAATTGTCAATAACTAATGATGAAACATCAGAAGAAAATGATGAATTATCGGAAGAAAGCACGGAACTAACAGATGATACCGAAGAGCTTTTGGAAGAAAGCACGGAACTAACAGATGATACCGAAGAGCTTTTGGAAGAAAACACGGAACTTACAGATGATACCGAAGAGCTTTCGGAAGAAAACACGGAACTTACAGAAAAATTAGATTTGACAATGCCTTCAAATATCAGTATTTTACAATCCGGTATTTATGGTTATGAACTTAATAAGCAAGGAACAAAAATAGGTGTAAATACTTATATTGACGGTAATCTGAATGCAAGTTTTAATGAAAGTATACTGAGATTTCAGACTGCATCTGTATACTGCTATGATATTAACAAAAGATTTTATGAGACTGACGATTATACTTATCATACAGAAAGACCGGATATTTTTTCGCAGGATGATCAGGATACCATAGCACTTATTGTGTATTATTTTGATAATATTGTTGGGACTTTGGATAGTCGTCCTGCTGTTCAATATTATTATACTCAGTGCTGCCTGTGGAATTATATTCATTCCGTAAATCCTGCATTTAATCAATATACAACATATATTCAGGTGGCGGAATGTAATAAGAGTAATGAGGAACAGCAGGCGATATTTGACGCATGTATGGCATGGGTAAATGAAAATAAATCAAATTACACAACATCTATGCAGTATTGGACGAATAATGAAGGGGATTATCAGCCGGTACTCCATACAAATGCATTTTATGAAGAGAAAAAAGGAACCATATCGGTGAATAAATCTTCTGCAAATGTATCAATTACAAACGGTAATGATAATTATTCCCTTCAGGGTGCTGTATACGGTATATATTTAACACAGGAAGATGCTTCTAACGACAGTAATCGTGTAACAACAATTACAACAGATGAGTTAGGACATGGCGAATCAGAAGAATTAAGTTTTGCGACATATTACGTAAAAGAGATAACGGCATCAAAGGGCTACAGTCTTGATACAAAGATTTACACTGTAACAATTAATTCCACAGTAAAGTCTGCAATTGTAAGTTCCGCAGAGTCACCGGATTCAGGAAAGATAAGTCTTGTAAAATCCTCATCGAATACATCAATAAGTAATGGAAACAGTAATTATACATTGCAGGGAGCGGTATACGGAGTATATAAGTCTGAGACCAATGCAAAAAATAATACAGATAAAGTTGCATCCATAACAACAGATGAAGAAGGAAAAGGTGAAGTAACAGGTCTTTCGTATGGAACATATTACGTGAAAGAGATAACGGCATCAAAAGGCTACAGCCTTGATACAAAGATTTACACTGTAACAATTAATTCCACAGTAAAGTCCGCAATTGTAAGTTCCGCAGAGTCACCGGATTCAGGAAGGATAAGCCTTGTAAAATCCTCATCGAATACATCAATAAGTAACGGAAACAGTAATTATACATTACAGGGAGCAGTATACGGAGTATATAAGTCTGAAACCAATGCAAAAAATAATACAGATAAAGTTGCATCCATAACAACAGATGAAGAAGGAAAAGGTGAAGTAACAGGTCTTTCGTATGGAACATATTATGTGAAAGAGATAACGGCGTCAAAGGGCTACAGTCTTGATACAAAGGTTTACACTGCAACAATAAATTCCACAATAAAGTCTGCTACTGTAAGCTCCGTGGAAAAACCGAATTTAGGAAAGATAAGTCTTATAAAAGCATCATCTGATACATCTTATACAAGCAACAACAGTTATTACTCGTTACAAGGTGCAATATATGGCGTATATAAGAAAAAAACAGATGCTAACGCAGATATAAATCGTGTTACAAGTATTACAACTGATGTATACGGTAAGGGCGTAAGCAGTGATTTGCCGTTTGGAACATATTACGTAAAAGAGATAAAGGCATCTAAAGGATATAATCTTGATAGTAACATTTATGAAACTGTAACAAATGAAACTGTTCAAACTGCAACCGTAAGCTCTTCCGAGAAACCGGATTCAGGAAAAATTAAAGTTGAAAAAGCATCTTCAAATACAGTTTTAACAAAAGATAACAATTGTTATTCGCTTCAAGGCGCTGTATACAGTGTTTACAGGACACGTTCGGATGCTAATGCGGGAACTAACCGTGTAACAACAATCACGACAGATGCAAGCGGAAAAGGTGAGAGCGGGGATTTACCTTTTGGAAAATACTACGTAAAAGAAACACAGGCATCAAAGGGATACAACCTTGACAGTAAGGTGTATGAAGCGGAAATATCATCAACAGTTAAAAGTAAAACAGTAAGTTCTGCTGAGATACCACAGGATAATCCGATAGATATAATATTAAAAAAGAATGATTCTGAAAACAAAAAACCTGTAGAAGGGGCGGTATATGAGATAAAATATTATGCTGCTGAAACGGAAAGCCTGATTTCAAATACCACTTACAGAAGACATTGGTATCTAAAAACAGACAGCGACGGAACAGCAAAATTAAATTCTTTGTATATTACTTCTTTTAATAAAAAATCAAGTGATGAGTTTTATTTTAACAGTGACAATATACCGACGATTCCTCTTGGATACATTACAATTCAAGAAGTTGAATCTCCGGTAGAGTATGTCATGGATGATACAACTTATACATATAAGGTTACTGACCATATGCTTCGTACAGAAGCAACAAATAAAGCTGTTGAGCCAACTATATCAGAAAGACCTAAAAAGCAGGCATTTCAGCTGATTAAACTTAGTGAGGACGGCACTAATGACCTTAAGCCCCTTGCAAATGCAGGTTTTATGGCATGGAAGGTAAGTGAACTATCAACAGACGATGACGGAAATTATATATTTGATACATCAAAAGCTGTAGAACTTGCACAGGATGGATCTAAGGAAATGTTTACCGATGAAGATGGATATGCATTATCGGCAGAACTAAGATATGGTACTTATATAGTTAAGGAAACAACAATACCCGATGGGTATAATCCTGTTGCTGACTTTATTGTTGATGTTACGATAGACAGCCGTACACCTCAGAAAATTGTTTACAAAACAGACACACAAAAGAAATACTACTTAAGAATCACAAAGTTTGATAGTACAACTGAACACGCCGTATTAAATAATTCATCTGCTTACAGAATCTGGTCTTATAAAGATAATGACTATGTTGCCTTTAGAACATATACCGGCTCAGGATTTGAACTTGTAAGTGAGTTCAATACAGGTAATGATGGTATCTTAATGACTCCGGGAACTTTAACATACGGTGATTACAGACTTGAGGAGATTACTGCACCCAAAGGATATAATCTTGATACTCCGGAAGGCATTGATTTTACTATAAATGATAACACTATCTATATTACAACTGAAAATATAGGCGATACTGTATCAATAGTTGATATAGTTTGTAATGATACTCCTGTCTTTGGAAGATATGAACTTTACAAAGAAGGAGAAATAAGAAAGTGGGATGAGGATTCGGGAAATTTTATAACTGAGGTAATACCGCTTGCTGATATAGAGTTTGGAATATATGCCGGTGAGAATATTTATACATATGATGGGGCAGGAACTATTATATATGAGGAGGGAGAGCTGGCATACACAATCACTACAGATGCAGAAGGTAAGGCTTATCAGGATGGTATTCCGCTTGGTAAGTATGTTGTTAAAGAACTGAATACTCCTGATGATTTTATAAAAGTAAGTGATATAGACATTGAATTTAAAATTGATGATAAAAAGACTGATGCTGATGGTTTATATTGTGTTGAGCAGACTTCAAAGTTGCTAAATAAGGCGTATTATCCTAAGGTTAAGACAACTGCTGTTGATAATTCCACAAAAGAGCATACCGGTGTTGTGGGAGAAGAAGTAACGATAACAGATAAAGTTTATATGACTGACCTTGTTGTCGGAAGAACTTATCTTGTAAAAGGGAAACTTTATGATACCGAGACGGGAGAGATATTCCGTGATTATAATGGAGAGGAAGTGACTTCAGAACTTGAATTTACTGCAGAGACAGTTAATCAGACTGTAGAACTTGAGTTTACATTTGATTCAACTGATATAGCAGGTGAATCTATTACCGTTTTTGAAGAGTTATATTATAATGATGAAAAAGTTGCTTTACATGCGGATATTTCTGATACGGAACAGCAGATACATTATGTGGATGTTAAGACGACAGCTGTTGATACTGATACTTTAAGTCATACAGGGGTTGAAGGTGAAAAATCATCAATTATCGACTATGTTAAAGTAACGAATCTTGTAATCGGTAAGGAATATACCATAAAAGGCAAACTGTATAATTCTGACACAGGTGAGGTTTTCCTTGATGATGACAAAGAGGTTACTGCTGAAAAGACATTTACGGCAGATAAAAAAGATATGACGGTAGAGCTTGAGTTTACTTTTGATTCAACATCTCTTGCAGGAGAAACGATAGTTGTATTTGAAGACTTGTATCATAATGAAATCAAGGTTGCCTCACATGCGGATTTGGAAGATAAGGAACAACATGTGTCATATCCTTCGGTCAGTACAAAGGCTATGGATAAGGATACT
>JAFTFE010000053.1 GCA_017449765.1 Lachnospiraceae bacterium | reverse complement strand
ATGATGGTAATGGTGATGAACCGGATGAGGTTCCGCTTGTTAATCTCGATATTAACAAGGATGACAGAGCATATGAATATGATTATGTGAAGCAGTCAGAGGTCATAAACGAGAAGATAAAGAATGGTTACGATGCCAATTTAGACAGTGCGTTTGCCGATGAAAAAAAATAATAAATAATCATATTTGACGAGATATTCATTTAATGTTATTATAAAATTTAGTACATTTTTAGTACGTTATAAGGAGGCATATATGGACAGTGAAGTAGTATCACGTAACTTTATAGAGCAGGAGATAGATAAGGACTTGGAGGAAGGTAGATACAGTGAGGTAGTAACAAGATTCCCTCCCGAGCCTAACGGATATCTTCATATAGGGCATGCTAAGTCAATTCTTCTTAACTATGGTCTTGCCAAGAAATATAACGGAAAATTTAATTTTAGATTTGATGATACTAATCCTACAAAAGAAAAGACAGAATTTGTGCAGTCTATTATAGATGATGTAAAATGGCTTGGTGCTGATTTTGGGGATACAGTCAGATTTGCTTCGGATTATTTTGGTGATATGTATGAGGCTGCCGTAAAACTTATAAAGAAGGGCAAGGCATTTGTGTGCGATTTGACAGCTGATGAAATTAAGGAATTCAGAGGAGATTTCAAAAATCCGGGTAAGAACAGCCCATACAGAGACAGAAGTATAGAAGAAAATCTTGATTTGTTTGAACGTATGAAAAACGGAGAATTTCCTGATGGTTCTAAGGTGCTTCGTGCAAAGATAGATATGGCTTCTCCTAATATTAATATGCGTGATCCGGTTATTTACAGGATTGCGAGAATGACACATCATAACACAGGTGATAAATGGTGTATTTATCCGATGTATGATTTTGCTCATCCTATAGAAGATGCTATCGAGGGTATTACACATTCTTTGTGTACACTTGAATTCGAAGATCACAGACCATTATATGAATGGGTGGTAAATGAACTTGAGTACCCTAATCCTCCGAGACAGATAGAGTTTGCAAAGCTCTATCTTACTAATGTGGTAACGGGTAAAAGATATATAAAGAAACTTGTTGAAGATGGTATAGTAGATGGTTGGGATGATCCAAGACTTGTCTCTATAGCTGCTTTAAGAAGGCGCGGATACACACCTGAGTCGATAAAGAATTTTATGGAACTGTCCGGTATATCCAAGGCACACAGTTCATCAGATTATGCTATGCTTGAGTATTGTATCAGGGAAGACCTTAAGCTTAAAGCAGACAGAATGATGGCAGTTCTTGATCCGATTAAGCTTATCATTGATAATTACCCTGAGGGTCAGGTAGAATATTTTGATATAGACAATAATCAGGAAAATGAAGCTGCCGGTACAAGAAAAGTAGCATTCAGCCGTGAACTGTATATAGACAGGGAAGACTTTATGGAAGAACCGCCTAAGAAATATTTCAGATTATTCCCGGGCAATGAGGTAAGGCTTAAAGGTGCTTATTTCGTCAAATGTGTGGATTATAAGAAAGATGACAACGGAAATGTAGTTGAGATACATTGTACCTATGATCCTGAGACCAGAAGCGGTTCAGGTTTTGAAGGACGAAAGGTAAAGGGTACAATCCACTGGGTTGATGCGTCTACCGCAATAGATGCAGAAGTAAGATTATATGAGAATATAGTTGATGAAGAGAAGGGTAAATTAAATGAGGACGGAACACTTAATTATAATCCTAATTCATTGACAGTATTAAAGGGCTGTAAATTGGAAAAGGCGTTTAAAGATGCAAAGGCAGGAGATTCATTCCAGTTTTTAAGACATGGATTTTTCTGTGTTGATACGAAAGATACGACAGATGAGAATTTGGTATTTAATCGGATTGTATCACTGAAGAGTTCATACAAGCCAAATTAATTTGTATTTGTTCGCATTTAGGAGATGAAAATGGGATTATTTGAGGGTATGGAAGGACTTGGCTTATCAGGACTTAAAGAAATTAATGTTATTGATAAGCCACGTACGACTGACACAGATAGGGAAAAGGCTGCAGCACAGTTAGAGAGAAAAGAAGAAGATTATATATTTGATAAAAAGTATCAGTGTCCTGTATGTGACTTGGGTTTTACTTCAAAATGTGTAAAGACAGGTAAGCTTCAGAGAAAAAAGACAGATACAGATTTACGACCGGTATATGATTTTATGGACCCTCTAAAATATGATGTGGTAAGCTGTTCATATTGTGGATATTCGTCGCTTACAAGATATTATGGAAGATTGTCCAACCACCAGATTATGGAAATAAAAAATAATATCGGAAAAACTTTTAAAGGACTTGAGGACAAAGATGGTCCTTATACATATGATGAGGCTATACTTAGGCATAAGCTTGCACTTATATGTTCTGTTGTCAAGAAAGCTAAGAATGGAGAACGAGCATATACAGCTCTAAAAACTGCATGGGTTATAAGGGGAAAGCGCCTTTCTAATGATAAGAATGATCCGGAGAATAAGGCTTTATATAATGATGAATTGGAATGCTTGCAAAATGCTTATGACGGATTTGTGTTAGCTATTTCCAGTGAACCATTTCCTATTGCGGGAATGGATGAGAATACATTAAAATATATTATGGCTGATTTGGCAAGAAAACTTAAGAAGTTCGAGGAGTCAGCCAGACTTATCGGAAGTGTTATTACTTCCAAGTCAACAAACAAGAGACTTAAGGATGAGGCGCTTAATCTTAAGGAGCTTATTAAGCAGGATATTGCTAAGAGCAGATAGATTAGATAATATATATGGCGGGGATTTTATATTATGGGAAATAAGAACTCATCAAATAAAAAAAATATTAAAAAGATAAACCGCATTAAAAACAATCGCAAGGATAAGAGCATTTACATAGTTATTTCCAAGACATCAACCTTTCCGTCTCATGTGATAAAAATGTGGACTAAGGAACCGTATGCTCATACGTCCATAGCTCTTGATATAGAGCTGAATGAGATGTATAGCTTCGCAAGGAGAAAATTACACAATCCGTTCTACTGTGGATTTATACAAGAAGATATAACCACAGGCGTGTTCGGACGTGATGTGGGTACGACTTGCCGTGTTGCAAGGCTAAAGGTAAGTACAAATGAGTATAAGAAAATTGTAAATACTCTTAAAAAATTCAAGAAGAACGATAAATATTACAAATATAATTATGTAGGTATCGTAGGCATAATGTTCAATAAAGCAGTTGAGCGAGAATACAATTATTTCTGTTCACAGTTCGTATACCATGTACTTGAAAATGCCGGAGTTGAAACCTTTGATAAGAAAGCAGGCTTGGTAAGACCTGAGGATTTCAGACTTTGGGAAGAATTAGAGCTTGTTTACGAGGGCAAGCTTAAGGACTATCGTCAGTATCTAAAGGATAATGAGATAACTGAAGAAAGCGACAGAGATTACTTCGCGGAATGTATGATAAAGGATGTTGAAGAAAAAACGGTTGTGGTGTTATAGATATATGATATTAAAAAATGATTTGGCGGTATATTCTGCCAAGTCATTTTTATTATTTGTTATCTGATGATATGATAGTGTGGTTTGTCTTTGTAATACCTCGTGGAAGGGCATCTTTTGAATTCTTCCAAGGCTCATTTTTGTAGCGGTAATCGAATTTATCTATAAACCAGCCTATGTCGCCGTTTACACGTTCCATATTTTCAAAGTATACCTTGTTTAAGATTTCTATAAATTCCTCTAAAGCATCTTTAGAAAGCTTCGTAGCTGAATAATCATACAAAAGTCCATAATGATATGTGCAAAAGCCCTTTGAATTCTTAACCTTATCCTTGAATTCCGGTTCTTTCTTCCAGAGATGGAAGATGGTATCAATATAGCGGTTAAAGGTGCTGTCTATCCTATCGCATATAAAACAGGTTTTCTCAAGATTATTTATATATTCCCCTACGGACGAAAAGGTTTGTTTCTTAAATAATGATCCTGATGATACAGGTTTATTTTCGCTAAGCGCCTTCAAATCTTTGATGGTTTTGTCGGTATGGGTTTTCATCATAAGCGCAAGACCAAGTCTGTTCTTTTCTCCGTACAGTATTTTAATATGATGACTGCAGAAGCCGAGTTTATCTGTCATAGCACGGTTGTCGTCCTCCATATAACTTGGTCCCATAGTATAGTCAATTGCGTTTCTTTCCAATTCTGCATACATTGCACATATAGGACATTCACAGTCCGTATCAAATGCATCATTTACCGGTATTGTATAAAGCTGTTCTGCCATAAGTTTTTCCTTTCGATTGTAGATTTTTCTTTTGTTTTTATAGTATCAGTATATAAAATAAGTATATACTAAACCGACTGTTTTTGCTATAATTATTTATATTTTGTAAATCTTTGATTGTGGAGGAAAAAATGGCAAATTTAGATTATATTTTATATTTACATGATTCAGATAAAGCAGCAATGGCATCACTAAAAGCAATCCCTGGTTTTGCGCAGTTTATGAAAGCATTTATGAAAATATGGAATGAGAAGTAATTTAAAATTATAAATATGTCAACAAATCTTAAATTAAGTGAAAATCAGATGGCAAAGTATTATAATATGCTTCCGCCGATTTGCGAAAAACTTGGAATTTCTATTCCTGAACTTTATATTGAATTGAATGTTGTACCAAATGCGTATACTTATGGTGATTCAGATCCTTTTATTGTTATAACATCCGGATTATTTGAAACTTTGCCTGATGAATTGATATCAACAGTGTTGGCACATGAATGTGGACATATTGCTTGTCACCATACTTTATATACAACTATGGGGCGTACATTATTAAATGGTGCTGCATCATTTGTCAGTGGTTTAGGAACAATAGCTCTTTATCCTATTCAACTTGCTTTTGCTTATTGGATGAGATGTAGTGAGTTTTTCGCAGATAGAGCAGCTTCTATTTGTGACGGTAATGCTGACAAAGTTTCAGAAATGTGTATGAGATTTGCTGGATATGATAAGGATATTATGGCTGATGCTGATATAAATATTTTTATGGAGCAAGCAAAAGATTATAGAGAACTTGTTAATAATTCAGCATGGAACAAAACTCTTGAATTTATTTTATTTCAAAATTATGATCATCCAATTAATGCCGTTCGTGCAAATGAAATTAAAGAATGGGAAAAAAGTGAAAGGTTTTGAATATATGCGAATATCTTAGTTCTCCGTTGAATTCAGAGAATAAATTACCTATAGAACTTACACCAAAAAAATATGTTGGTAAGAATATATCAGATATAAAAGCATTTCTTTTAAGTAAAGGATTTAATAATATTAAATTAGAAAGACTTACTGAAGTTGATTCTAAAGTAAAACTAGAATCTTTTAGTTTCTATTGAAATAAATGGTAATAAAGATTGTGAAAAAGATTTCTATAAGTTAGAATCAAATATAATAATAGAATATTATGAGCCAAAATGAGAAGAAGAAATTGCATTAGAACATCCAGATGAAATTAAGATTTCAAATAATTCAAAGTATTATTTAGGAAGAGAATATAATGAGGTTATTGAGGAACTTAAAGAACTAGGATTTCAAAATATTGTAATAAAAGAAATGACTATGCCTAAATTAGGTTGGCGTGATAAGGAAGGAAATGTTGCAAAAATAATCGTTAATAAACAATCAAAATTTGATGAAGGTTTATGGGTTACGCCTGATTCTGAGGTTATAATTTATTATTATGTTTCAATTTAGTAAAATCAATTTGCATTTTTTATTATTAAAATTATCTATTTTGTTGACAAAAAAATAATTTGTGTTATATTTAATTATAGATGGAGAGTCCTGCCGATAAGTGGACATTTAATCAGCGTAGAGCCGCTAATGGTGGACTACTAAAAGGCTGTGCTAAAGCACAGTCTTTTTATATATAGGAGCTGTTTTATGGTAAAAGAATTTAAATTATATAGGATTGATATAAAATATATAAGAAATTTACAAAATATTGATAGAAGAGTATATAGTGTAAGTCCCCAAATAGGAAAAGAATATAGACCTTTTCTTGGTGTTGTTGTGATATGTAAGAATCAAAAATATTGTATTCCATTGACAAGTTTTAAGGATAAACATAAAAAAATTAAAGATAAAATTGATTTTTCTAAAATCAATATTGGTGGTACAGATATTGCGGCTATTAATTTTAGCAGAATGATACCAGTTGAGGATAAGCAATTGAAAGAAATTGATTTAAAAATAAGAAGACATGATAGTGATAATCTTATTGAACGTAAAAATCTTTTGAAAGCTGAGTTAAAATGGTGCAACGAACACTCTGAAGATATTGAAAATAAAGCAAATGTATTATATAAAAAATACATATCAGGTGAATATTTTAAAAGAAAAAAAGATTGTTTGAATTTTATTCAATTGGAGGAAATTTGTAAAAAATATAATAATAAAGGGTGAATATAAAAATGGCAGATAGTTATTTTTTTAATATGGAAAAGTTATCGTTGAATGTTGCAAAGGAGCATATTCAAATGATGACAGAAGATATAGGGTATTGTGACAACTTTTTTGATGAAGAAAAATTAGTAAATAATTTAAAAAATGGTTTTGTTGCACTTACGATGTTAAACTGCTTTGTGGAAAGTTTTGTTAACTCAATAATTGATTCATGTATGAAATACGATGAAGAAGTTTTGTTGAAATGTAGTATTGAAGAAAAAATAGAAATTATTTTTTTTATATTATGGAAAAGATTTTAAATTGTTAAAGAGTAATGACGTTTGGGGAGAATATAAAAGTGCTTCAAAAGTAAGAAATGAGTTGATACATTTTAAAAAATCTTATAAGGGTGATGGATCGGGAATACCTGATTTTACGATTGGAAAGCAAAGAATATCTGATTATTTTGAGAAAAATAAATTAGAATTAGTTTATGAAAAAATTGTAAAACTATCGGATGAAATTGCAAAAATGATTGGATTAAAAATATACAAAGGAATAGATATTTTTGGGTGTGATGGAAAAAGTGGTTTAGTAAACTATGTTTATAATCTACAAGAAAATGTTACAGATGATGATAAATATGAGTAGTTTAGAATTTGGAGGTAATTATGACATTTCACGAGTTTGGAAAAGAAAATGATAAAGTTTTGGTTATGATACACGGTGCATGTATGTCGTGGAAGAATTTTAAGGAAAATATCAGATATCTTAAGGATGAGTTTCATGTGATTGCAGTGGCTGTTCCCGGACATGATTTGTATAGGTTTGATGAATTTACCACTATGGAAAATGTGGCAAAAAGACTTGAAGACTGGCTTTTGGAGAATGAACTATCTGACATAGATGTTTTATATGGTTTTTCAATGGGCGGCGGTATAGCTATAAGACTGCTTGCTTATAACAAAATTCATGTGAAAAATGTTATTCTTGACGGAGGAATTACGCCTAAGAATTATGGTGTGACATACTCTAAAATTAAGCTTTGGGCAGATACCACTTTTAAAAAATTTGAAAAAAAGAGCAGGGGACTTATGTCGCTGGTATTTCCGCCTGATGAGTATGATGAAAAGCAGGTTGATCTTATGCATGGTATTATAAGATGTATGAGTATCGAAAGTATCAGAAGACTATATTCTTCAATGGATAATTTTCATATGCCGGAGCAATTTCCCGAAATGGATACATATTTTGAATACTGGTATGGATCAGGAGAAAAGATGTTCAGAGAGTCAGATATTTCGTATATTAGATCTTATATACCGGATGTTCATTTCAGACAGATACCGAATATGGATCACGGACAATATGTCATGGGATTTCCAAAGTTGTTTGTAAAGCAGATAAGAAGGCTTGTTTGACATAAATTGATGAGGTTTTGAATATGAATATATACAGTGATGATAAAAATGTAATTATAGAGGGTGCAAGGGACTTTGATATAGAGGATATCTTAGAATGCGGGCAGTGCTTTCATTTTACAAGACTTGATGACAAGGATTACGAGCTTATGGCATACGGAAGGTATCTTCATATCAGGCAGCTTGGTGAGAAGGCAAATGAGAAGACTAAAGATAATGCAAAAAAAGATACAGGTTTTGTTGATGAAAAAAATAGCAGCAGGATAGTTTTATATAATACTTCCTTGGAGGATTATAATGAAATCTGGTCAAGGTATTTTGATATGGAGGTTGACTATTCAGATATAAAGAATAAGGTTTTAACTTCTGATGACAGACTTAAAGAAGCCGTTATGGCAAAATCCGGTATCAGAATCTTAAAGCAGGATTTCTTCGAGACGCTTATATCCTTTATCATTTCTCAGAATAAGCAGATACCTCACATAAAGCAGATTGTACATACTATCTCAGAGCGATATGGAGATAAGATTTTGCTTTCTGATGAAAGGGCGGTCTATACATTTCCGAGTGTGGAGAGGCTTTATGAGGTTACGGAGGATGAACTTAGAGAATGTAAGGTGGGATTCAGGGCTCCTTATATAAAAGATGCGGTTTGTAAGGTATATAACGGTGAGATAAATGAAGAAAAGCTTAGAGGTATGAGCTTTAATGATGCCCGCGAAGCACTTATGACCATAAAGGGTGTAGGAGAGAAGGTTGCAAATTGTGTGCTCCTTTACGGACTTTCCTTTACAAATGCATTTCCGGTTGACGTATGGATGAAGAGAATTATGGAATATATGTATTTTGGTGAGGATACCAAAAAGGAGATTATTGAAAGCTTTGCGTATGAAAAATACGGTGAATATGCAGGCTATGCTCAGCAATATCTTTTTTATTACGGAAGAGAAAAAGGTCTTGGAAAATAAATAATTTGTGAAAAAGCTGTAAATTTTACATTTAGGGGTTGATTTTTTCCAAAATTTGAGTACAATAATAATTATGTTAGCACTCAAAGTAAATGAGTGCTAAAAATAGAAAGTCTATTATCATAAGATATAGAAATGTTAGGAGGAATTTAAAATGAAGTTATTACCATTAGGTGACAGAGTTGTATTAAAGCAGTCAGTTGCAGAAGAAACTACCAAGTCAGGTATAGTTCTTCCATCACAGGCTAAAGAAAAGCCACAGTATGCCGAGGTTGTTGAGGTTGGCCCGGGCGCAGTTGTAGATGGCGAGAAGATTCCTATGGAGGTTAAGGTAGGAGATAAGGTTATCTACTCAAGATACGCAGGAACTGAGGTTAAGCTTGATGATGAAGAGTATATAATTGTTAAGCAGGCAGATATACTTGCAGTTGTAGAGTAATACATTTTGTTAAATAAATTTTTAGGAGGCAGTTAAAATGGCAAAGGAAATTAAATACGGAGCAGAAGCAAGAAAGGCTCTTGAAACAGGCGTAAATAAATTAGCAGATACAGTAAGCGTAACACTTGGCCCTAAGGGAAGAAATGTAGTGCTTGCAAAATCATTTGGTACACCGCTTATCACAAATGACGGTGTTACAATCGCTAAGGAGATAACTCTTGAGGATTCATTTGAGGATATGGGTGCTCAGATAGTAAAAGAGGTTGCTACAAAGACTAACGATGTAGCAGGTGACGGTACTACTACAGCAACAGTTCTTGCACAGGCAATGATAAATGAAGGTATGAAGAACCTTGCAGCAGGTGCTAACCCAATCATTTTAAGAAAGGGTATGAAGAAGGCTTGTGATGCTGCAGTTGAGGCTATTTCAGAGATGAGCCAGAGTATAGACGGTAAGACTCAGATAGCAAGAGTTGCATCTATCTCAGCAGGAGATGATACAGTCGGAGAGCTTGTAGCAGATGCTATGGAGAAGGTTTCCAAGGATGGTGTTATCACTATAGAGGAATCAAAGACTATGCAGACTGAGCTTGACCTTGTAGAAGGTATGCAGTTTGACAGAGGTTATGTATCAGCTTATATGTCAACCGATATGGAGAAGATGGTTGCAGAGCTTGATAATCCATATATACTTATTACAGATAAGAAGATTTCAAATATTCAGGATATACTTCCGCTTCTTGAGCAGATAGTTCAGGGTGGTCAGAAGCTCCTTATCATCGCTGAGGATATCGAGGGCGAGGCTCTTACAACTCTTATCGTAAATAAGCTTCGTGGCACATTCTCAGTAGTAGGTGTTAAGGCTCCGGGATACGGCGACAGAAGAAAAGAAATGTTAAAGGATATTGCAATTCTTACAGGCGGCGAGGTTATCTCAGAGGAACTTGGCTTTGACCTTAAGGATGTAACTTTAGATCAGCTTGGTCGTGCTAAGAGCGTTAAGGTTGCAAAGGAAAATACAGTAATCGTAGACGGCTTTGGCGCTAAAGAGGATATTGAGGCAAGAGTTAATCTTATCAAGAATCAGCTCGCTGAGACTACTTCAGAGTTTGATAAAGAGAAGCTTCAGGAAAGACTTGCTAAGCTTGCAGGCGGCGTTGCCGTAATCAGAGTAGGTGCAGCTACCGAAACTGAGATGAAGGAAGCTAAACTTCGTCTTGAGGATGCATTAAATGCAACCAGAGCAGCAGTTGAAGAGGGTATCATCGCAGGTGGTGGTTCAGCTTATATTCACGCAGCTAAGAAACTTGCAGACCTTATTAATTCACTTGAGGGTGACGAGAAGACAGGTGCAGCTATCGTAGCAAAGGCACTTGAAGCACCTCTTGCAACAATCGCTGAAAATGCAGGCCTTGAAGGCGCAGTAATCATCAACAAGATTAAAGAGTCAGAGGTAGGTCTTGGCTTTGATGCATATAAAGAAGAATATGTAAATATGGTTGAAGCAGGAATAATCGATCCTGTTAAGGTTACAAGAACAGCACTTCAGAACGCAACTTCAGTTGCAGCAACACTTCTTACAACTGAGTCAGTAGTTGCAGACATCAAAGAAGATGCTCCTGCAATGCCTGCCGGTGGAATGGGCGGCATGGGCGGAATGATGTGATAACCTGAGCAGCGCAGAGTAATAAAAATGGACACGCAAGTTTACTTGCTCGTGTCCATTTTTTTATTGCTCTATGGTGCGAAGCACCTTACCGACTCGGAGCGAAGCGAAGAGGAGGTAGCTGCTCAGGTTATTACATCATAAATCTATGCGAAGCACTTCACCGAGCCGAAACGAAGTGAAGGCGAGGTAGTGTGCTCAGGTTATCACATTGAAGTGAAACGAAGGCGAAGTGGCGTTGCATAGGTTTCTTATAGTATTGCTCGTTCGGCTACAAGTGTGCTCAGGTTATCACATCCAAGCGAAGCTCTTCTAATTATTCTGTTGTTATGATATAATGCAGAAAGGCAAAAGATTTAAGGAAGGGAGACACAAAATGCAAACATCGGATAGTTTCCTTCTAAGTGCGTTACTATCATTTTCAGGCGGACTACAGGATGCATATACATATAATGTTCGCGGTAAGGTTTTTGCCAATGCCCAAACCGGAAATGTTGTTATGATGAGTCAAAATATTATGTCCGGAAACATATTAAACGGCATGCATTATATGCTGCCTTTGCTGTCGTTTGCATTGGGAATTTTTACTGCTGAAAGAATTGAGTATAGCTTTAAGGAAAAGAGTAATATACATTGGCGTCAAATTGTTGTTTTACTTGAAATAATAGTATTAACAGTGGTTGGAATATTGCCGCTTGATTTTAATATGGCTGCTAATATTTTGGTGTCATTTTCCTGTGCTATGCAGGTTCAGACCTTTCGTAAGGTTCACGGATATGGTTATGCAAGTACAATGTGTATCGGTAATTTGAGAAATGGTACGGAAAGCTTTTCGAGATACTTAAGAAGCAAAGAAAAACAGGACTTAAATAAAGCGTTACACTTCTTTGGGATTATTTTGATTTTTGCAATTGGAGCCGGTATCGGAGGAGTAGTATCCAATGTAATGGAGATAAAAACAATATGGATTTCGGTTTTTATTTTACTTATTACGGATTTGATGATGATAAGAAAGTCAAGGTAAAATATACATTAAATTAAGAGGATATTATGGCTGAATTAATTATTATATTTTCCTGCTTTGTTTTGCTGCCTGACTTAATTACTGTAATAGTGGCATTTACGAGCAGAAAAAGGTTGAAGACGGCAAGGATAAAAGAAATAGATAAATATTCAGAAAAACTTAAAGAAGCTGATTTATCCGGAGAAGCTTTTCCGTTAAATTCTGATGATGGAGAAAGGTTAAAACAGCGACATTCCAGGTTATATGTATTTATAACCGAACCAATTACTTTAGGAGTGTTTGGAATACTGATTATAAACGGAGTAGATAATATAGCTTATGTGTCAAGATTTCAGATTGGAATTTTTATATTACTTGATATATTTTTTTCTTCTCTTACGGTTTATCTTGTATATAGACTCTTGAATCAGCACAATAATTGGTATCGTTATACTAAGCGAAGAGGTGTATGTCTGGAACTTGAACTTTATAAGATAGGTCTTGGGGCAAAAAGAAATCAAGTGTATTTTGCAACAGTAGGTTATATTGATGATTCGGATAATTATGTTGTTTTTCGGATACAGGTTACCGGAGAGATATTTTATGCGCTTAAATATAACAAGGGCTGGTTTGTAGTAACTGACAGTAAAAATCGCAATCGGAATATCATAACCGAGAAAACTCTTGCGGAGATGGTTAAAGAAGATAAGGAAAATGGAATAGAACGTCATATGAATAATAAGGGTGTTTACAGTGGATTTTATGATTGATGATAAAATTATGCTTAAAGAGATTGTTTATGAATTTTTATAAAGCTGTTAAAAGAAGGAGAAGTATTAATACAATTATCTATAAATGTTAATTATTTAAAAGTGTTTATAGGTAAAATTTTATAGATTTGTACTTATGAAATTACATAATTACCTATAAGAAGGATATAAATCAATTGATTTATAGGTAAATTTTGTTTGTTTTCTGAGATTCGTATAAAAGATTACATAAAAAATACCTATAAATATATCTATTAGTAATGCTTTTATAGGTAAATTAGGAAATTTATATATTTATAATATGACATTTTTACCTATAATGATTATGGAACAGAGTATTTTATAGGTAAATTAATTTATATTAATCTTTAAGGGAAATACCAATATAGGGAACGAATGACAGTGAAACCTTTCTATAATTTGGTTGGGTGTGTTTGATAACAAGAGAAAGTTTTATTGTGTTGAGTTATTGAGGTAATAAAAATGAAAATTGAGCATGTTGCTATGTATGTTAATGATTTGGAATCAGCCAAAGATTTCTTTATAAAATATTTTGATGGAAAGTCTAACGATGTATATCACAATAAAAATACCGACTTTCGTTCGTATTTTATTACATTTAGTGATGGTTCGAGATTGGAGATAATGAATAAGCCTGGATTGGTTGACCATGATAATAAAGATAGATGTGTAGGATATGCACATATTGCGTTTTCGGTTGGAAGCAAAGAAAAAGTTGATGAGCTGACAGACAGGCTTAAGACAGACGGATATAAAGTGTTAAGTGGTCCTCGTATAACCGGAGATGGTTATTATGAGAGTTGTATTCTTGATACCTTTGGAAATCAAATTGAAATAACAGTTTAGAAATATAATCAGAAAAAGAGGTGTTAAAGTTGGCTAAGAAACCGCTGTCTACAGGAAAACAGTTGTTGGTAATATTGATTTTGTCTATATCAATTGTTATGTTTGGAGTCAGTATTGCATTTACGATTAAGTATATATGGTTTAAGAATGAAAGATTACTTACTTCAATTATTTGTATGATTGTTGCAGGTGCCTTGTTATATGCATCATTGATGGTTTTGCTAAAGAATTATTCCAATAATAAAAAAGAAAAAACTACTATGTGGTATGTGGATAAAATTATTGCTGCATTTATTCCGACCTTAATTATGACAGCAGTTGTATTAATTGGAATTGATGACTTAGTAAATGACAAGCTTTCATTGGCAATTGTCGGATTTATCATGTTTCCGTGTATAGGTATTCTTGTAACTCCAAATATAGTCAGATATGCATTAAATGATATGAAGAACTGGAAAGATATATTTTATAAAAATGGAAATCTTCATACTTTTAAGGATTCTGAAAATTTTTACGAAGTTAAACCACCGATGCCGTTTCAGAGAAAACTATATTTTGCGGTGCTTAAAGATCAGGTTTTAAATTTAGGTACAGTTGTCTTTCTTATGATAGGATTTGTGTTGTTTGCAATGGTTTCAATAAGACATGAATCGAATGCGGATTATAAGGGCAGAATCATTGCTTCGATAATTCATGTAAAGGCAGAGAGAGCAGCAGGACCTTTAGCTTTTATTATGCTTTTTTTCATTGTATTCGGTATACCTATAATGGCGTATTACATAACAAATACTGTATATAAATTAAGAGTTGTCCGTCGTCATGAATACATTGCCTACCATGCGATTGTAAAAGAGGTTAAAACATATAAATTGTTGATAAGACATAATGGCAGAGTGTACAAATATGATTATTGTACCTGTGTCGGTATACGTGAAAAGAAGGTTCATGATACGAAAGCAATTCTTGTATTTATACCGGATGATTTGTTTTTGTTTCCGGATAAGGAAGCTAATGGAAAATGAAACAAAGGATTTATAAAATAGCAACAGAGTCTTGAAGGAGGATATTGTTATGGATCAGATATGGGTTGATATGTATAATGCCGCTAAAGCGGTTTTGGGTGGAAAAAGAATTTCAGATTATGTTACAGCAGGAGAGGTATCAGCGGCTGTTCGGTCAAAATCAGGAAAAATATACGTTGGTGTATGTATTGATACCTGCTCGACGCTTGGAATATGTGCTGAAAGAAATGCAATTTTTAATATGATTACTAACGGAGAATATGAAATTGACAGAGTACTTTGCATACCGCCTAATGAGGGAAAGGGTGCACCGTGTGGAGCTTGCAGGGAACTTATGGTACAGCTTATGCCGGGCAGATACAAAGATATTGATATTATGATTGATTATTCAAAAGGTTTTGTTATGAAGCTTGGAGAGCTAACTCCGGAGTGGTGGATAGATTAAAGTTACTGTTCAGGGGAGGATAAAAAATGGATGACTTTAGTACATATCAGGGAGCACTTGATATTTTCAAAAAGGTAAATTGTATAGGCCAAGCAGAAAACTGTATAATCGGAGCAATTGTCGACTCATCAAAGAGTACAGAATTTACTGCATCGATGGTTGGATATGGAGCCATGGGTCCGGCAGGATATGTAGTCGGAAAAATAGTCGGACAAGTGTAGATTTTCAGAGTTAAGAATAGAAGGTGAGAAAAATGTCGGTAACAGATAAAGCTTTACTTGTTATAGATATGCAAAATGATTATCTATGGGATAAAAGAAAATCTATGTTTACTTATGATACGGATAAACTTGTAGACGATGTAAATCAGGCTATTATGACATATAAGGAAAATGGATATGACATTATTTATATCAAGCATATCCTGCCTAAAGTAATGTGGGGAGTAGGTTTTTCAATCAAAGGTACTGAGGGTGCCGAAATTTATCCCGGACTTAATTTTGTTTCCGAATTAGTTTTTGAGAAGAAGCATTCTGATACTTATACAGCAAAAGATTTTAGGCAACATATGGAAAAACAAGGATATAATGAGGTTGTTCTTTGTGGATTGGATGAGTGCGGATGCGTTGGAGCCACAGCAAAAGGTGCAGCAAAAACGGGAGTTAAAGTATTTATGCTGAAGGACTGTATAGGCAGACGGTTTCCGGATGAAAAGGTACAAAAAATGAGAGCGGACTTAAAAGCATTAGGTGTTCAATATATATAGTGGTAATAGAATAAGATTTAGAATTTATTACAGAATTGCTGGGAGGCATGTATACGGAACTGCCCGAAAAGAAACTCAGAAAAGCCAAATGAGACTGGCAAATTCCGGTTGGTACATACACACTTCATGAAGTAAAAGCACCGGATGGTTACGAAGTGGCAAGTGATATAACCTTTGAAGTAAAGGATTCAGGGGAAATAACAAAGGTTGAAATGATAGACCTAAAAAAGCCTGATGAACCAAAGACAAGCGATAAGATAAACTTACCGCTTATTGCATCACTTATCATAATATCAGGTATTTCAATGATAGGAATAACTATAATTAAAAGGAAAAAGTAAAAATTATAAGGGCATTTTAATATATAAATGCCATTATATAAAAAAATAAGTGCCTTTTTAATTTTAGATATAAATTGTATAATTAAGAAAAACTTTATTGATACAGTGGAGATGCTTGTTATGAAGAAAAACATTAGAGTGTTTAGCTATAAATATAAAGATAGACATAGTGTATCATCATCTGTTCCATGTTTGAAGAACTTTATTATTGATGAGAATGGAGATATTTATATACTTATGTTAGATCTATATTCTAAAGAAACACCATATTTAATACCGGATGTTATTCCTTATCGAGTATCTTCGGGAAGAAATGTATTGTCAATTATATCTTATTTTAAGAGAAAAAAGGCAGTTAAGGATTTCCTGAAATATATAGAAGATGTACGTATCGTTGAAAAACTTATTAATAATGGTGATTATAAGAAATATAGTGCTAAGATATTTAGAATTAGTTCTATTGTTAAAGATATTGGCAAAGACAGAATAGATGCGAACTATTTACTTCCAGACGGAGATTTGGTTTCATATCCTGTCTATATAGAACGAAATATAGATGATTATGATGATTTGATATCAATTCTCCAAAATAAAATGGAAATAACGCATAATCTTTGTGCGTACTGTGGAAGTAGTCTTACCGGAGATGTCTGTTCTAAATGTAATAGAAAGGATGAAAGATCAGACAATACGATCATTGGAAAAGAAACGGCATTAGTTGGATTTGGATTAGCTATACTTTCTTTTGTTGCTTCTTTAATATGCTATATTGGATTTACTAAAATACCTCAGATGGTTTTGTTTGTTCTTTTTGGTGTTTTTTTTGTCAGTGTTATAATAGGAGCAGTTGGACTTGATAAAACAATTTATAAAGGAAGCAGAATAATCAAAGCAAAAGATTTATCGTGGATAGATTATCCTGTATCTAAAAATACTATTGCATCATCTGAATCAGTAAAGTGGACGGTTATAAAACCTATCAAAGATGATAAGGGTAAGCTATATAGAGATAGAGAAAAATGTGTTCATTGCGAACAGGAGTATACGAGACTTCATTATGCAAATACAACAGTGTTCTGTCCTCATTGTAAGAAACGAACTTACGCAGAAGATGAGAGAGGATATTGGCATGTGACACCTTATGTAATATGTATAGGTGAAGAGCAGGTTGCTGTTGTTATTCAAAATGAAAATAAGGATTACATTTTAGAATCTCAAAAGTATAATCTTCGTGTTATATTAAAGGGAAGATACATTGATGCAGTCGAGGAAGCTATTGAATTAATAAAAAATAATCTATAAGATGAAAATCTTTTATTGAATATAATAGAATGAGTACCCATTCACACATCCTTTAAATTTAAATGAAATGGAAAAATCATGAAAGCAGCAATACTCGATAAATATGATAAAAATGGGCGGGAGTTGATTTTGAAAGACATTCCCATTCCGGAAATCACAGCGGATGAAGTGCTTGTGAAGATTTTGACAGCGGGAGTCAATCCTTTAGATAATATGATTATCAAAGGCGAGGTCAAACTGATTGTATTGTTTCGTTACGTGCAATGCCTAACGGTGAATTCGCCCAGCGTTCTGATATGTGTGCAGTCAAGAAATTCGTGTTCACGATGGCGGGCATTGCAAAAGGTAGCTTCGGGTGGCTCCAAGGGTAAAACAATTATTAAGTTATAACTTAAAGATGTAGGATATATATGATTGAATATCGAATAGCGACAAGTGAAGACATATGATATTAAGTGATTTAAGGGCAGTAATCATTATAATTTAATTGGTTACTGCTTATTTTATATAATCTTCCATTACATAAAAATGTGAAAATACACATAAAATAGTAATGAGTATTGATTTAATAGATGTTTGATGGTATAATTTGATTACTAAAAAATGTGCCGATACACAAAAATAAGGAGTGGACTATGGAGATTAAGAGAAATGCATACCTTGAACAGTTAAAGATAAGAAAAGATAATGGGCTGATAAAGATTATCACAGGAATCAGGAGATGTGGAAAATCATACTTGTTATTTGTGTTATTTAAGAAATATTTGTTGGAGAGTGGGATAGATAATGATCATATTATTGAGATTGCCTTGGATGGTATTGAAAATGAGGAATTAAGAGATCCGAAAAAGTGTTATCAGTATATTAAGGATGTTATGAAAGACGAACAGAGGTATTATTTGCTTTTGGATGAAGTACAGTTTATGCCGCGATTCGAGGAAGTGTTAAACAGTTTGATTCGGATTAGCAATATTGATGTATATGTGACCGGAAGCAACTCGAAATTTTTATCCAGTGATATTGTAACTGAATTTAGGGGCAGAGGAGATGAGATAAGAATTTATCCGCTATCCTTTGCAGAGTTCTATAATGCTTATGAGGGAGAGTATGATGATGCATGGGAAGAGTATATGACGTATGGTGGATTGCCACAGGTAGCGGGATTTCGAGTGGAACGCCAAAAGGCAGAATATCTAAAAAACATTTTTACTAATGTTTATATCAAGGATGTGGTAGAGAGAAATAAGATTCAGAATGTTGATGAAATTGGAACATTAGTAGATATTCTGGCTTCTGCCATAGGGGCACCTACCAACCCAACCAAAATATCAAAAACCTTTAAAAGTGAACGAGGAATTAATTACAGCAATAAAACCATATCGAACCATATAGATTACTTGACAGAGGCTTTTTTGATTTCTAAAGCGGAACGATATGATATCAAGGGAAGAAAATATGTGGGTGCAAACCTGAAATATTATTTTTCGGATGTGGGACTTAGGAATGCCAGATTGAATTTTAGACAGCAGGAACCTACTCATATTATGGAAAATATTGTTTATAATGAGTTGCTTATCAGAGGTTATAATGTAGATGTTGGTATCGTAGAAGTATATGAAAAAAATGATGAAGGGAAAACGAATCGTAAGCAGCTTGAAGTTGATTTTGTAGTTAATCAAGGTAGTCAGAGATATTATATTCAGGTAGCCTATGACATGACTTCTGAAGAAAAGCAGACACAGGAATTTAATTCATTTAGAAATATACCTGATTCATTTAAGAAGATTGTGATAGTAAACGGAACTAAAAAGCCGTGGAGGAACGAGGAAGGCTTTGTAATTATGGGTATGAAGTATTTTCTGCTTAATGATGATAGTTTAGAGTTTTAAGAAAAATGAAATAGTAATAGTTTAGAATGAAAATGCAGTAAAACAGGGCGTTGCAACGGGTTTTAACAGGATTGTTAACTGTCGTTGACAGATTGCCAAGGCTGATTGGTAGAGTTTTTTAAGGAATAATATTACGATTGATTCAACAAAAACATTTAAGGAGGATTTGTTGATCATGAGTAAGATTAAACAATTTATTAAGAACATCAGTCCGTTTAACAGTAGAACTGATATGTCGATGATGCTTTATATCATTAAGGTAATCATAATATTCTGGGTTGTAAAGCTTGGATCAGAGCTGATT
>JAFTFE010000001.1 GCA_017449765.1 Lachnospiraceae bacterium | reverse complement strand
TCTTTCATAGATAGTGTGTTGAATTTATAAAACAACCAGTATCAAGTGCACAGAATCGAGGCTGGGCTCGTGTTAAATTCAACACAGTATTTATAAGAGTTGGTGATAATATGAAACAAAGAAGAAAAAGAAGAAAATATTTTAATTGGGAAGAAGAAATAGCCAAAGGCAATACCAATAAGTTTTATAATTCAACTGATTTCGATATTTATAGAGAGAAAGTATTAGAAAGAGATAAACATAAATGTCAATTCTTTTTAGGTAAGTGGGATGATGGAAAGCATAAACCAGATAAAATAAAAGTTGTAGATGCAAATACAGTCCATCATATAGTACCAATAAAAGAACGTCCTGACTTAGCATTAGAACTATCTAATGGAATTTCATTATCAAGAGAAGCTCACGAAATAATAGAAGATAGAATAAATTTTAAATCTAGATTTAAAAAGAAAAAAAGAATATCAAAGGAGATGTGGTAATGAAGAAATTAATTAAGTTATTAAATAATATTAATGATTCATTAAGCAATACATCTAAGAATAATAAAATTGTATTAGGTTATGTTTGTATGTTAGCAATATTATACATGATTATATCGATTGTTTGGTTTGTTTTTTAATAAAATACTCCCCCGTTCAAATCTATAAGTACCTTTACGTTAAGTAGAGCGGGTGTGTTGGTCTCGACTGTTCAACTTTTTTGCTTTTTCTCACGCGTAAAAAGGGTATAAGGGTAGGTGTGGATATGATAAATGTAATCTGTGGATATTCAGGAGCAGGTAAAACTACCTATGCAATTAAGAATAAAAATAAAAATGATGTAATCATAGATGCAAATAATTTGAAAGAGTGTTTTCAAAAATTTGATAATCAAAATTTAATTAAAGAATTGCAATTAATAATTACTCAGTTTTATATATCAAGGGGGATAAATGTATGGTATATTACTTGCTTTCCTAGTTGGGAAGAATTAGAATTATTTGTTCAATATGATTCTAAATTTATATGGATAAATACAACGTTAGAAAAGTCATTAAAAAATATTTATTCAAGAAACCGCAATAACGATTTAGAAGAAATAGAAAAAATTAAAGAATTTAATTTGAGGGTATCTGAAAGGTATTGTTCAAGTAAATTGAATTTTAAAATAGTAGATGTTTTTGAAAGAGATGAGAGGTGGTAAAAATGGCAGCAACTCATAGAGCGTTAATAAAAAATAATTTATTAAATCAATTAAAAGCGCAAGGGAAGTCAGGTCAATATTATAATGATTTGGTTGACGATTATTTATCTTTTTATGATCTAAAAAAAGTATTAAAAGAAGATATAAAGAACAAAGGGCTCAGGTATGTTGTAACCAATGGAAATGGAATACCAGTTGAAAAGCCAAATGAAAGCATTTTAAACTTAACAAAAGTAAATACTCAAATGTTAAAGATTTTAAATGATTTAAATCTTCAAAAACCAAATATTCCAGAAAAGGATGATGGTAAAGATGATGGAACAGAAGATTTATTGTAAGGAAATACAAGATTATATAGATTATGCTAGTAATAATCCTAATAAAGTATCAGAAGATATAAAATTATGTATTGAAAACATAGTGAAACCAACATTGTCAAGAGATGATGTTTTTTTTGATGAAAAAGTATTTCATAATTGTATTAAATTTTGTGAAAAATGGTTTTATCCATTATTTCCATTTCAAAAATTTATTTATGCTTTTTTCTTTATGTATGAGAAAGAAACACCATCATTGGTAATATTTTCAGAGATATTAATTTTAATGGGTAGAGGAAATGGTAAAGATGGCATGCTGATGCCACTCTGTTGTTTTTTACTTACCCATTACTATGGTATAAAAAATTATAATATTGATATTGTTGCTACATCAGAAGAACAGGCTATTAATACATTTAATGTTGTTTATAATATGTTAGAAGAAAATAAAACAGTAATGAAGAAGTTTTTTGAATGGAATAAGACTGAAATCAGGAATAAGAAAACTAATTCTAAGCTAAGATATAATACTTCAAATGCTAAAACAAAAGATGGAAAACAAACTGGAATGATATTATTTAATGAGTATCATGCATATGAAGATTATAAACAAATAAATGTATATAGTAGTGGACTAGGTAAGATAGAACATGCTAGAACAGTTATTATTACAACTAATGGGACTGTACGTGAAGGACCATTAGATGAAAAAATATCAATATCAGAGAGTGTATTAAGAGGTGAAGATAATTTTTTAAATCTTTTGCCTTTTTTATATAGATTAAAGAAAAGAGAAGATGTAGATAAAGCTTTTGCTAAATTCCTTGAAACAAAAGATAGAAAAGATATTAATTTAGATATATTATGTCAGGCTAATCCATCATTAGAATATCGCGATGTTTTAAAGAATGAAATAATTAAAGATTATTTAAAAATGCAGCAGCAAAAATCTTATCGAACTGAGTTTTATGCTAAAAGAGTAAATTTACCAGAACAAGATGAAGATGAAGTAGCTATCGAATGGAATAAGCTACTAAAAGCTTCTTTTAAAAATGTAGAAGCAAGAATACCAAGAGATTTTAACGTAAAAGATGGAGAAGATGCTATTGTTGGTATCGATTTTGCAGACTTAAATGATTTTGCATCGGTTGGTTTACTTTTTAAAATAGAAGATGAAATTATATGGAGACATCATACATGGATATGTTGCAAAAGCAGATTTTATAAAGATATAAAGTTTCCATTTGCAAATATTGGTTCAGATGGATTCAATGATTTTGAAGTAGTGAATACTGAAAGCATTAATGCAAGAGATATAGTTCTACATGTTTTAAAGCAAATTGGAAAATATAATATTAAAAAAATTGTATTAGATAGTTACAGATATAAATTATTAGAACAAACATTTAAAGAATTTAATGTTTCGGTCGAAACAAGAGATAACCCCAATGGATTAATAAGAATGGTTCGATATCCAGCTTCTATTGCTGCTATTGTTGCACCTCAATTAGAAGTTGAGTTCTCAAATGGAAATATTAATATTGGAGATTCTGCATTAATGAGATGGTCAATTAATAATACAGGAGTTAAAACTGGAAGAGATGGTAATAAAACGTATTATAAAATCGAACCAAAATTAAGAAAAAATGACCCATTTATGGCATTTGTAGTCGCTATGAGTGTCATAAATTTGTTAGTTAAAGAAGTTATTTATGTATAAAGTGAGGGAAAAATATGAGATTAACAGGCTTATTAAAGAATTGGAGCAAAAAAGATTATGATGATTATATTGAATTTTTAACCAAGTCATTATCAAAGAAATTGGAAGTAAAAGAATTAGCAATAGAACACGCAATAGATTTAATAGCAAAAACTATTTCTAAATTAGAAATACAAGTATATAAGAAAAATAAAAATCAAAAAATAGATTCTATCAAGAATAATACATACTATAAGTTGAATATTAAACCGAACCCTAATGAATATTCAACTAGTTTTTTTTATAACGTAATTTCTAAATTATTACACGATGAAGAATGTTTAATAATTGAATTAAACAAATATTTATTTTTAGCAGATAGTTTTGATGTTTCAAATTCTTTTATTCGAGAAAAAACATATTCAAATATTATATTGAAAGATTCTAACGGAAATACCATGAACATTGAAAAAAGTTTTAAATCGAATGAAGTAATTCATTTAACACTGGGAGATTGTCAAATAAAAGAATGCTTAGATAAATATTATAACGAGTTTGGTAATTTATTAGGCATGGCTACTTTAAACTATAAAGCTAGTAATTCACCTAAATGGAAGTTAGGAACGCCAGGTAACCAACCAACATTAAGGTCAGCAGATGGAAAAGAAATTAGTTATGAAGACTATAAAAATAAAATAACTGATGGACTGTTTAGTGAAGATGAAAAGGCAATACTTTTATCTGATGCCTTTAAGTTAGAAAGATTAAATGGAGATAAAACAGTAACTTCAAGTGATTATAGAGATTTAGAAAAACATTGGAAAGATGAAGTCGCAATGAGTTTTAATATTCCGTTAGATGTATTTTATGGTAGTAAAACGGATAAATCTACTGGGACAAATGATTTTATTACTTTTGCCGTTAGTCCACTTATTGCAATATTAGAGGATGGATTAAATGGTACATTAGTTAAAGAACAAGATTATTTAAATGGTGAATATATATACATCAATAGATTAAATATTAAGCATTTCGATATTTTTGATTCAGCTACAAGTTTAGATAAATTATTTGGTGATGGATTTACTCATAACGATTTATGTAGATTCTTAAATGTCCCACCTAAGGATGAAGATTGGGCAAATGAACCTCATGTAACAAAGAATTATGGTAATCCGAAGAAAGGTGGTGATGAAGATTGAATGAAAATAAATACTTGAATTTTAGAAAAGTAGATGAAAACGAAACTGAATTATTTATTTATGGAGATATTAGAAAAAAAGATTTTATTGATAGATGGTTCGGTACAGGAGAAGACGCTACGGATGCATTTACTCTAAAAGATGCATTAAATGCAGTTGATACACCTAACTTAACCGTTAGAATTAATTCATATGGTGGTTCGGTTTCAGAGGGACTAGCTATTTATTCATTATTACAAGACTTTAAAGGTCATGTAAAAACCATAGTAGACGGATTTGCTTGTAGTGCAGCATCCGTTATTTTTATGGCTGGTGATACAAGAGTAGTTCCTGAATCTGGTCTTTTAATGATTCATAATGCTTGGTCATGTGTTGAAGGTGATAGCAACGCTATGAAAAAAGCTGCCGAAGACTTAGAGAAAATAACTCAACCATCTGTCAATATTTATGTTTCTAAAACTGGTCAAACAGAAGAAACTATAAAAGCAATGATGGATCGTGAAGAATGGATTACTTCCAAAGAAGCTTTTGAATTAGGATTTGCTACTACCGTTACAAAGAATGACTCAGCAAAGCAATCATTAGAAAGTAATTATTTATTTAATTTAGTTACTAAGATTAAAAACTTAGAAAATAAGTTAAAAGAAAAAGAAGAAAGTATAAATATTGTAAAAGAAGATTCCTGGGAATCTTTTTTTAATAGAAAAAAATAAGAAAGAAGGTATAAAAAATGGACTTAGAAAATAAGACAATTGAACAAGCTAATGAAGAGGCTTTAAAAATACTTCAAGAAAGTGATAACAAAGCAGAAGCTATTGTTAATGCACTAGAATTAATTACAAGTGCAAAAAATGCAGAATTAATAGCAAAAATTCAGGAGGAAAGTGAAAGAGCTAAATACGATGAAGAATTTAAAAAGAGTTTAAATTTAAGAACTTTATCAAAAGCAGAGACTAAATTCTATCAAATGTTAAAAGATGCTAAACAAACAGTAACAGCAGAACAAACTGATATTTTTCCTACTTCTATTATAGATAGAACATTGGATGATATCAAAAAAGAATCAGGTGTATTAAATTTAGTACAATTTACACCAGCTGATGTTAAAAATTGGTTAGTTGCTGAAAAAAGTGGTGGATACCAATGGGGAGGAATATTTGATGGTATTACTGGTGAATTATCACACGAGTTTGATTCAATGAATGTAGAATTAAACAAATTAACAGTATATATGATAATTCCAAAGGCTATCAAAGATTTATCATTACCATTTGTTGACAAATATTTTAGAGCATCATTAAAAGAATCATTAGTAGATGGTGCTGAATATGGATATTTAAGTGGTACTGGTAAAGATGAACCAGTTGGTATTTATTATCAAATTGGAAGTCTTGAACAAAATGGAGAACATAGTGCTAAAACTTTAAATACAGTTACTGGTTTTTCACCAAAAGAATTAGCACCAGTTAAAAAGACATTATCAAAAAATGGTAAAAGGGATATTGATAAAATCTATTTAGTTTGTAATCCAGCAGATGAAGCTGATTATGTAGCACCCGCTCTATATGATAGAGAAGGTAAAATGATTAGTTCTTATAAGAATCTAGAAGTAATAAAAACTGCTAATAATCCACAAGGTAAAGCAGCATTTACACTAGATAAAAAATATATTATGGGATTTAGTGGATTCAAAATTAATGAATACGCTGAAACAAAAGCATTAGATGATGCTAACGTATTAATTGGTAAAGCTTATGCTAATGGTAGAGCAGTAGACGATAGTGTAGCATATGTAATTGATGTTACTAAATTAGAAGAATATATTCCAACTATTAGAACTATTAGTGAAACTGAAAATGGAACTGAAAACGAAACTGATGAAACTCAGGGTGCTTAATTGCTCTGAGTTTCAATCTTAAATAGGGAGGAAATAACAATGTATAAAGTTGTATATAAATTTAAAGATTTAGAAGATAATAATCATATTTATAAAGTGAATGATACATATCCTAGGGAAGATGCCGAAAAAGATGGTTATATTCCAGATAAAAAAAGAGTTAAAGAATTAATGAGTAAAAAAAATAAAATTGGGGAAATTCTAATTCAACCTATCGAAAGTGAAGATTAATAATTGGAATTTAATGAACTAAAAGTAATTAGTGAATTAATAGAAGATATTAGATTGGAACAACAAATTTCTCCATTTATAGATGACAAGATAATTAAAAACTTTATACAAGATGGAATCTATGACATTGAAAATGTTGTAGGAAGTACAATTGATTTTACTAAGGATTTAAAAGCAAGATCACTACTTAAAAACTATGTATTATATGCTAATCATAAAAGATTAGCAGAATTTAAAAATATATATAAGGCTGAATATATTGAACTTCAAAGAGACTATTACATCAATTCCTAATTATAATGATGGATGCTTTTATTTATATAAAATTAGTCAAAATCAAGAAGATATTTATCCATTAGATAAATTAGAAAAAGTACTTGATAAACCTATTTATTATGAAGAATTATCTATTACTGATAAATTAAGATTTATTGCCAGTGAAAGAGATGTAGATATTCGAATGAAAATTAGAATACCTCAAACAAAAGAAATTAATTCTTTAAATGTTTTAAAAATAGGTGAACACTATTATAAAGTTTTTAATGCTTATCATTTTACTAATCAAGATGGATTCAAACAAACAGATTTAACTCTAATAGATTATAAAAAAAGAGGTTAATTTATGACAAAAGAAAAATTTGTAGAATTACTAAAAGAATTAGATATTCCCACAAATGAAGGCATCCAAAATGATATTAATAAAGATGTTTATCCTAGAATTGTATTTTGGGAATTCGGTTGGGATGATATAAGTTCAAGTGGAAGTAACTATGACACTAATGTTACATATCAAGTATCATTCTTTTCAATTATTCCAAGAGATCCAAAAATAATTGAATTAAAGCATAAGCTAAATGAATTAAATAAAATGCCATTTATAAACATGGAATATGTTGAAGAAGAAAGATATTGGCATTATTATTTTTCAATTGACTTATTAGAGAATATATAATGAGTAATTATTCATTTGAAGGTATTCTAGACTTAGAAAATGAATTGAAAGAATATATTGAAAAAGTAGAAAAGCCACTTGAAATATTAGAAAAAGGTGCGAAAGAATTAACAAAAGACTTGTTAAAACTAGCAAAACCAATGTCTAAAATAAAAAAAAGTGGCTATACACACTTGATACGTACATTTGCATATAGAGTTACAGAAAAAGATATAGAAGTAGGTTGGGGTAAATATTATGGTCCTATTATTGAAAATGGAGCGAATATAAAAATCAGACATACTTCTAAGAGAAAGTTCGTTAGAAATCAGCATCTAGCACCAGTATTTAATAGAAATAAAGAAAAATACTATCAGTTAATGATAAAAGAATTTTATAAATAGAAAGAAGGTAATAATATGGTTACAAAAAAGCCAAAAATGAAACAAACTGTTGGAGCTCAATACTACGCTTTTAATACACCAGATACAAATGGTAATTTTAGTAGTACATATGAAGATACTATAAAAACAGAAACAGTTAAAAGTATTGGTACTACCGAAAATGGAGATAATACAACAGTTAAAGCAAGTGGTAAAGACTATGCTACTGTAAATTCAACTCAAAATGTAGAAATGGAAGTAGAGAATGTCGCATTTGACCCTGATGATTTAGCAAGAATGAGAGGAGAGACTATCGACAACAGTGGTCTAGTAACATCAGGACACGGTGGTATAAGACCGTTTTTTGCATATGGTAAAGTCGTAAAGAAGTTTAATGATGGATTTAGATATGAATGGTTTCCTAAATGTCAATTAGTTGAAAACACTGATGATATTAATACAGAGGAAGATTCATTCAGTGAACAAAACGATACTGTTACTGTAAGAGCTTATCCATTTAATGAAGCTGGTGACGTAAAAACATACGTTGATAGTGATATGACTAAATTCCCAGAAAATTTAACAGAAGATAAATTCTTCGCTAACCCTATCTTAACACCTGCTGATTTAACAGCAGCAACAACAGCAGGAGCATAATTTATGTTCCTGCTTCTTTTTTTTGTTAGAAAGAGAGATGATATAAATGATTATAACACTTAAAAATAATGATCGTGTAGAATTAGAATGGTCATTACAAGTTATGGAATACCTTGAAAGCTATACCACAGATGAAGGAACAGGTTACCGTTTATTAGAGAAAGACATGAGAAAAGGTAAAAATAGATTAAGAATAATGAATACTTTTATTTATGCTCTTATTCGTTCTAATTATGAAAAGCCATTAACATATTCAGAGGCACTAAAATTAGTTAATTTTAAAGATTATGAAAAGTTATCTAGTTTTGTTGAAAAAAATTTGAAAGAAATAGATGACTTCAAAAAAAAAGACCAGAAGTATATAAATCACCATCCCAACAAGCCAAAGAAGAAAAAGAAGAAATAAATTGGGCTGAAATAAAATATACAGGATTACAAATAGGTCTATCAACAAACGAACTTATGAAATTAAATCCAATAGAATTTTATAAAATGGTAGATGCACACGTAATCCATGAAAAGAGAAAATATGGCAAGTAATGATTTAAAAAGAGTAGGACTAGTTTTTAATGCGGATGGTTCTACTGACTTTATTAGGTCTTTAAAGTTAGTTAATTCGGAGCTTCAAACAAATTATCAAGATTTTAAATTAGTACAAGCTCAATGGGACAAATCAACAAGTACAAGTCAAAAATTAACTGATAAATTAAATTATTTAAATAATGCTTATGATATTCAAAAAGATAAAGTAAATGTATTAAAAAAAGAATTAGAACAATTAGAAAGTGCCGAAAATAAAGATGAAATCGCTATTCAAAAGAAAAAGACTGCTTTATCAGCAGCCGAAGCTTCATTACAAAGATATCAAAATCAAATAGATGAAACTAGTAAAAAATTAAAAAGCGGTACAGCTGATATAGAAGACTATGCAAATAAGTTAGAATCAGGTGGTAAAAAAATTACCGATGTAGGTAAAAAAGCATCAGTCGTTAGTGCTGGAATATTAGCAGTAGGAACAGCTGCGGTTACAGCAGGAGCTAATTTTGAAGAGGGAATGTCCGAAGTACAAGCTATAAGTGGAGCAAGTGGTAAAGATTTAGAAAAATTAAGAGAAAAAGCAAAACAAATGGGAGAAACAACGAAATTTTCTGCTACCGAATCTGCTAATGCTATGTATTATATGGCACTTGCAGGATGGAAAACCGAAGATATGTTAAATGGTATTGAAGGTGTTATGAATTTAGCAGCTGCAAGTGGTGAAGACTTAGCAATGGTATCTGATATTGTTACAGATGGACTAACTGCTATGGGTTATTCAGCACAAGAAAGTTCAAAATTTGCTGATATATTTGCAGCAACAGTAACTAACGCTAATACAGATGTATCAGGATTAGGTGAAGCTATGAAATATACTGGTTCAATAGCAGGGGCATTAAATCTTGATATGGAAGATGTATCATTAGCATTAGGATTAATGGCTAATTCAGGTGTAAAAGCAAGTCAAGCAGGTACATCATTAAGAGCAATATTACAAAGATTATCAACTAATACAGGTGGTGCAAGAGATGCACTAGAAGGTTTAGGAGTTGAAGTATTTGACTCAGAAGGAAAAATGAGAGATTTTGGAGAAATCATAGCAGATATGAGAACAAAATTTGCTAATTTAACTGATGAAGAAAAGACTAACATTGCTAAAACTGTTGGAGGAACAACTGCTATGTCAGGATTTCTTGCTATCGTTAATTCAGGTGAAGAAGACTTTAATAAATTATCTAATGCAATTGATAATTCATCTGGTGCCGCAAAAGATATGTCAGATGTAATGATGGACAACCTTAAAGGAGATTTAACATTAATGAAATCTCAATTAGAAGGTATAGCAATTCAATTGTCTGAAACTTTAATTCCAGTAATAAGAAATGTATTGGATTATGTTTCTAAATTTTTAGAATGGTTGTCTAAGTTGGATCCATCTATTAGAAATACTATTATAGTGATAGCTGGTATAGTTGCAGCAATTGGACCATTATTAATTGTAATTGGTAAGATAGCAACAGGTATTTCAGCAATACTAAAATTAGTTGCTATATTAAAACCTATTGTTATGGCAGCTGGTGCAGTTATTAGTGGTATTAGTGCCCCAGTACTAGCAATTGTAGCAGCAGTTGCTGCATTAATAGCTATTATTGTTCTATGTATTAAACACTGGGACCAAATAAAAGAAGTAGCATCAGCTTGCTGGGAAGGTATAAAATCAGTATGGCAAAGTGTTTCTTCATGGTTTAACGACAATATTATTCAACCAGTTACTAATTTCTTCAGTGGTATGTGGGATGGATTAAAAAATGGTGCAAAAAATGCATGGGAAGGTATAAAAAATATATTTTCAACTGTGGCAACATTTTTTAAAGACACATTTACCAAAGCATGGGCTGCTGTTAAAAACGTATTTTCAGTTGGTGGAAAAATATTCGACGGTATTAAAGATGGTATTGCTAATGCATTTAAAACTATCGTAAATGGAATAATAAGCGGAATCAACAGAGTTATTTCTATTCCATTTAATGCTATTAATAATGCTTTAAGTATTATAAGAAATATAAGCTTTTTAGGAATTTCTCCCTTTAAAGGATTAATTCATAATTTTTCTGTTCCTAGAATACCATTATTAGCTAAAGGTGGAGATTTATTAGAAGGTAGTGCAATTGTTGCAGAAGCAGGACCAGAGTTATTGATGCAACAAGGGAATAAAACAAAGGTAATGCCATTATCAAATGGTGGAGGTGCAACCCCTACTAATATTATCGATTATGATAAAATGACAGAATCTTTTACCAAAGCCCTTAATAAAGCTAGATTCGTATTAGATGAAGATGGTTTTATTAGAATTATTGATGATAGGCTTTTAAAGGTGGTGTAATATATGTTCAAATTTAAAGGTATTTCTAGTGATAGTATGAATGTTATCGCAGAAGAAGAAACAAATATTATAAAAAAAGCTGCTCAAAAGACAGAAAAAATAGATATTGATGGAAGAAATGGTAGCATATATAATGAGTTAGGATATGATGATGTAGTTTTTGCATTAAAATTATCTGTTATGGATGTTTCTAAAATAGATGATATATTTAAATGGTTAAATGGTAAAGGGACATTTGAATACAAAGGTAGAATAACTACAGCCTATTGCTATACAGATATTTCTACTGAAAGAAAAGCAACTATAAAAAGCATAGATGTTAATTTCACACGTGAACCCTTTTGGATAAAAGATGATGATTATATTGCAGTCACAAACTCAGTTTCTAATGTTGGGAATATTTCATCTCAACCAATTATAAAGTTAATAAAAACAACATCAGATAGTGTTGATATAACAATTAATGATGTAAGGTTTGTTTATAATTTTGATACGGATTATGTAGAAATAGATTGTAAAGAATTTAATGCTAGTTATAATGGTATTTCCAAAAATAGAAATCTTGAAATTGATTTTGAATTTCCAAAATTAAATTCAGGAGAGAATGCAATCACTATTAATTCAGGTACTGCTATAATAGAAATAAAAAGAAAGGATTGCTGGCTATGATTAAAATATTTAATTCTAATGATAAAAATTTTAGTTCAAATGGTAATATAGCTATCAGTCCTTTAAAATGTCTAGAAGTTAAGAAAAAAAGCTTAAATGGATGGTATCTAGAAGTAGAAGTACCTATCGAATACAAAGATTATATAGAAAAAGATAAATTAGTTGTTGTAAAAGCAAAATCCAAATTAAGTCCTCAGGCTTTCAGAATAAATGATAATATCGAATATTCAACAAGGAAAATATCTTTTACAGCAGATCATGTAATGTTTGATTCAAAAAATTATTTTCTATTAGATGTAAGACCAACCAATATGAATGCTTTAAATTCTTTAATATATATAAACGAAAGGACTGACAGCACCAGTCCTTTTACTATTAGAGAATCAAACGTAGAAGGTATAAATACTTCATACTTTATTAGAAAATCTCTATTTGAAGCTTGGACAGTTATTGAAGAAAAATTTAATGGAGTATTTGATGCAGATAACTTTGACATAAGCTTTAATATTTCTACTGGAACTGATAGAGGAGAAGTTGTATGCTATGGTAAAAATGCTCAAAATGTAAAAATATTTGAGGATTGGAGTGAGGTATGCACAAAACTATATCCAGTTGGTAAAGATGGATTATTATTACCAGAAAAATATTTAGTAAGTAACAAACAATATTCTCAACCATATACAAGAACTGTTTCATTTGAAACTTCACTAGAAGAAGAAGACCAAACAGAAGAAAATTTAACAGCAGAATTAAGAACTAATGGAGAAAACTATTTAAATGAACATAAAGAACCAAAGGTATCATATGAGGTTAAATCAGATATTAATCAATTATGTGAAATAGGTGATACAATACATGTTAAACATCCATTAATAAATTTAATAACTAATGTAATTGAATATGAATATGACATTATACTAGGAAAAGTAAAAACACTTACTTTTGGTAATTATGCAAGAGATGTCAAAGCTAAATTTGATAATATCAAAAGTTCTATTAATACATTAAAAGAAGTTGTTAATACTCAAAGTACTATTATTAGTGAACAAACAGATTTAATCAATTCATTAAATAAAAATGGCTATGTTTATATTGATGATAACGAAATATTAATATTAGATTCCTTACCTAAAGAAAATGCTCAAAATATATGGAGATTTGGTCTAGGAGGTATAGGGTTCAGTACCCATGGATATGAAGGACCATTTGAAACTGCTATTACACAAGATGGCAAAATTAATGCTAATTTTATACAAGTAGGTCAAATGTCTACATCTAGAATACAAGGATTAGATGAATTAATATTAGAAATAAATAAAATAGTTAATTTAACAAAAGATGTGGAAAGTATTAATTATTTATTCATAGAAAATGCAATGCAAGGCCAATTACAAGAATTAACAATACAAGGAAATATTAATTTAATTTATCCAGAAAAAAATCTTTATCCTAGTAATAATCTATATCCAATAGATACTTACTTAATAGTAGATACTGCTAGAACATTAACACAAAATGCAAAAAGGTATCATCTTCCTTTTAACTTTTTAAATTCAAACGAAAAATTTAAATATATTAAAGGCAAAAGTTATTTAATTCACTCAGATGAATCGGTAGAGGAGTTATCAGATGTTGATATTCAATTATTTGAAGGAGATAACTATTTATATTTAGAATCATTCCCAAACCAAATATTGCCAGAAGAGTACACTCAAGTTGATTATATAGAAAATACTGGAAAACAATATATAGATACAGGAATTCATGGTAATTTAAATACTGAAATTATAACTAAAGTAACTAATAATAATTATAGTGGGCAATTATTTGGCGATATAACAAATAATTCTAAAGCAATTAGTTGCAATTTTAGTTTTAATTCCTCTTTAATTAGTAGATTTGGAAATAAAGAATCATCCAGTATATTAGGTAATTATGTTTCTAGTAATAATGTATTTACTTTAAAAGAAAATAAAGAAGGAATATACATTAATGGAAGTAAAGTGCAAGAATTTAATGCAACTGATACATTTATTACGGAAAATACACTACTTTTATTTAATCGAAATAGTTCTAGTGGTAGTCAACAAAATACTTGGAAAGGTAAATTATATTATTTTAAAATTTATGACAATAATAGCCTAGTTCGTGATTTTATACCGTGTTATAGAAATAGTGATAACGAAGTAGGTTTATATGATTTAGTAAACAATGTATTCTACACTAATCAAGGTACAGGTGCGTTTACCTATGGAAGCACATATGACATAGATTTTACAGCAAAATATGTTGTAAAGAGTAAATATACAGATGTCTTTTCAACTAAAGCAGAAATGAGTAGTGCTATTAACTTGACTAATCAAACAATAGATTTAAAACTAGAAAAAAAGACTGATAAAGATAATATTATTGCTCAAATAAATATGTCTACTGAAAAAGATAGTCAAGGATCATATATTGGCATAAGTGCTGACAAAATTAATCTTCAAGGGAAAAAAATAGATTTAACCTCAGAAGAAATAGAAATTGATAGTACTAATTTCAGTGTTGATAAAGACGGAAATATGAAATGTTCTAATGGAGAATTCATTGGTAAAATTTTAGGTGGAACTATTCATTTAGACAAAAGAGCTAATGAAGGCGGATTAGGTGTCTTGCAAATAGATTCTCTTTTAACAAATGGAGCTATATCAGGTATTTCATATCTTAATGGTGATTTTTGGAGAATGTATTCACAGACAGGAACAGGTCAAATAAATGCAACAGTTTGGGATAATTCGGCTTTTTTTAGTGTAACAGGTAATATTACATGTGAATCATTAACGCAAACATCTAAAAAAGAAAAGAAAAAGAATTTTGAAAAATTAACGAATGCAAAAGAAATATTAAATTCAGTTGATATTTATAAATATAATTTCAAAAAAGATAATAATAAAGCAAAAAAATTAATTGGTTTTGTTATTGGTGATGGATTTAATTATTCAGAAGAAATAACATCAACTGATAACGATGGAGCTAATGTTTATTCAATGGTATCAGTTTTATGGCAAGTTGTAAAAGAGCAGCAAGAAGAAATAAAGGAATTAAAGGAGATGATAAAATATGGCATTTGATCCCACAGTTTTTAATAATTCACAACAACCTGGAATAAGTGCAGATGAATTAAATAAATTTGGAACAGGAATAAAAGATGCACATGATAGCATAGATGAAATAAATGATACATTATCTGATTTAACAACATTATCTTTAGGAGAAAAATTTACAGGAAGATATTGGCGAGATGGCAAAAAAATATATAGTAATTTAATTGATTTTGGTACATTACCTGATACATCAACAAAAGAAATATCTACTGGTGTTGATGATTTAGAACATTTAACTTGTCCAATAAGTGGATGGACATATAAAGATAATTCAATTGATAGTTTTCCATTACCATTTGTCAGTACAGCGGGTAGTCAATATTTTATAGATTTATGCCTTACCGATGATAATAAGGTTAGAATAAGAACAGGGACTGATAGGTCTGATATGAAAGCATATGTTGTATTAAAATATACAAAAACAACAGATGAGGTGGTAAGTAATGAATGAATATAGTATAGTAGTAGACTTTCAAAAAGGTAATATCTATACTGATTTATCTATTTTAGTCCAAAATGATTATAATGCATACAAATTAAATTTTGAGTTTGATAAAGAGTTCGAAAGAGCTCTTTTTAAATTGAAATATCCAGTAGAAAATAAAGAATGGGTACAAGATATAGTTGATAATAAACTAATTTTACCAGTCCTAAAAGATACTGGAGATTATGAATACGAAATATCTATATATTCAGAAGATGGTAGATTAACAGGATATGCAACTGAAAAATTTCATGTAAGAAGTGAATTAATTAATACTGATGAAATAGTTGAGCCTGACGATAGAGTACCAGTATTAGATAATTTAATTAACGAAACTACTCAATTAAAAAATGAAACTGCTGGTTTAAAAGAAGAAGTAGAAAATGCCATAGAAGAAACAAATAATCTTAATATTGATGTATCTGATAAAGTAAATAAAGAAGTAAATATAACATTAACAAAAAAAGATAATACAACTAAAAGAGTAACATTAAAAGATGGAACAAGTCTAATGTTCAATTGGGATGGCACTAGACTAGGAATTAAGACTGATGAAGATGAAGAATATGTTTATGTTGATTTAATAGGAAGAACTGGACCAATGGGACCACAAGGAGAAGCCTTTCAAGTAAAGAAAACATATGCAAATATTAATTTAATGATTGCTGATTACGATAACATGCAAATAAATGACTATGTAATGATTGATGGAAATATAGAACAAGAAGATAATGCGAAATTATTTGTAAAACAAGAAATAGAAGATCCAACATATAGATGGCATTATCTAGCTGATTTTAGTGGTGCTACAGGTATACAAGGACCTACTGGATTAACACCAAACATTCAAATAGGGACCGTAACTTCAGGGAACACTCCTTCTGTATCAAGAACAGGTACTAATGAAAATCCTATTTTAAATTTTGTATTACAACAAGGACCACAAGGCGAAATAGGACCTACTGGAGCAACTGGAGAAACTGGTAATGGAATACTAAATATAGTGAAATTATCATCAATAGATAATATTGATACATATCAAATAAATATGACTGATGGAACATATTACCAATTTACTGTAACAAATTCAAATGTAACAAATCAAGAATTTGATGACTTAAAAAATAGATATGAATCTTTAATAAACACATTACCAAAAGTAACAGGAACTGGGACAGACATAACCTTAAATAACACATCAGAATATTATATGAAATCCATTTTAAATCCAACCGAATTAACGCAAGACGGAACACCTACACCAGATAACCCAGTAGATGTTAATGTGATAACAGGCGATAATAATATTAATATTAGCAATAACTTATTTAGTATTACTGATTTTGAAAATCAGTTTATAACTGGAAAAATATTAAATGATAATGGTGTAGAAGTCAGTGATGCAGGTTCAAAATATTCTAAATATAAAGTGTCATTAAAAGCAAATACTACTTATTTAATTGTAGGTGCATGGCAAAGAATATATTATTATGATAGTAATGGTAATTTTGTTTCAAGAAGTTTAGCTTATAATAATGGAATAAATACTACTTATACACCTTCCACCGATGAATACATTGGATTTCAAGTAGCTAATACATATTATAACAATAATAAAGGAAACGAAAAAATAACAACTACAGAACAAAACTATCCTATTACTTTGAGTAGTGAGAATTTGCTTGATTTTGATAATATTAATGTCAAAAGATTAGGAACCAAAGGGACAGTTACAGTTGAAAAAGACAAAATCATCTTTTCTGCAGCCAGTTCAGATGTTTATGGTGTAATAATTGATTTAGCTGGGTTAAATTTAAAAAACAATACAACATATACAGTTTCAAATTTAATGGATAATACAGATTCTAATGTAAGACCGTTAGGATGGAGGTATTATAATGGTTCATCGTATACTGTTTTAAATAATTTTAGGAATTATTTTACCTTTACAACAACAGAAAGTGGAATTAATCAATTATTATATTATGTAGGAAGCCCAGCAGCATATGATGGTACTTTAACTTTGTATGATATTCAATTATTAGAAGGAATAATATTGCAAGCCGATTTACCTAATTATGCCCCATATATAGCGAACCCATTAGAATACTGTAAAATAGGAGATTATGCAGGCCAATTCTTTAAAAATACAAAAGATAGTGAATTTTATGATAGTACATTATTAGAAAATGAGTGGTATTTGAAGAAGAATATTGAGAAAAGAATATTTGATGGTAGTGAAACAAATTGGTTAAAAGATGGCAATTCTTATAAAATAAATCAATCAGATATGTTAACTGCAAATGTGGGTAATGGTTTATGTAATTATTTTAAAAATTCTAGGATAGATTATAGTTATACTGCTGGACATATTCGTTTTGGATGGAGTAATACTTATATTTATTTTTATGTTGATACTGAAAATATAGCAGATGTAAACGCTTGGAAAGATTGGCTATCAACACATAATACAAAAGTTTATTATCAATTAGCAACACCAACTTACATCCACATATCAGAAACAGATTATCCAATATTAAGAAGTCAATTAGAAAACTTATACAATAATGCTAAATCATATAAAGGACAAACCAATATAACACAAACAAATGATGGTTTACCATTTAATATAGAATTAAGTGCATTAAGAGATTTAAGCACATTATAGGAGGAATAAAATGGAAATAATTAATGAAATACATTTTACCCAAAATTATTGGGTAGTTTTATTACCATGTATATTAATGGTAATAGATATAATTACAGGATATTATAATGCTTGGAAAAGAAATGAAGTATCAAGTTCTAAAATGAGAGATGGACTTGGTAAGAAATTAGCAGAATTAGTATATATAGTAATAGCTATGTTAATATCGTTTGCTTTTGGAATAAAAGCAATCTTTTATTTTATAGGACTTTATGTAATTTATATGGAATTAATAAGCATAGCTGAAAATTGCAATAAACTGGGGTTAGCTATGCCAAAAGTATTATCAGATAAATTAAATAATTATAAAAAGAATGGAGAATAGTTATGAATGATAGAGCTAAATTTAATGAAATTAATGATAATCAAAAAGAAAGAATCAACAAAGTTAGGGAAATCTTTTCTGATATTTATGATTGGTTAGAAAATAATTGCAAGGGAAGTAGAGAAACTTCTCTTGCTTTTACTAAATTAGAAGAAGCTCAATTCTGGGCTATAAAGGGAATCAGTAGGGAGGAATAATTATGAGTAAAAAAGGTATCGATGTTAGTTCGAATAATGGGACTGTAAATTGGGAACAAGTAAAAAATGCTAGCTATGAATTTGCTATCATTAGGTTAGGATATGGTAACGATGAATCTAGGCAGGATGATAGTCAATTTATTAGAAATGTTAATGAATGTGAAAGATTAGGTATTCCATATGGAGTTTATTTATATTCATATGCACTAAATTTAAGTGAAGCCATGAGCGAAGTATCACATGCTTTAAGATTATTAAAACATATTGGTTCTAATTTCAAATATGGTGTATGGTTCGATATGGAAGATGCAGACAATTACAAAAAAAGACATGGTATGCCATCAAATGATATGCTAGTAAATATTTGCTATACTTTTTGTGAAAATATAGAAAAGGCAGGTTATTATACTGGTATTTATGCTAGTTTAAGTTGGTTAAATAATCAATTAAATAATTCTAAATTAGATAGATTTGATAAGTGGGTAGCTCATTGGTATGTAGATAGAACAAGTTATAATAAAGTATATTCAATTCATCAATATACTGATAAAGAATATATTAATAATAGCAGATTCGATGCTAATTATTTAATTAGAGATTTTGCTAATAATACTTCTAATTCAATAAAGAAAGAAAAAACAATTGAAGAATTGGCACAAGAAGTTATTAACGGATTGCATGGTAACGGAGAGGCAAGAAAGCAATCATTAGGTAGCAGATATCAGGAAGTACAGAATCGTGTTAATCAATTAATAGCATCTAAACAAACCAGTGCAGTATATTACACAATTCAAAGAGGAGATACCTTAAGTGGTATTGCTAAAAAATATAGCACAACAGTAAGCCAGTTAGTCAATTGGAATAATATAGTAAATCCTAACTTAATCTATCCTAATCAAAGAATAAGAGTAAAATAATGAGTAAGAAAAGACCTAATACTAGAGCAGTAAAACAACAGTTATTTCTAAAATGCGGCAGAGTAGACATGTACGATATGCAATATTATAAAGAATGCAAATTGCAGCTTCATCATGATCCTCCATTTAGACTAACTCATCATACAATATATGAAGAAAGCTATCTGCTATCAGGTAATAATCATCAAGAATTACATTATCTCGAAACACATAATCATGAAGAATACGATAAAAGAATGGACATAATAAAAGAAAATAAAAAAATATTAGAGAAAAAGAGGAGTAACCATTAATCTAGCTATTCCTCTTTTTTTATTTATTCGACATAATTCGACTTTTTTCGACAAAATAATATGTTAGAATATATTCGCGAAAAGGGGGATAGCATGGTTGCAAGAAAAATTTTAAGAGAAGAAGAACTAGTAAAATTCTGCAAGGAGTTGAACATTAATTGTAATATGAAATCAATTCTAATAATGATAGATAAAAAACAAGCAGAATATTATAGTATTGATGATGATTGCTTTCATAAATTAGATTTAAAAATTGCTAAAAAGTATATTTAAAAGAGGAAATTGACTAATTGTCTTTTTCCTCTTTTTTTATTTTTCCTTCTTCTAGAGCTTTGATTCCCAATCTGACAAATTGAGCTTTATTTAAATCGTATTTTTTTAAGACTTCCATTGCATGCTCATATTCTTCATTTTTTAAATCTGCTTTAAAGATTTTCCAATTTTTCTTTTTGTAATCCTTATTGTATTCTACTTGATTAAAAGCCATATTTTTCCCTCCTAAAAACATTTTACAACATTCCGTACGAAAAATCAAGAAAAAGTATTGACAAACCGTACGAAGTGTTGCATAATATATTTGTAAGATAAAGAAAGAAACATATCTTACAGAAAGGAGAAAGATGGATACAATAAAAAAGAAGCCAATTCGCATGTTAAGTTTGGATGACTTATACGAATTAGCTCGAAACGGTTATATCATTACTAAACATAATGATACAATCATAATAGGTCGAAAGGTTAATTAAAACCTTTCCTCCTAATTATATTATTTATCCATTTAAAAGTCAAATGAAAAATTTAAAAAGAATAGTAAGGGGAATGGTTAATTATTATAAATCTAATAATGAAAATTATGTTCCTATTTATACAGGAGATAAGTTATTAGGTTTTGGAAAGAGGGTATCTTTATAATGGAAACAAGAGTAAAAAGATATTCTCGTAAGAATAGGATAAAGAGAAAAATTAAAAAAATGGGGTTTTGGAAGATAATAAGAAAGATATTAAAAATATTATTAAGAAATATGATTTTATTGCTTATTGGACTAGCATATGAAAGTTATATTTTAATTAAAGGATTCAATAATATTATTGCCAAATTATTTATGATGATGCCAAGAATCCAAAAAGTAGCATTAATTTATTTATTAGTAATTAATTTTGGTATGAATGTATATGATACATTTTATATTGATAAGCCTAAAAATATAAAAGAGAGTGCATCAGAGAAAGTAGCAATTACTAATACACCAGAATTACCTCAAAATTTAGCTGTAGAGGAAGAAAAGAAAGAAGAATGTATATTTGATGAAGTATCTTGTAAAATTCACTCTAAAGCTAAAAAAATAGGTATGAGCGAAGAACAAACTTTAATCTCTATTGCAATTAGTAGATGGGAAACTGGAAATTATACTTCTAAAGCATTTAAAGAAAAAAATAATGTAGGAGGTATGATGTGTACAAGTGGATTAATTCATTATAATTCTTTAGATGAAGGAATAGAGAAGTTTTTGATTAACCTAAAAAGTAATTATTTTGATATTGGATTAGATACAATAGAAAAAATTCAAAAGAAATATTGTCCTGTTGGTGCTGCTAATGATCCCACTGGATTGAATCAATATTGGTTAGGTGGAGTAACAAATTTATATAATGAACTACATTCAAAATAGCTATATTTACCTATTGTCCCATTTGAAATACGGTGGTCCTTATTACAAATGGGACTTTCATTTATTAAAAAGGATTTGTACTACTATAATAAAGTTCTAGGTTGTCAGTATTTTTATCGTAAACTATTTTATCAAACAATCTTTTCGCATAAAAATTCTTTTTTTCTTCTGGAATAGAATCATCAGTCAATAAATCATAAAGTTTCTTGCCATTTTCAATAACTTTTGTTGTTGTTTTTTTATTATCAGGTTTATTAGTAGAATGTAGTTTATTTTCAATTTCTTTCTTTTCTTTTTCTAGCATTTTTTTATTTAATTTATATTCTTCTATAGAATCAATACCGTTTAAATATGCATCTTTAATTCTTTTTTCTTTATCCCTAAGATTATTAAGAGTATTTTGCAATATTTCATATTCAGAAACACTTTTATTAGTCTTTTTATTTATAATAATATGTTCTATTTTACCAGTAGAATAATCTCTTTTAAGTTGATTAATAACTAATTCTTTTACTTCTTTAATATCAATAGCAGCATAATTAGAACATCTACCTTTATTATAGCCATTGCATCTTAACTTAGTTTTATTATTTAGCACCATTGTATAGCCGCATTCTTTACATCTAACAACACCTTTTAACCAATTAGATATATTTGTACTATTTCTTTGATTAGGATGCCTAAATTTAAAAGTATTAGTCAATTCCTGTTGTACTTTATTCCATAACTCAATAGATATAATAGGGGAGTGCTTGCCATCTACAAGAATAGTATTTGGATCATCAAAAGTATGTGCCTTTCTACCTCCTGGAGTATATTTTAATTTACCTATATAAACAGGATTATTTAATATATAACATACAGTCCTATTTTCAAAGTTTTTCCCCTTTTTGGTTTTTATTCCCATTTTATATAGCTTTCTAGCGATTTCTATCATAGGGGTATGATTGATTCCATACTCTTCAAAAATATATTTTACTATTTTAGCCTCATCTTCATTAATTACCAGCATATTATTCTTAGCATTATATCCATAACTTGGACATGTTTGTAATTCACCATGAAAATGCTTTTCTTTCATCCCCTTAGTCACTTCCTCAGATAAATTAATAGAATAGTATTCTGCCATTGCTTCAAACCAAGATTCAATTATAATACTCATTTTATCATCAGGATCTAAAGGTTCAGAAATAGAAATTACAGAAATTCCACATTCTTTTTTTAGCAAAGACTTATAAACTATACTATCTTCACGACTTCTAGAGAATCTATCAAATTTATGAACTAAAATAACATCAAAAGGTTTAGGTTTAGTCTTTGCTTTTGCTATCATTTCCATAAATGCTGGCCTTTTTTCAGCCTTTCTACCAGATTTTCCCTCATCTTTATAAATATACATAGAATCTATATAAATATTATTTTTTATAGCATAATCTTTAATAGCTTTTATTTGAGCATCAATAGAATATCCCTCTCTAGCTTGTTCATCAGTAGATACTCTAACATATATAGCACCATTTTTCATAAGTATATCATCTCCTTAAATTTTATTGAAAAATAACAACAAATATGATATACTTATATACGAAAAACAAGTATATAAGTATATCTTATATATTATTTAGTTTGCTGACTAAAAGTTTTTCAATTTGACTAGTTCTGCTCCAACAGACTAGTCTTTTTTTATATATATTTATTTTCTTTTAAAAAAGTTAAATATTCATCTTTTGTAAGAGTACAATTCATATATTCATCAAATTCTTTTTTTTGTAATTTCATTTCTTTCATCATGAGTTTTAATAACGAATCAGATATATCTTTATGAGAACCATGACTGATTTTAGTATTTATTCTTGTTTTTTTGTTACCAATATATACAAAATAATAAGCGTGATCTCTTTTCTTTTCTAAAGTAAACCCTTTTTTTAATAATGCTTTTTGGACATCTTTTGTTGCTCTAGGCATTGTAATCACCATAAATAGCTAATAAATCTTTTTTTAGTAGCAATGCCTTATCGTCTAATTTTTCATCTTCTTCTAAAGCATAAGATTCAAACTGTACTAAAAAGCATTCATATAGATTATTTTCAGCTTCTTTTTGTGTTTCACCAAATGTGTATATATTGTATTTGTCATTCGAATAATAAAAACCGTTTTCATCAATTTCAATAGTAAAAAGAATTTTACTATTTAATTTTATTATATTTCCATTAGAATCTTCGAAGTAATCAAATCCTTTTTTTATAATATTAGAGTAATTCATAGCCAAATCACCTCTAATATTATTATATCTAAAATCATTATTTTTAGGAATAACTATTTCGAATTTATTATGATTTCTAAAATTATTAACATTGTTTATAGTATCTGCAATTGCAATATTATAATACATCCAATTCATTTTCTACTTAAACTCTTTATCTTTCTTATACTTCATTACTTTTTCTTTCAATTGTGAAACAGTTTTGTATGTTAATTCATCATAATTACTTCTTTTAAAGCGAAACTCAAAATGTGAAATAAAATTATTATTAATAGTTGAATATCCTTCTACGCATTGAACATCTTTATCGTTAATTTTAATATATCTATTTAGAGCAAGATGTATTTCATCTTGCTTTTGCAAAATGTTATTCTTAAAAAAGGCATTTTCAAATTGATTAATTAATTCTTTATCTAATTGTTCTTGAAAAGTAAAAGCAATTGCATAAAATTTAGCTTCTTTTTCAAAAATTTTAAATACATGTTTTAGAATATTATCTATTTTTTCTCTATATTCATCATATACAACAATTGTTACATCAAAATAATTCCCACTAATTTTAAATTTAGGATTTTGTTGAAAAATAAAAATAGGAATATTTTCACTTTCTTCATTTTCTGTATTAATAGGTAATATTAATTCGTTTCCTAAGTTTGGAAATATGTCAGACAAACATTTTGTGATGCTTGATGGCTTATAGAAACTGTCTTTTTTCAATTCTAATATAATTTGTGTATAATTTAAACTTGAATCCATTTTTTTCTCTCCTTAATTTTTAATATAAATGTAACAAGGCTAGTCTTTTTTTAATTTTAAGCTGGGTAAAACCCACAAATCATCAACATAATTTCCTAATTGATTAGCAACTATTTTATCATCTTTTATTTTATTTATTAAATCTTTATTTACTGTAAAACTTATTACTTTTGATTCATCTCCACTTTCCATATCAGCAACAGCCCAATATGATATTTCATCATATTTAGTTCCGTTATTATTTTTGATAAAGTCCTCAATATTGTAGTAGTTTTGGTCAATCGTTGCTTTATTACTATAAGATGGTTCAATTTTTGCTTTAATTACAGCAACAGTCTTTAAACATTTTGAAGTATCATTATCATCATATTCATTACAAGACTCCTTAAAATCAAGCAATTCACCATGTAATAATTTTTTCTCATTTGAATTATTACCACATCCAGTAATTATTAACAAACACATAATAATTATAAATATATTTCTTTTCATAAATTTAACTCCTTAATACTTTCTAATATAAATCTAATATATTTATCAGCCTCATCTTCATATTTATCAATCTTAAATTCAAACAAATCATTATCTTGCTGCTCTAATTGATTTAATTCTAGATGAGCTAATTCATGTAGAATAGTCTTTTTCTTTTTATAATTAGATAAAAACTTATTTATAATTATAAAAAATACACCATCATAATTAAATATAAAACCATTAACTCCATCAGGAGTCTCTTCATAAATAATAGATGCATTATAATAATTTAATAACTCTTTTTGAGTAATAACACCCTCTAATAATTCTTTTATATTCATAATACTTAATACTCCTCCTATTAAGTACCTGTACTAGCATACTTATTGATTATTTTTATTTTTTTCATAATTATCTATTGTCTTTTGCATTATAAATTCTATTGTGGCTCTATCATCATCAGATAGAATATCTTTTGTTTTATCAAATAGAACTTGAAACCTATCAGTTTTGTTATTAGATTTGCTTAAATCTTTGTTAATTAATTCATCAACTGTATATCCCAAATGATTTGCAATAGTAATTAAATCTTTGGTAGTTATTTGTCTCTCGCCAGTTTTCCACATTGTTATTAGGCTAGGAGAGTTGTTGCCTGTCAATTCTAAAATTGTTTTGGCACTTATTTCACCATTATCTAATAAATATTTAATATTTTGTGGAAAATAATCATTATACATTTCATCCCTCCTTTTATATAATAATATCACCAATTTCACTAAAAGTAAAATATTTTTTTACTTTTTTTTAAAAAATGCTTGACTTTTCACTTTAAGTGAAATATAATTAGTACAAGATGAAAGGAGGTAAGCAATGGAGACAAATGAAATTCAAATTTCAAGAAACATAAAATCATGCAGAGAAAAGCATGGAAAAACGCAAGAAAATGTTGCAGAAATATTGAATATTTCAAAACAAACATATTTAAATATGGAAAACAATCCATTAAGTTATAGTATTAATAAACTAAATGGTATTGCAGCAGCAATTGGATGTAACATAGATGAATTTTTTTTAAAATAATATTTCACTTAAAGTGAAATAAAAGAAAGAAGGTTAAATATGAATAACATTAAATACGAAGAAAATGAAAAGGAATACATTATTAAAGTTCCAAAAGAGGTTAATCATACAATTGAAGAATTAAAACAAAGATTAATTAATTATTTATTTGAAGATAGAACATATAACAATACAGATGTAGAAATAATGAAATTATTATTAGATTCTAATAATATTCATAGTGAATTAGTAGCAAATAATGATGGTATTACAATATCAGCAAGTAAAATCAAATTAACAGGAGAATAGTAATGAGTGAAAAGGTAATATATATACTATTCATTATTATGTGTAGTTTAGCAATAATAATTTTTTTAGGAATTATATTTTTACTTATCTATTCTTTCGGAAATTTCAGATAATTGATGTTCTATCCAAACTAATGCTTGAATTTCATCGTTACAATCAATTGGAGAATGGTACAAATTTTCTACTGTATCAATAAAATTCATGTCAATCTTATATTTTTCCACGTAAGTTTTATTGATTGTATCATAACTAATTTCTATGTTAAAAACTTTATCTGGATAATTTCTAAAATTAAACCAAGAACTAATTTTTTGATTAGGTGCTAAAACAAAATTTTTAGCATCAGTAATAACTGGATGTTTTTGTTTATACATTGGAATTTTTTTATAATCAAGTTTTGGATTAACCTTTATATAATTTATTTTTCCAATTGAATTTCCAAAATTCTTGATGGTTAAAAAAAATTTGTCATTTGATCTAATGTAGTCAATATAAAAAATAATTTTAGCTCGTGAATTTTCAATATTTAATTTATGATTTTGAACTAGTGTAATTACAATTGTGATAGTAGAAATAATAGCAAGAACGCCAGTACCAATAGCAAGCCAAAATTGTATCCAATCAGTATTAGTCATGTTAGTCAAAATGTCACCTCACTTTCTTAATTAATTATTATAAAGTGAAGTGAGATAAAAGTAAATTAGTCAGCAAACTAAAAAGAATGTCGAATATAAATTAAGTAGGAGGTAATGTATGGATAAAAAATTTTTATCAATTAAAGTAATGAATCCTCCAACTGAGGAAGAAAAGAAAGAAATTATTGAAATGCTTACGAAAGCAATTCAAGATGAATATTATTCTTAGAAAGGAGTTTTAATATGAAAAGAAAATATAGAAATATGATTTTATTAACTTTATTTATAGCTAGTTGTATTGATTTAGGATATGTATTTTTAAAACTATGTTGGAGCATAGCTGGATTAAGCTGGTTTGGAGTAGTAACAACTTTGTTATCGTTTACTATTGCAAGCACTACTGGAGAATGGTTATATGATCAAATGCAATAAAAAAGATTTATAAGTTCGCACAAACTCATAAATCAATAATAAATTTAAACAAATTTACACTAAGAAAATACCATAAAAATAGTAATTTGTCAAATCTTGGGTAACGGTTGAATAGAAAGGGTATATATATGGAGGATAAACCAAATTATTATGCGATTATACCTGCAGATATAAGATATGATAAATCATTAAAAGATAAAGCTAAATTCTTATATGCAGAAATAACAGCATTATGTAATAAAGATGGCTATTGTTTTGCATCCAATAAATATTTTGCTGATTTGTACGGAGTAAGGAAGGAAACAATATCAAGACTTTTAAATGAATTAAAAAATAGAGGGTATATTGAAATAAAATTAGAATATGATGAAAAAACAAAAGAGATAAAAAGGAGATTAATATACCTATTGACTAAAATGTCAATACCTCTTGACCAAACAATCAATAACCCTATTGACCAAAAAGTCAAAGAGAATAATACAAGTATTAATAATACAATTAATATACTTGTAGATTTCTATAATAGATTGGACAAGTTCCCTAAAATCAAAAAAATTACTAAACAACGAAAAAATAAAATTATTAGTAGATTAAAAGATGTAGGATATGATAATTTAATCAAAGCATTTGAAATAGCATCCAAATCTAGTTTCTTAACAGGCAACGCAAAAAACAGTAAATGGAAAGCTGATTTCGATTGGTTTATAGGAAATGATACAAATTGTATTAAAGTTTTGGAAGGTAAATATTCTGATAAATTAGCAGAAGAACAAGAAAAATATGAATACATCTAATTATGATTTAGAAGATAATATCATATCATGTATTTTGCAAAATAATCATTTAATTAATGAATTATATGTAGATGATATTGCATTTCAGAATCAAACCAATCGCAGTATTATAAATTTCTTTAAAAAATTTTATAAAGAACACAAGAATTTAGATGTTGTTTTAATGACTTCTTCATTAAAAGAAACACAACAAGCCAATTTTATTAATTATATTTCTAGTAAATTTGATTTACCAGCATTTCCAGCTTTATTTTATGAATACCAAGAATCACTTGTTGAAAAATTTAAAACCAAACAAATTGAAGATTTAATAGATAACTATAAAAATTCTAAAATTCAAAAAGATACATTAGTTGAAAAAATATTAGAGATTCAGAATAAAGAATTATTAATCTCTAACAACTATAAAAAAATAACACCAGAAGAAATGCTAAAAATGGTAAGAAATAAAGAAAAAAACTTATCTTTTTCAAGATTATGGAAATTAAATAGTAAATTAAAATTAAAAAAACATACAGTAAATGTTATTGCAGCAAGACCTAGTGAAGGTAAAAGTGCTTTAGCATTAAATTTATTCTTAGATTTATCTAGAAAATACAAAACTATATTTTTTAATTTAGAAATGACAGAAGAAGAAGTCTATGAAAGAATGTTAGGAATAGAAGCAGATTTACCAATAAATTTAATCATAGATCCTACTACAGAAATTCAAAACGAAAGAGCATCAAAAGCTGCTAAACAAATATATAACTTAAATTATGAACTTGTAAATGGTTCAAAATCGTTAAAATCTATCAGAAATAAAATCATTAAAGAACAAAGAGAGGAACATTTAATTGTCTTTATAGATTATGTTGGTTATGTAAAAAACAAATCAAACCAAAATGATAAAGAACGCATTGGCGAAGTTGTCAGAGAATTTAACGATATTACCAAAGATTATAACTGTACTATTTTTTTAGTAGCACAGATTAATAGAAACGGCGCTGATAAGCCAACAATGCAAGATTTAAAAGATTCAGGTGAATTAGAGCAAACAGCAGATACACTAATTTTAATTCATGATCAGCATCCTGAAATAAATACTCCATCAAAGCAAATAGATTTAGTATTAGCAAAATGTAGAGGTTCTAAAAGAGGAGTTGCTATTATGGCAGAATATGATAAAGAAAGGCAGAAAATGGATATAAAATGAGTTTTTCATTAGAAAATATTGTATATACGGTATTATTGAAAAATAAGCAAACTAGAAAAGATGATTTCATCTTAGTTTTAGAAGTTATTAGAGAATATTGCCCATCATTAATAGAAATGAAAATAAAAGATATCATGTTAGAACATAAAGAATTAGGATTACCATCATTTGAAAGTATAACAAGAGCAAGAAGAAAAGTACAAAAAGAGCATACAGAACTTATCGATAAAGATGCAAAAAAGATAAGAAAAGAATTACAAAAAGAATATAAAAATTATTATGTTGGTTAGGAGGATAAAAAGTGAGTAATAGCGAATTAATAGATTACTATAGAAATAGATTTCAAGTTGTACTATTAGAAAATAAAGAATTACAAAAGCAAGTGGAATTATATAAAACATTATCTACTGTAAAAGAAGATTTAATACAAGAGCAAAACAAAGTAATTAATGCTTTACAAAGGAGGCTAAAACTCAATGACAGAATCGACTGTAATAGAGAAAGCTAAAAAATATTTAGTTAGATTAAAAAACGGCAAACAAATAAAAAAATCAGAACTTAGTGATCTAAAAATAGTAATTGAAGAATTAGATTCAATTAGTTACAAAATAAAAGAATGGAAGGAATTAGAAAATGAGATTAGAAAAATATAATACAGTTTATTGTGATAGATTTAAATATACAAAATTAAATGATTTATTAGGAGAAATATTTAGAAAATTAATTAATTTTAATACCTTTTATGGATACTGGCCTAAAAATTTATTAATTAAATATAGTGATTTAGAGAGAATAAAAAAAGAAAAATCAAATATTATTTCAACAAAGAATGGACAAGATTATATTTTAGGGATGGCAGTAACATGGATTTAAAAGAGAATAAAATAGAAGCTAAAAAATTAAGTTTATTTGATAGGGTTAGGTTGAAAATGATGATGCCAAATTTAGACAAATATAGAAGAAAATATTCTGATAAAAAAGTTACAAATGAAGAATATGTATTAGTCAAACAAAGTGAATACGAATTAATGAAGAAAGTAACAGAAAGACAAGATAACTACATTGAACAAATAAAAATAAACAACAAAGAACTACAAAAGCAGCAGGATGAAATTAGTGAATTATCATCATCAATTGAAAATGTATTAGAACAGCTAAAAATAAAAGAATCCGAAAGAAGAAAGAGTGCAGGTAAAGCTGGAGGTTTAACAGCTAAACTAAACAGTGAAAAGAAAGAAAACGAAAAACTAAAAGAAGAAGTTGAAGAATTAAAAGATAAACTAGCTGAATCAATGACAGATAAATATTTAGTAAAGAAGATACCATCTGGCAGAAGACCTAGAACTCAAGTTATGAAACTTAAGAGCTGTACAGTTCAAAGTAATATTGCTAGAAAGATGTTTGAGAGAGGAAAATAATAATGAAGAAAGAAAATAAACTATTTATATTTTATTTGTTCCTAATAGTAGTAATCACATCAGCATCAATAATAATAATTACCAATAAAAATAGACAGATAACAAAGTTAGAAAAGAGTAATAAAGAACTTCGACAAGAAGTAATAGATTACAAATGGCAAATAGAACAAGTACCATACATTATAGAAAGTTGGTGTAATGGTGAATAAGAGTAAAAAAGAATTATACGAGGAAAATAAAAAGTTAAGGCAGCAAAAGAAAACATATAGCGAATTTTGGGAAACAGATGCAATAGAAGAATGTACTAAACAATTAAAATTTACTAAGAAATCACTTTATATAGCAAGTGTAATATTCTTAATTATTAGTGCATTTTTAATAGGATTAGGATGGTAAAAATGGAACAAAAAATATATCCATCAATGGTAATAAGAAGTCAAGCAGAAGCTATTGAATTATTAGAAAACGAAAATAGACTATTAAGAGTACGAATAAGTGTAAGAGAGGTAAAATGTGAAGAATATAAAAGAAAAATTGATAAAGCAATAAATAGAATATCATTGCTTAAAATGGATTCAGATACAAGTGATGAAACAATCAAAGCAATAGATTATATATTAAAAGCTTTATTAGATTAGGAGAGTAATTATATTGAAAACTTTACATTGTGATTATGATCCAAATGATAGTAAGTATTATTGTAGCACAAAAACAAAATATGGAATGCTATATCCTGATAAATGTGAGTTTGTATTTAGTCATGATGAATTATTTAATTATATAAAAAATAATCAAGAAAAATACACCTATGCATTACCATTTTTAGTTGCATCAGACTTTAAAAAAAGATTAAAAAGAGAAATTTAGATTTATTTAAGGAGATGATAAAGTGAAAGAATTAGAACAAGAATTACAAGAAATAAAAAATAAAATAAATGAAATAGAAAGAAGATATTCTTTTGTAAAAGACTATAAATTAATTTGTACTTTATTAGATAAATGCAATTTGAGTGATATTAAATTGAGTAGAGAAGAAATTGAAAAAAACAATTCAATTTATATAGTTGAAAACAATGATGATGAAATTCATGTTTATAGAGAAAACATATCTTCTTATGAATAGTTTGGGAGATGATAAAGTGAGTGCTAAAGAAAAATGGATTATGATAAAACAAAATAATAATTATGAAGTATCTGATTATGGAAATATAAGAAATAAAAAAACTAAAAGATTATTAAAACCTGCAATTTCAAACAAAGGTTATTATTTAATATCATTAAGCAATAAAGGCAAAACTCATACTTATACAATTCACAAGTTAGTTATGGAACATTTTAATAGATGTGCTTTTGATTATGAAGTTATTAATCATATAGACCATAATAAATTAAATAATAATATTTCTAATTTAGAATATATTACGCAAAAAGAAAATACAATTGATGCTTGGAATAATGGCTTATGTGAAAATGTAAGAAATAAAGCAAAAATCAATATATTAAAGGCTAGTGAAAGTGAAAAGATAAAGGTTAATCAATACAATTTACAAGGTAAATTTATAAGACAATGGGATTATATAAGGCAAATACAAAATGTGTTAAAAATTAATAATGCTAATATAGTTGCTTGTTGCAAAGGAAAAAGAAAGAGTGCAGGTGGCTATGTATGGAGGTATGCAAATGTTGGCTAAAGAGATGTTTAAAAAGTTAGGATATAAAAGGACTAAAAATAATAAAAATGAAGTTGAATATATACATAAAATTATTTATGATGGTGCTAAATATATATTTTTTAACAAACAAAACAAATGGGTGGAAACATTTGAATATATTACATTAGATGAACTACAAGCCATAAACAAACAAGTAGAAGAATTAGGGTGAAATAATGAAAAATAAAGTGATAGTAATAGATACACAACTTAATACAATTTTATTTGATAACACTAAATATTATGATGTACCAAAGGAGATATTATTATACATAGAACAACTAGAAGAATGTTATTGCAATAGAACTGATTGTATTGGTCGCATAAAAGATAGTAAGAAATATGATAGTTTATTGCAAAAATATAAACAACTAGAAAATAATAGAGATAAAGCAATTAGAACATTGGAATCATTAAAAGGTAGTGCTAGATGGGAAAGACATTTGTATGAGGTAGATTATATGTTAGATATATTAAAAGGTGATAATAAATGAAACTAACAAAAGAAATGTTAATTGATTGGATAGATAGACCACCTAGTAATAGCGATTTAGATTTAATAAATTATATTATTGGGTTACAGAACAGTAGAGATAAAGCGATTGAAGTTATAAATACACAATTAAAAAATGCAGAAGGTGGATTAAAAGATAATTTAAGAATAATTAAATTTAATCTAATTAAAGATAGTTGTACTTTTGAAGATTTGAAAACAGAAGAAGATTATAAATATATATTAAAAGGTGATAGTGATGAATGAGCCATTGATAGTCACAAGCAAACAATTAAGTGAAAAAGGTATTGGTATTTTTAATGGTATACCAATGGGACTTGGTTATAATAGGAAATTAAAAAGAAAATATTTAAAAAAACATAAAAAAGATAGAAATACTACATATTGTTTTTATTGCAATGGTAATACACTAACAATAACAGATGATTTTAATAAACCTATATGTGAATTATGTGGTATTGTTAAAGGAACTGATAATGATGAATAAAGATAGAATTATAGAATTAACAGAAATTATTAATAATCCTGATTTGCATGGTTATTTACCAAATGTTTGTAATGAATTGTTACAAGTAAATATAGAATTACAAAAGAAAGCAGAACTAGGAGAACACTACAAACATTTATATAGTGAAGTAAAGAAACAAAAAGATGATGTTGTTGAGTATATAAAATATCAATTATCTAATTTAGATTTAGAAAAAGATGAAGATGCAAAAGCAAAGATGTTAGGTTCTATGATTTTGGTTATGTTAGAAGATAATAGAATGTTAGGTGAAATAGATGTTGAAGATTAAAACAACTCCTAAATTTGACTTTAATAAATACGATTGTGGTTTTGGTTTTGTGATACATAGAGAAAATGAAAGTAAAAAATACATTAGAGATTGTAAAATAATTAATTATTTATTTGGAATTGTATTCTTATGGTTTTCTTTTGGAATTGAAATAGAAGTTAGTAGAAAAGGTAGGTGAAATAGAATGAATGATAATTGTGAAAATATAGTTGATAATGCTAATTTATGGGCTGAAAATCAACAATTAAAAGAAAAATTATTAAATGAACAACGAGAATATGAGGGATTGCATAAAGTTTTAAATAAAAAAGAGGAAGAATGGGAAAAATTTCTATATAATCAAGGTGTTGAAAAATCAAAATTACAATCCAACTGGAATAGTTTATTTGAATACGCTAAGCAACAATTAGAGAAATCCTTTGATAAAGTTGAACAAGATACATGGGAAGAAGTATTAGACAAAATGAACGAATTAGAAGGGAAGGATAAAGAATGAAAATTATAGATTTATTAAATAAAATAGCAAATGGTGAAGAAGTACCTGAGAAAATAAAATATGAAAATGAAAAATTTGTTTTTAGTGATAAAACACACCAATATTATGTGGGTGATAATTCAAATGACATTAATACTTATTATGATAATTCTTTTAAAAAAAGGCTTTATAATTTTAAACAACTTAATAATGAAGTAGAAATAATTGACGACGAAGAATGGAAAACGATAGTTGATTTTCCAAATTATGAAATTTCAACAAAAGGAAATATCAGAACAAAACAATATTGTGATAAAAAAGGGCATATAAGACAAAGCAAATTATTAAATAAACAAATAAATAATTGTGGTTATGAATATGTTATTTTATCAAATGAAATTGTAAAACATAAAACATTAACTGTTCATAGATTAGCAGCAAAAACATTTTTAGATGATTATTATGATACATTGGATGTAAATCATAAAAATGGAATAAAAACGGATAATAGAATTTGTAATCTTGAAATGGTAACTCATGATGAAAACATTAAAAAACGATATGAAATAGGCAATGATGGTAATAATTATAAAGCAGTAGAACAATTTGATTTAGATGGTAATTATATTGCAACTTATAAATCTTCTTATGAAGCCGAAAAAATGACAGGTATAAGAAGAACTTGTATAGGCGGTTGTTGTAGAAACGAACACCTTACAGCAGGTGGTTATATTTGGCAATTTAAAATAGAAGAAGTTAAGAAGATAGAAAGCATAGATGTTGAATATTACAAAACAAATGATGAAAGATATAATGAATTGCTTGAAGAAATAGCTTCATTTCAAGAATGGTGTATTGATAAAGTAAATAGTTTGGAGAAGAAACAATGAAATATCAAGTATTAGGACATAAAAGGAAAATACAAAAAGGTGATAAACCTTATGAAGTAGTAGCAGAATTTGATAATCTAGAGCAGTTATATTTTATGATGGATAAAGTAGATAGAAGGAAATATGATGGCGTATTAGTTATTGATACTTACACTAATGAATTAGTAGCTAGTAGAGAATTTGAAAAGCCATTAGTAAGGAGATTGAAAAAATGATTGGATTCGCCTTAGGATTAATAATTGGAGGAATTATTGGAATGTTTTTAATGGCAGCATTGGTATTGGCAAAAGGGGAATGAGTATATGGCTAGAAGAATAAAAAGATTTGGAGGGCAGCAAGAAACATTACCAATAAAAAGCCCTAAACAGCTTGAGCAAGTAATGAGATATTTAAGATTGCAACAAGAACATGCAAAAACAGAAATAAAAAAAAGACAAGCCTATAGAAATTACATGATATTTCTAATAGGCTTTAATACAGCATTTAGAGCCGAAGATTTACTTCAATTAAGAGTAAAAGATGTAGAAAAAGGCTACATATCTATAAAAGAAAATAAAACAGGTAAGATGCAAAATTTTAGAATGAATAAAAATTTTCATAACGAAGTAATGAAATATATTGAGGATATGGACCTAACAAGCAGTGATTATCTATTTATGGGACAAAAAACTAAAAATACATATAAAGGTAAGCAATCTAAAGTTTTATATCCTGTAACTAGACAAAATATGAATAAAATATTTCATAAAGTTTCGGATGCAGTAGGTATTGACTTTAAATTTGGATTACATAGCTTGAGAAAGACATTTGGATATATGTATATTTTAAATGGCGGTAATGTGATTACATTAATGAAAATGTATAATCATGATTCTCCAGATGTAACATTAGTTTATGTTCATTGGGGAAAAGAAGATGCAGAAAATGATCGTGAGGCCATTTTTATAGGTGGAAAAAATACATCCAAAAAATGAGTTTTAACGATATTAATTAGTATGTGCAAATTTTTTATAAAAATAAATGATAAAAATATTAAATTTGACTATATATAAAAAGAGTTTTTTACAGTATATAAAATTAATAAAAAAATTTTACACTTTTAGGTATTATGTCAAATTTTTAGAAGGAGGAAAAATGACAAAAGAATGTGAATTTTTAAGAGAATACGAAAAATTGTGTCAAAAATATAGTATGGGATTAATTGGTTGTGGTTGTTGTGGTAGTCCACATTTAAACGATATAGATGATATAAATTATAATAAAAAGTTAAACAAGGTATTTATAAATGGCTCAGGATTTTGGCATGAAAAATATCAATGTGTAGAAGAATGCGAACCAATTCAAGATTATCAAAGCGATGGATTATATTTATTTACACGGATAACAGAAAAATATGACAAATGGTTAAATGCAATAATAGAAATAATAAAAGAATAAGGAGGAATATAATGCAAGAATGTTTAGAAGTATTAACAGATAAATCAAAAGATAATTACAAAATAATAGAAGATAGATATTTAACTTTAAAATTTTATTTAATAAATTTTTTCCAACAAAATGATGTTTTGCTAGAAAGGGATGTTGAATTAATATTAAACTCGCTAGAAAAGATGCCAATAAAAAAAGTAACAGAAAACGAATATAAAGGGTGATTTAAATGACAATAAATGAATATTTTAAAGAATATGATAATAAATATTTTGAAATGAAAGACAAGTTAATAGAAATAAAAGAAGCAAGGTCTAATTTTTATAATTTAACAGGTTCTAAATTTAGCGATATGCCTAAATCTGGATTTAGTACAACAGATTTTGCAGATCAAATAAGCAGAATTAATGATTTAATAGAAGACTATAAGAAAAAAGAAAAAGACTATATTGAAGAAAGAGATAAATGTTTATTAGACATAAGTAAATTAAAAAAACCAATGGACAAAACGATTATTAAATTAGCTTTCTTAGAAAAGAAAAAGAATAAGTCTATATCATCAATATTAAATAAAATATATAATTTAGATTATAGTACTGACTATATAAAAAATTTAAAAGGTAAAGCAATACATAATTTTGAGCAAATTGTTACCAAATGTTACGAAATGTTACCAAATGTTACGAATTGTTCTTAAAATTTATGTTATTATGTTATAAATGGAATATTTAGAAAGAGCACTAACATAGTGTTCTTTTCATTTTAGGGGAATCTTGCAATAGCTCTTCCATTTCACCTCCTTTTATTATATTAGTGAATTAAAAAGAGAAACGTTTCCATAATTGGTGCAAGACAAATACTTTTGATGAGGCTTAGGAAGTATAAACAATTGTTTTCTTAGTGGGCACTATCTTTCATAGATAGTGTGTTGAATTTATAAAACAACCAGTATCAAGTGCACAGAATCGAGGCTGGGCTCGTGTTAAATTCAACACAGTATTTATAAGAGTTGGTGATAATATGAAACAAAGAAGAAAAAGAAGAAAATATTTTAATTGGGAAGAAGAAATAGCCAAAGGCAATACCAATAAGTTTTATAATTCAACTGATTTCGATATTTATAGAGAGAAAGTATTAGAAAGAGATAAACATAAATGTCAATTCTTTTTAGGTAAGTGGGATGATGGAAAGCATAAACCAGATAAAATAAAAGTTGTAGATGCAAATACAGTCCATCATATAGTACCAATAAAAGAACGTCCTGACTTAGCATTAGAACTATCTAATGGAATTTCATTATCAAGAGAAGCTCACGAAATAATAGAAGATAGAATAAATTTTAAATCTAGATTTAAAAAGAAAAAAAGAATATCAAAGGAGATGTGGTAATGAAGAAATTAATTAAGTTATTAAATAATATTAATGATTCATTAAGCAATACATCTAAGAATAATAAAATTGTATTAGGTTATGTTTGTATGTTAGCAATATTATACATGATTATATCGATTGTTTGGTTTGTTTTTTAATAAAATA
>JAFTFE010000052.1 GCA_017449765.1 Lachnospiraceae bacterium | reverse complement strand
CACAGGTTCCTTGACCTTGTTCAGAAGTTTTCCAAGATAGTATTTTTGAATCGGATGGAAATATCCTATGGTAGGATGAAGCATATATGCTTCTGCAGAACCAACTTCTCTTACAATTTCTACTCCATATCCTGCCTCTTCTATGCATTCTCTCTTAATGCACTGAAAATCTGACTCACCAGAATTCAAACCGCCTCCCAATAAGAAGAATCCCTTAGGAGTTTCTACAATCCCTACCTCATCTCCTCTAATTGGAATAATATATGCACCTTGTCTGTCATAATATTTCTCGTGTTCCTTCTCGCCAAAAATCTTATGCATATTTACCTCCATAAATCCCGATTTATTTAACTGTTAATATACTAACTTTTACATTTTGTTTTGTCAAATTATATGAGATAAAGAGATAATACAGGATACACTAAGAAAAAATAAACGGGATATATAATAAGATTACTCCGCTCATTTTTCACAAGTATACAGACTTAATTAGTGGTTTACCAAATTTAGTCCGTATATTTTTTCGAAACTTTCAGACTAATTAAGAATTTTGTCCGGTTTAGTCTGTATTATTTTTCCCAAAATACAGACTAAATCAACATATTACTCATTTTAGTCCGCACTTCTTCAAAAAAACTACGGACTAAATAAATGTTTTGCACTACTTAGTCTGTAATTAGTTTACATAAATGTCAGTTACATTCACAAATCCTATACACGCGCAGCGTGCCGCCATTAATCAGATAATCTATTAAAGTATACCATACCCTCTGACCGACACGCTACACCCTTACTGCGCTAAACATAGTTTAATTAAGGTTATAGATTTAATTTATTTGCTATTTTTCAAAGCTATGCTATAATTGATGAGTGAGAAATTTTGACAATTACCGGGAGTAAATGCATTGAAGGTTGTAATAGATATTCTGATTTTAATCGGCGTAATAGTTATGATATCTAATATCGTGCGCTATGGATTATTTATACATACGACGCACGATGTATTGTCGAGCGGAAGTAAGAGGGACCGTTTCTGGAAGGGAATGGCTTTGGTTCTTCTTATCTTTTTTCTGTGCGGATATATATTTATAGTCGTGGCGAGCAAGCCTGATTTGATGATGGCTATGATACTCTTTGGTGGAAGTATATTTGTCTCCATAGTTCTTACACTTATGTTCAATCTTCTTGAGACAGCTAAGGAACGAAGCATAGATATAGCGGAGGTCCTGGTCGGTGTCATAGATGCCAGAGATCCGAATTTGAACGGTCATAGCAGACATGTTCAGAATGTTACCATGTTATTCTACAGATATTTACCGAATTCAATTAAAAATGATATAAATCCTATCAGTTTGGAGTATGCGGCACTTATGCATGATGTGGGCAAGCTTGGTGTTCCTGAGAGCATACTTAATAAGCCTGCCAAACTTGATCCTGATGAGTGGGATATAATGCGCTCACATCCGAAGGTGGGAGTGGAGATACTTAAGCCGCTTCATACCTTTGATAACATATCGGACTGGATACTCTATCATCACGAACGTATAGACGGAAACGGATATTACAAGCTTCCCGGAGAGGAGATACCGCTTGCGGCAAGGATTATCTCGATAGCGGATACATATTCGGCGATTACAATGCGCCGTTCTTATAAGGAACCAAGAACTCATGAGGATGCAGTGAAGATTATGAAAGAGGTTGCCGGTACACAGTTAGATGAAAATCTTCTGGAATACTTCTTTAGGATTCCGAAAGAAGAGCTTGCAACATGTATTCCGGAGGAAGTAAAGTATTAGTTTTATTGATAAAGCTTGTTATAGAGTTATTGGATTTTATGTGAATCATGCGAATTGATAAAAGAACAATTAAGTGAGGAAGAAAAATGCAGATAAGAAAGTATACAGAAAAAGATTTAACACAAATGATTGATATATGGAATGAAGTTGTCGAGGACGGCATTGCATTTCCACAGGAAGAATTATTGAACGAAACATCAGGCGCTTACTTCTTTGCGTCACAGACTTTTACAGGTGTAGCTGAAGAAGACGGGAAAATATTTGGCTTGTATATACTCCATCCGAATAACGTAGGCAGATGCGGACACATATGTAATGCAAGCTATGCAGTAAGCAAGGGCAGCAGAGGAAAGCATATAGGAGAAGCACTCGTCCTTGATTGTCTGGCGCAAGCGAAAAAGGAAGGCTATGGAGTTCTCCAATTTAATGCTGTAGTTGAAAGCAATATACATGCCCGTCACTTATATGAACGCCTTGGCTTCGTACAACTTGGCACAATCCCTAAGGGCTTCCGTATGAAAGACGGACACTACGAAAACATCTGCCCATATTATCACGAACTATAAAATATAATAATATACTAATACACTAATAAATTATATGTTACTAACTATGTAGTAGTAAGAAATAAATAGCGGTTATGAGAACATTTCGCACAATTTACGTAAAATCAGCAATAAGTGGTTTTGTACAAATTCGCTCAGAAATCGTGCTGTTTGAGCGAAGCGAGTTCACGATTTCGTGCGAATTTTAAAAATCCGAATTGACTGATTTAGTAAATTGATTGCGAGTTCTCATAACCGCTATTTATTTCTTGCTACGATATGGTCAGTGATTTTTATTTCTTTTGAAGTGTACTCTCCTCAAATAAGTTACGGTTATCTATAACTCTTACAGCCTTACCTTCACTTCTTGGGATAGTCTTAGGTGCAACAAGATGAACCTCAACCGCAATGCCAAGCATAGACTTAAGTGCTGCAACGAGCTTCTTCTCTCTGCTTACCTTGTCGATAGAATCTGCCGGTGCGTTGTCAACAAGCCATTCTACATCACATGCGATAGTATCACTGTTGCCGACACGGTCTACAACTAACTGATAGTTTGCTTCGTATCCGTTGTTAAGTAATACTGTCTCTATCTGAGATGGGAATACATTTACACCCTTTACAACCATCATATCATCACTACGTCCAAGCGGCTTGCTCATACGGATGTGGGTACGTCCGCAGGAACATTTCTCACGTGAGAGAACGCATATATCTCTGGTACGGTAACGGAGAAGTGGAAATGCCTTCTTAGTTATACAAGTGAATACAAGCTCACCCTTTTCGCCTTCAGGAAGAACCTCTCCTGTCTGTGGGTTGATGACTTCAGCTATGAAGTGATCCTCGTTTACGTGCATACCACGCTGTTCTTCACATTCAAAGGATACGCCCGGACCGCTTATCTCTGTAAGACCATATATATCATAGGCTTTGATGCCAAGTGATTCTTCTATGTTATGACGCATCTCCTCAGTCCAAGCCTCTGCGCCAAATATACCGGCTTTTAACTTAATCTTATCCTTAACACCGCGTTCTGCGATACTCTCGCCAAGATATGCAGCATACGATGGAGTACAGCAAAGGATGGTAGAACCTAAGTCTGTCATAAACTGTATCTGTCTGTCAGTGTTACCTGATGACATAGGAAGCGTAAGTGAGCCTACCTTGTGTGAGCCGCCGTTAAGTCCCGGACCACCTGTGAAAAGTCCGTAACCATAGCTTACGTGTACCACATCTTCATTTGTACCGCCTGCTGCAACGATAGCACGTGCACAGCAAGTGTCCCAAACGTCGATGTCTTCCTGAGTGTAAAATGCTACAACTCTGCGGCCTGTAGTTCCGCTGGTGGACTGAATACGTACACAGTCTGAAAGAGGCACACCGAGTAATCCGTAAGGATACTGGTCTCTTAAGTCGTCCTTGTTGATAAAAGGAAGCTTATGTAAGTCTTCAACACCCTTGATATCTTCAGGTTTTATACCTGCCTCGTCCATTCTGTCATGATAAAATTTTACATTATCATATACGTGCTTTACCTGCTCGATAAGACGCTCGCTCTGGAGCTTCTTAATCTCTTCAACAGGCATGGTTTCAATTTCAGGATTAAAATAATTTCCCATGTTTCGTCTCCTCTGATTTTAAATTTTTACATAAAGCATATTGTAATATAATGTCCTTAAAACTCTTAAAATGTCTTG
>JAFTFE010000051.1 GCA_017449765.1 Lachnospiraceae bacterium | reverse complement strand
TCATATGGGATTTCCGCCTTGTCAAGTAGTTCCTTGAGTTTAGAATTTTCTGTTTGTAAGTTTCTCACCAGCTTTCTTAAAGAGTCAAGATTATAAGATTCAATATTCATTAGTATTCTCCATCAACAATCCATCAACAATTTTTTAATCGAATCACGACCGGCAAACAGCCAAATATCAAGCTTTCAGTAAATCCAATAGCGTATATTCGCCTTTTTGAATTTTTGACATTTCATGATACGTTTTAATAGATTTCACCAATGTATTCGGATTTAAAAAATAATTCTTAACAAAGTCATATGCCTTAACATCTTTCATTTTTAGATTTTCTTTACAATACTCGCTTGGTTTCTTTCCTGACTTCTTAAATTCCTTATACTTATCTTCATTAAAGATAATCAACATTTCTATTTCCGGAGCTGTTATCACATTAATTATATCTACCTTGTGCCGGTAAGCCTTGCTTAATTTAAAATTTTCTCTGCGTGAATCTAAAATTCGTATAACCGATATCTTTCCTTCAAACCCTTTTCTTAAGTATTTTTCTTCAAAGTGCTTACCGTCTCTACATCGAATTATTTCTTCCTCAAGCATTTCCTCTCTGGAAAAAATCAAGAGGTCATTATCCAATAGTATATCCATAATAGCATTCTCGGCAGAGCCTTCGCAAATGCATGCCTTATACTTTGCTAATTCCATTTTAGCCTCCTTAAGAAATGGCTGATGCAACTTTTTTCTTAAGCTTCATATATGCTTCATACATAGGAGTCGTTCCCTCTAAAAATCCGCTCTGATAAGCATCGCTTTTTTTTATGTCATTACGTTTAAGAATGTTCGAAAGATTATCTGCCGTGATTCCCTTCCTGTTTCTTGTAATATATATGCCATCATTACGATCAAATTCATCCAAAAGCTCCGGATAATGAGTCGAAAATATAAGCATACCACCATTTTTATTAAGCTTACTGTCCATAAACAATCTTATAAGTGTTGTAACAATTTCCTTGTTAAAATGATTTTCAATCTCATCAATAACAAGGCATCCACCTATTTTTAGGACTTCCTGTGCCAATGTAAAAGTAATCATACCCTTTATCGTTCCTGAAGATAGATAATTGTTTAATTCTGCCGGATCGTTCATTATAATTTCTTCTTTATCCTTGAACTTTAATCTGATAACATTCTTCTTTCCTGTATCATCAAATGCCAGCTTTTCAACAGTAGAGTCGAGAAAAGTAATTACCGCAAAAGGAATATCCTTCGTGGAAGGAAGAACATTTACATTAGTAAAACGTAAAAGATTTACTACGCTTATATGTTCACCGGTTTTCTTATTTCGGGCAATCATTATGCTCACATCATCAGGCAAGAACTCCTCTTCTTTATCTCTAACCATATCAGGTATCTTATTATCAAACTCCAAAAATGTCTTCCGGATCACTACATTCTCTGTTCTTTTTGTCCAAACCGACTCCGTAACTATACTGTAAACAACACCTTCCGTATTATTCTTCTTTGATGTAATAACTGTTTCCAATCGACAGATTTCTTTGCTGGCTTCCAAATAAAAAAATGTGTTTAAAACCGCTTTTTTTGTATTACCAAGGATATCTCTGGTCTCAATATGATTTATTGGTTCATTATTTAAAATACCTAATGCCAAAAGTACCACTTTAAGCACAGATGTCTTTCCTGATGCATTTATACCTATAAATCCATTCGCCGGATTCATATAAATATTCGAAAATAACGGATAGAGAACATCTTTATGTTCCTCCACGATCCTCTGTTGAGCATAAAAACACAAATCTAAAGTATCCTTAAATAATGGTAAACCTTCAGCTTTTATTCTTAATAATTTCATACTTGCCTCCAAATTTATAAACAGCTTTTTCGTTTATATTTTTTATTTAAGAGTAGTATATCATGTTCTTCAGAAATTATCAACGTGAAATACGTTTATATTTTGAATATTGTTTTTTGATTAAATTCTTGTGATACAGCAACCTTTCCCTTTGCCACACCAATTCTTTTACTAACATCAATATCTGTATTATTTTTCTTTATTAGTTCTTCAATTAGTGCTGTAATAATATTCAACTGTCCTTCTGATAATTGTGAAATTTTATCTATCGTTGAAGTCGGAACCGTAACCATCGCATTGTCTCCAATCCTTGTATAATTTTATAATTAAAACTGCTTCACTCATTCAAATACACCGTTCTCATTATTAGTACTTTCTTTATTCAAATTTAGATATTTTTCTATCGCAGCAGTGTTCCAAGCTTCTTTCTCATATTGTTTCAAAGTTGGATTGGCATATTCATTTAATATTCCATCTGCCATTAAATTTTTTTCTATACTTGAAGTAGCCAAATTATCACATCCTCTTCATATTATAGCAAAATAAACCGCTTAGAAATCAGACAAATCAATTATAGGTGAAACATCACCTAATTTGAAGTTTTCTATCGCCCTATCCATATCTTTTAACGTTTTGACTGAAATACTTTCCGGAACGGTCAACTCACGTGGCTCCAACATAATGCAGCCATTTTCATATTCCTTAACATTATAATATTGAAATAAAGCACCCCTAATAGTTATTCTCTTTTTGCTGTCAATGTGTACAGTATAATTTCTAATTGCATACATCGAATCAATCTCCTTGTATCGCAGCAGAGTATCTGTATAATTATATAATACAATCCGTTTTTTGCCTTTGTCAACATAATACTCATATAAAAAACAATTAGCAAAGAGCCAAACAACCATATTATTTTGATTGTTTGGCTCTGTAATCTTTTGATATTAAATTATAACTATTTTGTCATTTTTCTTCTAAGTGTAAGATAAAGTCCTGCCATTGCGGAATCAATCATCACCATAACTATCACACCTAAATTAATCTTATCTCCTGTTGTCGGTGCTTTTGGTGTATCTGCCTTTGGAGCTTCGGTTGTCGGTGTATCAACCTTAGTTGTAGGTATTTCCGTTGTCGGTACTTCCGTTGTTGGTGCTTCTGTTGTTGGTGCTTCCGTTGTTGGCGCTTCTGTTGTTGGTGCTTCCGTTGTTGGCGCTTCTGTTGTTGGCGCTTCTGTTGTTGGCGCTTCTGTTGTTGGTGCTTCTGTTGTTGGTGCTTCTGTTGTTGGCGCTTCTGTTGTTGGCGCTTCTGTTGTTGGTGCTTCCGTTGTTGGCGCTTCTGTTGTCGTTGCTTCTGTTGTTACTTCTTCCTTTTTTGTATCAGTATAAGCTAATGCATACGTTGAAAATTTATCTGTTTCAAATGATAATGTTCCATC
>JAFTFE010000050.1 GCA_017449765.1 Lachnospiraceae bacterium | reverse complement strand
GCCTGCATAAGAGCACATACACCACCGCAAAGAACTGCCTGCTCACCAAAGAGATCAGTCTCAGTCTCAGTTCTGAATGTAGTCTCAAGAACTCCGGCTCTTGCACCACCGATACCAAGACCGTAAGCAAGTGCAAGGTCAAGCGCCTTACCTGTTGCATCCTGATATACAGCTACAAGACAAGGTGTACCTTTACCTTCCTGATACTCTGAACGTACAGTATGACCCGGTGCCTTTGGAGCTATCATTGTTACATCCACATCCTTAGGTGGAACTATCTGATTGAAATGGATATTAAATCCATGTGCGAACATAAGCATATTGCCTGCTTCAAGATTTGGCTCGATGTCCTCTTTGTAAAGCTTAGCCTGAAGCTCATCATTAATAAGAATCATAATGATGTCTGCCTGCTTTGCAGCCTCAGCTGCTGTATATACCTTAAATCCCTGTGCCTCAGCCTTAGACCATGACTTACTTCCCTCATAGAGACCTATAATTACATTACAGCCTGACTCCTTAAGGTTTAATGCGTGAGCATGTCCCTGACTACCATATCCGATGATTGCAATTGTCTTACCGTCCAATAAAGATAAATTACAATCCTCCTGATAAAAAATTCTTGCTGACATTTTTCTTCCTCCTTAAAAATGAAAAAAATAAATTTTATATGTATATTAATCTACATAATTACCTCTTATAAGACCTGTAAGACCTGTTCTTACCATTTCGTCAATCTCAAAGCCGTCAAGCAATGCAATAAATGCACTGATTTTACTTACATTACCTGTTATCTCAACCATAACCGAATCCATAGATACATCTACAACTTTTGCTCTGAAACAGTCTGCAAGTGAGATAATCTGCTGTCTTTGCTCAACATTTGCCTTAATCTTAACCAAAAGAAGCTCACGACATACAGACTCTCCATCCTTTAACTGGGAGATGGATTTTACATCTTCAAGCTTTAATAATTGTTTTTCTATCTGGCTTAGAATTCTGTCATCACCGCTTACAGCAACAGTCATTCTGGAATACTTTGGGTCTTCTGTCACGCCGACAGACAAACTATCTATATTATATCCGCGTCTGCTGAATAATCCGGCAACTCTGCTCAAAACTCCCGAGGTGTTATCAACCAATAAAGATAATACCATTTTTCTCATAATAAAATCCACCTTTCAACCAAATATTCATACTTCACTATTTTAACCATTTAAGTTTAGTCTGTCAATAGTTTCTCTACCAACTTGACTGCCTCATTTGCATCCTTGGAATATCCGTCCGCTCCTATTTCATCCGCAAAATTCTGTGATACAACCGCTCCTCCGATTATAACCTTATAATCAAGCTTTTTTTGTTTAACCTCATCTACAACATCCTTCATTTTCATCATAGTTGTAGTCATAAGTGCAGAAAGCCCGATAACCGAAGCATTATTATCCTTCGCAGCCTGAATTATCACGTCCTTTGGCACATCTTTTCCCAAATCTATGACATTGTAGCCGTAATTTCTAAGCATAAGACAAACCAGATTCTTGCCTATATCATGAATATCTCCCTCAACTGTCGCCATAATTATTGTTTCTTTTGTCGAAGTGCTCTCACCCTTAAGTAAAGGTGTTATATAATTAATCGCTATATCCATGGCCGTAGCACCGGCTATAAGCTGTGGCAGAAAATATTTTTTTTGTTCAAATAATTCTCCGACCTTATTTACTGCGGGAATCAAATCATTATCGATTATATCCTTAGGCTCTCTGCCGCTTGCAAGCTCAGCCTTAACATCATCAATAATTACATCCTTATTGCCCTTTACTACATCTATATATACCTTGCTTCCTTCTAATTTATTGGCTTTTTTTTTATCCGTTTCGGCGCTTACATTTGTAAGAGCAACCACATTTTCCACATACCTGTTATCTGACTCGGACTTGGCAATAAGCAAATCAGATGCAAGTGCTGCATTCATAAGCTGAGCCTGCTCCGGATTACATATAGCCATGGTTAAGCCTTTGGCTATCGCCATAGTAAGAAATGTCGTATTGATATTAATCCTCTCGGGCAGTCCGAAGGAAATATTAGATAAGCCGCACACCGTAGGAAGATGCAGTTCATTCTTACAATAAGCTATGGTTTCAAGGGTTTCCACAGCAGCATTCTTATTAGCTCCAACCGTAGATACAAGGCCGTCTATAACTATATTATCTCTTGAGACACCTTCCTCATCAGCCACTTCTAAAAGTTTATGAATAATCTCCTTCTTCTCCTCAAGACTTTCCGGCAATCCCTTGTCAGACAAAGGAAGCAAAATACACATTGCACCATACTTAGCTGCTATCTTCATAAGAGGTCTGCACTTTTTCTCCTCATACGAAATTGAATTAATCAATGCACGACCCGGATATATTCTTAAAGCCGCTTCTATAACATCTATATGACTTGAATCTATACATAAAGGCAAATCTGTCACACTTACCACCGAGTATATAGCCTTCTTCATCATTTCAAGCTCATCTATGCCGTTCGTACCCATATTTATATCAAGGATATCCGCACCATGCTCAGTCTGACTCTCCGCCATCTCTGTGACAATATCAAGCTTTCCGCTTCTTAACTCCTCCTGAAGCTTCTTCTTGCCTGTTGGATTAATCCTCTCGCCTATCACTAAGAATCTTCCGTTTATGTCAAGCTCGCATACACGACTTTCGCTTGCAAGAACACCTCTCGCCGAAGCAAAATCTTCGTCATCAAGCTCTGCCTCAAGATTTCTGACCTTGTGGCTTAACATTTCAATATGCTTAGGTGTGGAGCCACAGCATCCGCCTACCGCACTTGCTCCTGCAAGTACAAGTTCTCTACCGTAATCAGAAAATTCCTCCGGTGTCATAGTATACTTAGTCTTACCGTCAATAAGCTCCGGCATACCATTATTAGGTTTTGCAAATACAGGCACCTTCGCATATCTGACCATACGCTTTATAAACGAAACCATCTCTTTAGGTCCTGTAGAGCAATTAACTCCTACTGAATCAGCTCCAAGCGATTGTAATACAACTATGGCAGCTTCCGGTGTAGCACCAAATAACGTCTTGCCATCCTCATTAAAGCTGAGACTTACCATAATAGGAAGTTCACAGATTTCCTTTATGGCTATAACCGCAGCCCTTGACTCTGCAAGGCTCATCATTGTTTCTACAATAAATAAATCAACGCCTGCCTCATATAATATCTTTGCCTGTTCCTTATACACATCAACTAATTCTTCGAATTCCAAATCTCCGACAGGCATTAGCTGTTTACCGGTCATAGTTATATCACCTGCCACATAACCTCTGTGTCCTTCAAGCTCTACAGCTTTTTTGGACAGCTTGACAAGCTCTGTGTTTATCTCAACTATCCTATCTGCCAAACCATATTCGGCAAGCTTAATTCTATTTCCTGTAAATGTAGGAGCAAGCAGAATATTACTTCCCGACCTTATATAGCTTCTCTGTAATTCAAGCAGATATTTAGGATTTTCCAATATCCACTGCTCCGGACATACACCAACAGGCATACCTTTGTCAAAAAGATTAGTGCCTGTCGCTCCATCCAATATAACTATTCTGCTGTCGATTAATTTTCTGAAAAGTGTTCTGTTCATATTTTACCTCATTAAATACTAAGTATAAATTCTCGCAGTAAATGTTGGAATATTGCTGCTGTTCTGTCGGCGTTTTCCTTTACTTCACTGTGTGAAAGCGGTGTATTGCTTATACCGGATGCCATATTCGTTATACAGGATATACCGGCGATGTTCATTCCCATGTGTTTTGCAGCCATAGCCTCACAGGCGGTACTCATTCCAACTGTGTCTGCCCCCAAAAGCTTGTACATATTAATCTCCGCCGGAGTTTCATAGTTTGGACCTGTAGTCTGTAAATATACGCCGTGCTTTAATGGAATTAACAGTTTCTCTGCGGTTTTATCCATAATTGATAAAAGATTATTACTATACACCTCAGACATATCAGGAAATCTTGTTCCGAGACTGTCTATATTCTTTCCGATTAGTGGCGATGGAACAAATGATGTAATATGATCAGTTATCGCCATCAAATCTCCCGGATTAAATTCCTTATTTATTCCACCGGCGGCATTCGTAAGTATAAGAGTATCTGCGCCAAGAAGCTTCATGAGTCTGACCGGAAGAACTACCTTGTCCATAGTATAGCCTTCATAATAATGAACTCTGCCCTGCATACATATTACATTTTTATCCCCTATTTTGCCCAAGATAAATCTTCCGGCATGTCCGCTTACTGTAGAAACCGGAAAATTATCTATATCGTTATAATTGATATAAGTTTTATTGTCAATGGTCTCACCGAACTCACCAAGTCCCGAGCCAAGTATAATCGCAATTTCAGGCTTATTATTAATTTTATCTATAACACTTTCATAAGCTTTACTTAAGTTAAGATCAACATCTGACATGATTACCACTCCATCATAAATTATTATTCATATTTTATTTACTGTATATTATCTTAAAAATGTTACCTCGTCCTCCCAATAGCAGACAACCGGCATACCCTTTTCTACAAGTTCAAATATCTCTGCAGCTGCATCAAGAGGAAGATTTATACAACCATGTGATCCATCGTATTTGTAGTAATCTTCACCAAACTTAGTCTTCCATGTCGCATCATGCATACCTATATCAAAATTAAAAGGCATCCAGTAAGCAACCTTTGTCTCATAATTCGGACCCCTTAAAGTTGCGTTTCTCTGTGTGTACGTAATAGGATATACACCTCCCGGAGTGCTCATACCCCAGCTTAAGTTTCCGGATACGCAAGGAGAGTCATATACATTTTTTCCATCTTTAAACACATATACATGCTGATCGGTCAAATCAATCTCCACATAATTACTTCCTATATCGTTCATATCGCAAAAAGTATATCCCGTAATTGTGCAGACAGGCTCTTTGGTGAAGTCTTCCATAGAAGAAAGCGCCTCATATAATTCCTCACCTTCTGCCTCTGCATCTATCTCCCAGCCATAATATCCCCCACTTATAAGTATCTTATGACCATCATGAGTTATGAATTCCCTGTCCTTATGATATGTCGTAAACTCATCCGCAAACCTTTGCGCATATGCCATGACTTCATCTTTATCTATGCTGATTCTGCCAAACTTGTTAATATAAGCCATCTTAGTTAATTCTTCTTTTGGTATGTCATATATGTAACCGCCAAAATTATACTGAGCCTTTCTTTCAAGAAATGTTTCTGCGTTTGATAATGTTGCTGCGAGCTTTTCATCCTCTGAATTTATCTTGGCCTTTTCATAGCATTCCTTTGCATCCAAATCAATCTCATTATCATAATTATCAAGAGCTTTCTCTATGGCAGACACTACACTTTTACTTTGAAGAACAGTTCCGTCTGTTTCAGGTATAATCTTAGTCTCACCATCAGCAAATTCAACATAAGCGTTTTCAGGTTTCTCCATATTTTCCGCTGACATATAGGACAACGTATTAATATATGACAAAATACCCTCTTCATCATACTTTATCTGATAATCAACAGTATACTCACTATCATTAAAAAAATACAAAGGCCAAATAAACGCATTCTGCTTTCTGTTTATGCTCTTTATATCTTCTTTTAGCATAACACTTGCATTAATATCTTTAGGAGTAAGGGTTTCCATTCCGTTTCTGAATACTATATCAAGTGTATAGGAATCCGCATCAGCCTGAATTATCTTCTCTGCATTGCTAATACTTCTGAAAGATACGTCCTTTCCATTTATCTTAGTATTATTTAAAAAGAAAAAAGAACTATATAATACTCCCGCCAGATATATGCCAAGCACTCCACCGAGAATACCATATAATACTTTCTTCCTTTTCTTTTTCTTTTCCTTATATTCTTTAACAAGCGGATCCACAAAGGGAATCATATCTATATCTTCTTGAAGCTTATCCATGATAACCTCTCATTTGTAACTTATTATTTGATGTTCGTTATATATCATTAGATATAATATATGAAATCAATCCATATTTCAATTAGTTTTTACATAATTCGACGTTTAAATGCCATCACCACTCTCAAGCTTTACAACCACAAGTTCAGGGATATTATTAATTCTCAGCTTAATTGAATGTGATCCTAATCCGTTTGATAATATCATAATTGCATTATTTTTTTTGAAAAGACCGTAATCATATTTTGGAAAAAGTCTTAGTTTCGGTGATATTACTCCACCAAGAAAAGGAAGTCTTACCAAGCCTCCATGGACGTGTCCCGAAAATGTAAGATTAAAACCCCAATCCGCATAGCTGTCAAAAAAATCAGGATTATGGGCTATAAGAATATTATATTCACTTTTATCATTTTTTCCTAAAATCTGTGTAAGTTCGGCAACAGAAGGTTTTTCCCCTGAAAACCTGTCATAATAGTTTTCATCCAAGTCAAGACCATATATATTAATATGCGCACCATCTTTTATAATTTCTTTCTTTTTATTATCTAATATAAATATATTTCCCCGGTCATTATCAGACTTTATTGCATTCATATAAGCAGACCATGCCTCTTTATGCATCTCGTCATCAGCATTCAGCCTCTTCTCATGATTACCTATACCGTAATAACAATCTGCTGATTTCGATATTTTCTTAATAAACTCCGCAGATTTAAGATTTTCCTCCGTGCGTTTTGTTGAGCCGATAATCATATCTCCTGCTAAAATAATAATGTCAGGTGAAATATCTTTAACCGCCCTAATCAACAATTCATTATCCGTACCATAACTTGCACAATGTAAATCTGACATCATAACTATCTTATAGCCGTCAAATTCTCTCGGTAGTTTATTATCTGTTATCTTATATTCCGTAATATTAAATTTATTATTTTCCCTTATGCTTTCAAGCACAGTAAGGATTACCACACATATAAAAATAATCAACAGAATAAGTATCGTCTTTAACATGGCTTTCTCCGTATCAACCAGCACTTTTTTAACAAGCGGCCAAAACACCTCGAAATCTTTTATGTCTCGTCACTTATCGCTCATTTTATCATAAATATTTTAGAAAGCAAGCCTTTTAAACTTTGGATATATGATAATTTTTCTACATTCTCTGCGGCATATATATATTCCTCATGTACAAGATTACCATTGACCGAATATTGTACAACTCCCAATGTATCCCCCTCATATATAGGAGCCTCTAAATTATTATATAAAGTAATCTCTTTTATAACCATATCCGGACTTTCGTTTACCAGCACAAATTGATTATTTATTATATTATTATAATCCACATATTTAGACGTACCATTCTTTACAGGAATCTTTAAGTCTATAGGAAGCGTTTCTGTGTCATTATAAATATTACACTTTGAAAAACCGTAATCAAGCAGTTTACACGCCTCACTATTTCTGATTTCCTTTGTATCAGCCCCCATAATTACAGCTATAAGTTCTATACCGTTTCGACTTGCGGTAGCGGACATACAATACTTTGCCTGTGAAGTAAATCCCGTCTTAAGACCTGTAGCTCCTGTATACTGATTAAGAAATTTGTTAGTATTTGCAAGGTCAAACTGACTTTCGCCTCTCTTTGTCTTGTGAATTATCGAATCCATCCATATAGTCGAAAAATCTTTTATTTCCGGATGTTTAGTTATAAGTTCTCTTGACATTATAGCTATGTCTCTTGCTGTAGTAAGATGATTCTCAGCCTCAAGTCCACAGGCATTTACAAAATTCGTATTATTCATGCCAAGTTCCTTGGCTCTTGTATTCATCATATTAACAAATTCTGTTTCACTTCCCGCAATATGCTCCGCCATAGCAACAGCTGCATCATTTCCCGAAGCAACCTCTATACATTTTATCATATCTCTTACTGTTTGTTCTTCTCCGGCTTCAAAAAAGCACTGTGAACCTCCCATAGATGCCGCATGCTCTGATACCGTAACTATATCATCATATGTCATATTATTGTTATCTAACTCTTCAAAAGTAAGCAGCAAAGTCATAATCTTCGTAACCGATGCCGGTCGAAGCATTTCATCGGCATTCTTTTCATATATTATTCTGCCTGTACTTGCCTCCATAAGAATTGCAGACCGTGACTTAAGGTCAAGCGGATCACCTTCAGCTGAATATGTAATAATAGGATTAGATATTATTCCTGCTATCAAACTGACAGTTAATAATCCGATCAATAAATGTTTTACTGCTTTTAATAATATTTTCATGCTTGTATCCTGTAAATAATTAATATATTATTACATTATATTTATAAGAAATATAATATATGAATAAAACTATTGACTTTTTCACTTTAATCCGTTAAACTGTCAAAGTGACTTAAGTAACGAAGATAAGATAAAGGAGACATTATTATGAGTATCAAATTAGTTAAAAAACTTCCAACTGAGGAGGAATTAAAATCAATTTTACCCCTCAGTGAGGAATTGGCAAAGATAAAGAAGGATCGTGACGAAGAAATAAAGAAGGTCTTTGACGGACGTTCAGACAAATTTATATTTGTTATAGGACCATGCTCTGCCGACAGTGAAGAGCCTGTTATGGACTACCTTAACAGATTGGCTGACCTGCAAAAAGAAGTAGCCGATAAGATTCTCGTTATTCCACGTATTTACACCGGTAAGCCCCGTACAACAGGTGCAGGATATAAAGGTATGGTTCACCAACCTAATCCTGAGAAAGAAACAGATATGTCAGAAGGACTTATAGCTATTAGAAAGCTTCATCTGCGCTGTATCAAGGAGACAGGTATGGCCGGTGCCGACGAAATGCTATATGCCGAGAATACACATTATGTAGATGACCTAATTGCTTACCATGCTATCGGAGCAAGAAGTGTTGAAGACCAGATACACCGACTTACGGCAAGCGGAATTGATGTTCCTGTCGGAATGAAGAATCCAACCAGCGGAGATTTCACGGTAATGATGAACTCCTGTCTCGCCGGTCAGACAAGTCACATATATATGTACAAGGGCTATCAGGCTGAAACTTCAGGAAATCCGTATACTCACTGTATATTACGTGGTGGTCTTGATAAGTACGGCAAATCCATACCAAACTACAGCTATGATGATTTGGAGAGACTTGTTGAGGCATACAGCAAATTTGACTTGAAGAATCCTGCTGTTATAGTGGATGCCAACCACAATAATTCAGGTAAAAAATGGTATGAACAGCCACGTATAGTTAAAGAGGTACTTCACTCCTGCCGACACAATGACGATATAAAGAAGATTGTTAAAGGAGTTATGGTTGAAAGCTATATTGAAGACGGCAATCAGGCTATAGGTGAAGGATGCTATGGTAAATCAATAACAGATCCTTGTCTTGGCTGGGATAAAACCAAAAAACTATTATTAGAGGTTGCTGAACTCCTGTAATTTTTGGTTTATTCTCACACGATACCCCATTTATGAATATAATAAGAAAAATATATGTATTATTGCAGGTATATATATGTGTGGAATTGCCGGTTTTTTTAACCCTAAGATAGATTTTTCAGACAATCTTAAGAGTAATATTAATATACTTAACAATATGATAAAATCCATGAAAATGCGTGGACCTGATGATGACGGATATTCCATTATAAATCACTGTTGCTTCGCTCATACAAGATTATCGATTATAGATCTCGCAGATGGTAAACAACCTATGAAAGTCGTAAATCACGGACTTAATTATCATATAGTTTTCAATGGAGAGATATATAACCATCCTGAGATTAAGGATGAGCTGTTAAGTCTTGGTTATGTGTTTAATACCAAATCAGATACTGAGATAATCGCTAATGCATTTATACACTGGGGTGCAGGATTTGCCAAAAAATTAAATGGTATATTTGCCATAGCAATCTATGATGAACAAAGAAATACCTTGTATCTATTCAGAGATCACTTCGGTATAAAACCGCTTTATTATACAAGGCTTGGTGACACTACCGTTTTTTCGTCCCGAATTGATTCATTATTCGAATATCCACGAATAAGACCGGCTCTTGATATAAACGGATTTAACGAGATATTTACCATTGGACCCGCAAAAACTTATGGTAATGGTGTATTTACCAATATTAAAGAAGTTCTTCCGGGCGAGTATATCGTTATAACTCCCGAAACATTCAGCCGTAATATGTATTATAAAATTGAGAGCAGACCTCATACTGACAGCTATGAGGAAACCATAGAGAAGACCTCATATCTTGTAGAAGACAGTATAAGACGGCAGATGATATCAGATGTACCGATATGTACATTTTTATCAGGTGGTATAGACTCATCCTTAGTTACATCTGTTTGTGCGAAATATCTGGATAAAGACGAAATATTGACAACATATTCCTTTGACTTTGAAGATAATGATATACATTTTCAATCAAACAGCTTCCAACCTACTCAGGACAGACCTTATGTTGATATTATGAAGGACTATCTTCACACAAATCATATTTATCTGTCATGTAAATATGAGACATTAGCTGATTTATTAGAACCTTCCGTAGATTCAAGATGTCTGCCTACTATGGCTGATGTAGACTCTTCATTATTATATTTCTGTAGCGAAGTTGCTAAAAATCACAAGGTTACCTTAACCGGCGAATGTGCGGACGAAATATTCGGGGGATATCCATGGTTCCATAAAGAAGAAATGATTAAGGCAAATACTTTTCCCTGGATGAGAGATATATCATTTAGAAAGTCTCTTCTTAATCCTGAATTCGCCGCGGTACTTCATATGGAACAATATATAGCCAATGCATATGAGAAAACAATATCCGAGATAGATATTATACCATCAGAAAATGATATTGAAACAAGCAGACGTCGTATATCTTATCTTAATATCAGATGGTTTATGCAGACACTGCTTGATCGTATGGACAGAACTTCGATGCACAGTGGACTTGAAGCCAGAGTTCCGTTTGCTGACCATCGTATAGTTGACTATGTATTTAATATTCCTTGGGAGATGAAGGCTAAGGATGGCATACCTAAAAATCTTTTACGTCAGGCCTCTAAATATTTTTTGCCTGATGAGGTGCTTAATCGTCCTAAGAATCCTTATCCAAAGACATATCATCCGAAATATGAAGAGATACTGGTTAATCGTCTTAAAGAAGTCATAAATGACTCAGCCTCACCACTTCGCTCATATCTTAATATTCCGGCTGTAAATAAGTTTCTTGACTCGCCAAAGGAATACGGCAAACCTTGGTATGGTCAGCTTATGGCCGGACCACAGATGGTTGCATATCTTTTACAGATAGACTATTGGATGCGAAAATACAGTTTATCACTGTAACTAATTGCCCTTTGGGGGACGGGGGTTGGTTGCCTTTGGGCCACCAACCCCATCTCCCGGAGCAAATTATTTACCACCATACCAGGCGATTCCTTCATCCCTCCAGCCTAAGCTTATGAGGTTATCACGCTCATCGGCACTGGTTGTATAATGATGTGAACCTGCACCTGTTGCATTTGGATTATAAAGTCTGTAAAGTGCCTGTCCATCGCTTTCTGCAGAATACCAACCTATACCTTCATACTTCCAGCCTACGCTTACGAGGTTATCCTTTTCAGCTAAGCTTGTCGTATAGTGATGGTCTCCTGCATTCGGATTATAGAGACGGTATACAGGTGTGTCTGAAGTCTCAGGTGCATTCCATGCTATACCCTCATATCTCCAACCAAAACCAATAAGGTTATCACATTCTGTTTCATCTGCGGTATAGAAATGTTCACCACTATTTGGATTATAAAGGCGATGCATCTTTGTATATCCTATTTTTACCTTTTTTACTGACGGATTGTCTAATGAAGAAATATTTATGTTATAGAAGTACATATATTCATTTTCCCATACATACCACACAAGATTATTTCCAATCATAGTCGGTACACAATCCGACAAATCGCCATCCACATTATATATATTGCCAACCTGTCTTCCTTCTGCATCTATTCGGGTGTAATAAACCTTTCCATTATAATTCCATAGAAGCATAAAGCTATCTTCAGCTATCTTTACAAAATGAGGAGTTGTGGTCTCTCCTGAACCGGCAGCATAATCAGTTATCTTATTTACAGTTACAGCACCTGAAGATTTATTCTTAGCTGCTACAAATATATTTCTTGTATCGTATTTAGATGTTCCGATATCCTGATTGCCTGCAACCAGATATGCTGAACTTGATATCTCGAATCCACCTAAAGATGCACCGGTATAATTTGCACCTGCTTCACCGGAAAAACTTACCATGTTAGTTGATGTACACGGAGCAAAATTTGATCCAAGGAACTGTCCCGTCGTAACATCTTCTGAATAATTAATAAGAACTATCGACCTTGGAAACGCATCTCCGTGGTCTACTGCTACAACTTTATTATTCTCAATCTGTATGAACTCATTAAAGGAATGGCTCACATAACCCCAAGAAACATTCATCACACCTGTATATGAATCTGTAACTGTCATTGTATCCATATCGATCTGTATAGTAACATTTGCCTGATGATTTAATCCATCAGAAGATACATACATTTTATGACATGTCCTTATAAAAAGATATTTTCCACTTGATGTCATGTGTGCAGAACCTGCCTCAAAAGGTGCATATGTATTAGCACCATATAAACCACAGCTTGCAATTCTGTTCCAATTCTTATCATATTTTGTTATTCTATATACTTCTACATTATCATCCTCGTTAGGATTATTCTGTCCCGTGAGTATGTAATAATTACTGTCAGTCTCGTAAAACCCTCCAAACTTTGGAAGCTCAAGTGTAATCTCTTTATAACTCAGGAATTTATAATCGCTGTCAAAATACTCAACAACGAATTTATCACCGCTAATATACTGCACGGTCATAATCTGATTATCAGAATATTTCGATATATAAGAATATATCGGTTTTGACCATGTTCTATAATCCTGATCTTCTATATTATCTCCTGTGTAAGTAACATAAGGCACACTTGCAGCACTGCTTTGATTAATATTATTTGGATTAATAAGTGTAAAAATTAATACTACAGACAGAATAAGTCCTAATAGTAAATTTCTTGTTCTTTGTTTCATTTTATTCACCTCTTATTCACCTCTTATTTCCCACCATACCAGGCGATTCCTTCATTTCTCCAGCCTAAGCTTATGAGGTTGTCACGCTCATCTGCACTGGTCGTGTAATGGTGTGCTCCCGCTGCTTTCGCATTCGGATTATATAATCTGTAAAGTGCCTGTCCATCACTTCCGGTCGAATACCAGCCGATGCCTTCATATTTCCAACCTAAGTTTACGAGGTTATCCCTCTCAGATGAGCTCGTCGTATAGTGATGGTCGCCTGCATTCGGGTTATAGAGACGGTATACAGGTGTGTCGGAAATCTCAGGTGCATTCCATGCTACTCCTTCATATCTCCAACCTAAGTTACTGAGGTTATCTCTCTCAGTAGCATTTGCAGTGTAGAAGTGCTCACCTGAGTTAGGATTGTAGAGGCGGTACATAGAAACATATTTTGTTGAATTATTTTTACTATTATTTGATGTTGAATCAGTAATAGATTCCTCAAATAATATGGCATATGTAGAAAATTGATTTGTTTCAAATGATAATATATTTTTATTCTGATTTACATCAAGCTCAGACACAACACCATTATGTAATCTGATAACTTTATATTTTCTATCTTTTTTTTGAATATTATCAGGCACTGTCAACTGTATTTCAATATTACCATTTGGAACATCCGTAACCTTAGATACATTATTTTCTCCGATTTTTTTTATTAGATTAATATCAAGAATTGTTCCAACCTGGTATTTTCCGGTAATAGCTTTATTTATAGCAGATTCTTCTTTGCTACTTATTTTATCTTTTTTATCTTCAACATCAAGTCTGATTTGTATATCAACACCAACACTAAGTAGAGCCTGTTCTTCATCTGTTAATATATTTTTCTTCAATTCATCAGAGGAATTAACTATATCAGCAAAAGCAAAATTCTCTGTATTATCTGTCGTGTTTTCCAAAACCTTATTTATTCCATCTGTAACATCAACAAGAATTATACTTTTTAAATTCATATCTGCATCAAAATAGTATGTTATATCATCTTTATTATTTGTATTATCTAAGCAAAATCTTCCGTCATATCCAAAATATATATTTTTATCATCTTTACTGGCAATTAATTCCCCAACAGAAAAACTTGAATCATCTATTACATATCCAAAGCATTGACTTTTGCCATCATCTAATAAATATTCATCAGAAAATTCATATTTATATGGTAAAATTTCATATTTTTTACCTGCAGGAATTTTAATTTTATATGGTTTAATATAATCATTAAAATACATAAAATATTTGGTATTTTTTCCTATAACTCTTTCCTTAGTTTCAATAGTATAATTGTATTCATAATAATAAGTATAACCATCAGTTTTTTCAATATCTGTAATTCCTAAATTTAACGTTTCACCTAAGTTTCTATATTCTTTATCAGTAATTGCATCCGAAATTTCAATTGATATATTACTGTAATTTTCATTATTACAAATCCATAAATATCCTACTTTTTCTTTACCATCAAAATTAACAAACCACCAATCTTGATGCAAATCATTTTCATCATAGTAATAAAAACTATCTTTAGTTAAATCATAATATGAAGCACCACTAACCGGCGAATCAAATATTATATTTACAACTTTGTGATCCGGTATTAATACTTTATATAAAGTTCCTGTCTCAATAGTTTCATTATATGTCCAATAATTTTCATTTAAACCATAAATATAATCAGTTCTAATAGCAGTAAAAGCTTTAGAATTATCAACTTTATTATTTCCTTCATGTAATTCAATTGCTGAACCTATATAATTATAAACAAATTTCAATTGACTGTTTTTGTTTTCAGCTTTTACAACAAATGAAACCCCACAATTAACAATTAAGATACAGAATATTGTTAATAATATAATTTTTTTAATTTTCATACAATCTTTCATTTATTTTTTTCCTCCTGATTTTTTTATTATATTTTTAAATATTAACCCCATATTACATAAATTTTAACATACAGCATTATTTTAATCAACTTTAAGACATTTATTATCCATAAATTAATGTCAAATGTCCCAGGGGACGGGGAAAGGGGCGATATTGCTCATAGCACTTTCGCCCCCTTCCCCCGTCCCCTGGGACATTATCACTTTCTAAGATCTCAATCATTAAACCTTTAATAAACTTCTTACTTTCCACCATACCAGGCGATGCCTTCATTCCTCCAACCTAAGCTTATAAGGTTATCGCGCTCATCAGCATTGGTTGTATAATGATGTGAACCTGCACCGGTTGCATTCGGATTATAAAGTCTATAAAGTGCCTGTCCATCGCTTTCTGCAGAATACCAACCGATACCTTCAAACTTCCAGCCTACGCTTACGAGGTTGTCCTTTTCTGTCTTACTTGTAGTATAGTGATGGTCGCCTGCATTCGGGTTATAGAGACGGTATACAGGTGTGTCGGAAGTCTCAGGTGCATTCCATGCTATACCTTCATATATCCAACCAAAATTACTAAGGTTGTCCTTCTCTGTTTCATTTGCAGTGTAGAAATGCTCACCTGAGTTAGGGTTGTAGAGACGGTACATAGGTGTATAAGTTATCGGGTCATAGTATTCATATTTTGTATAAGAAAGTATTAAGTCATCTTCGATATTATAAATTGTATATTCTATAATGTCTCCATCATCATCATATTTATATTTAATATAATGATTGCTAATATCAATTTTATGATAAGTTATATTACCATCTGCATCATATTCCATTATTTCTTCTATTGTTCCATTGGGACCAGAAGTGATTTTTTTAATGATATTTCCATTTTTATCATATTCATATGTATATGTATACATATATGATGTTGAATTATCAGCTTTAAAACATGTATTTTTTATCTCATTATCATTTTCGTCATATTCATATGTATAATAATACAATATTGAACCATCTGTATTATGTTGTGTCGACTTAACCATTTTCTCGTTATCATATTCATATGTATAGTAATAAGATAATGAACCATCTGAATTATAAGTTACTGATTTTGTAAGATTTCCGTGAGGATCATATTCATATTCTTCCGAATATGAAATGCTTCCATCATTATAAGGTATATATTTGGTCTTATTTCCATTAAAATCATATTCTGTTATTTCTTGAATTGAACCATCCGGATTATACTTTATTTCTTTAATTTTATTACCATTTTGGTCAAATTCATATATATGATTATATTCAAACCATACTGAATCATTATAGTAACTGTTTTTTATTTCATTTCCATTTTTATCATATTCAGTTATTTCTTGTAATGAACCATCTGAATGATATACTGTCTCCTTCTTCAACGTCTTTACTGTAGTATCCTCCGGTTGTCCATTAAGCGATATAATATCCCCTTTTTTCTCTACATCAATTGTATAATAATCCGTGTCTTGACTTTCATCGTATTCTTCGACTTCATAAACATCTGTATCAATTTCTGCTTTTGCTATAACCGGTGAATTAATCGTCGTTACAATTCCAATCGTCATAAATGATATAATACCTACAGACAAGGTTTTCTTCAAAGTAAATTTTAATATTTTTCTCATAATCGCTTATCTCCCCCTTCTAATAAAAATCATACTTTAATCAATACATTACTCGTATGCTCCTAATTAAAATGTAGTATAAAGTTTACTTCCCACCATACCAGGCGATTCCTTCATCTCTCCAACCTAATCCTACGAGGTTGTCTCGCTCATCGGCACTGGTTGTATAATGATGTGAACCTGCACCTGTTGCATTTGGATTATATAGTCTGTAAAGTGCCTGTCCATCACTTCCTGTAGAATACCAGCCGATGCCTTCATACTTCCAACCTAAGTTTACGAGGTTATCCCTCTCAGATAAGCTTGTCGTATAGTGATGATCTCCTGCATTCGGGTTATAGAGACGGTATACAGGTGTATCAGAAGTCTCAGGTGCATTCCATGCTATACCCTCATATCTCCAGCCAAAACCAATAAGGTTGTCACATTCTGTTTCATCTGCAGTATAGAAATGTTCACCACTATTTGAATTATATAAGCGATGCATTGGAACTAAATTTTCTTCTCCCGGAGTATAGTATTCATATGTAAAATATTCAGTTATTTTATAATCACCATACAATTCATATTTTGTTTCTTTAATAATATCACCATCAGAATCATATTCATAAGTCCAATAGTCAACAAATCCATAATCACCATATTCTTCTGTCTTTTTAGTCAAATTACCATTCTCATCATATTCATAAGAATAAGTATAATAACCTTCGCCTGTAGTATCCCCAGATATCTTTTTAATCATATCATTATTATCATCATATTCATAAGATTCATAATTACTTACCGTACCATCCTTTTCATGCCATTCATATTTTGTTCTATTACCATTATTATCATATTCATATGTTTTATAATAAGCTATAGTTCCATCCGGATTTTCAAAATCAAATTTTGTTTCTGTTTCTTTAGTCAAATTTCCTTTTCCATCATATTCATAAGTAGTATAATAAGCTATTTCTAATGGATTATAAACTGACATTTTAGTCATATTACCATTGTTATCATATTCATAGACATTATAAAAATAATATAAGCCATTATTATATTCAGACCATTCTTTTAAATTGCCATTACTATCATATTTAAAAAATTCATCTCTAACTGAGCCATCAGCATAGTATTCTGAGGTCTTTGTAACATTGCCATCGGAATCATATTTAAAGTCTTTATAAAAATAAGACTCTCCATAATGTGAATTTTGCCTTTTTAATAACTTCTTCGACTCCGCAAGGACTAATTCAATCTCTTCATAATCTTCAAATGTTGGTGTTGACGTTACATCATCCTTTACTTCAGATTCCTCTGCTTTTACACTTATATCCGATAGTCCACTACCTGATACAAGCATTACACCACATACGGCTGCTGCTAATAATTTCTTTAATTTCATAGATATATTCCTCCATTTCTTTTTTGATTTAATTTAAGTACAGACGCTATATCTTTTTTTCAAGATATTTCTTATAGAGCAACATAAAATTATCTTTATAAACTCTTCCGACAGGGATTTCTTTGTTGTCCATCATACATATTTTATTGCCTTCTATGGATTTTATATAATCAGGATTAATTATATAACCTGTATGACAACGCAGGAATTTTTCAGGCAAAGCCTTCTTACAGTCATTAAGTCCCATATAACACTCATATGTTTTATCCGCTACGATTTTAAGTCTTCTATTTTCACGTGTTATATACTGTATATTCTGTGAAGATATATATACATCGTTATAATTACATTTTATATGAAGTGTATTCTTATTACTATTTTCATAATATAATTCTAAAGCCTTATCCAATGCACGATTAAGTGTTTTTTGTTGATTTTTCTTCATCACAAAATAACAATGCCTGGTCTCATACACATCCGAAACAAAATCAGATAAGTCTGTAAGATATATAATATTACACAATGGAGCATTATCATTTATTCTTTTTCCAAGCTCTATACCATTTAAATCATTTCTATGGTATTCAATTTCAATTACAGCTATATCATAGTCAAATTCATTATCGTCAATTTTTCCAAGCAATTCATCAGGAGAAATTATACTAATATTATTTTTATCTTCCGTAAGATATTCTTCAATAAGTTTTTTTGTAAATAATGCATCTTCACGTATATTGTCACAAATAATAAGTCTCATACCTTTATCCTCATATTGTAATATAAAGCATAATATAAATTTTATACTATCAGGTTAAAAAATTCAATTTTTTTATAAAATTACAACTATACTTTTTGACTATACATATAAAGTCAAATCAATTTATCTTATCATTAATCACAAAAATATGCAAGTATTCTCGTACATACGTTATCTCTTACATTCCCATAATACGTACATAATTTTAAAATAAAAAAAAAGGGAGTGGGGATGATAAATATGATAAGCTATGCGCCACTATTTAAAACACTAAACGAAAAAGGAATAACTTCATACAGATTAGAAAAAATGGGATTTTCCAGGACTAACTACTATTCAATAAAAAAAGGGAATCCTATAAACAGTACAACCATAGATATGCTGTGCCGACTACTTGATTGCAATGTATCTGATGTAATGGAATATATACCGGATAAAACAAACAATAAGTAAATCATGCCCCAGGGGCATTTCCCTTGGGGCATTATCTTTAATTTGTAATTACCGGTTGAATCTGTCTGTTATTCATAGCAGCCTCAATGGTATCTCCTATCTTACTTACATCAGCAATCATTGAATTAGGCTTCTTTATATAATCATCCTGTCCGAATGGTACGAAGAATATATTTTTCATAACCATAAGCTTACCAATGTTCTGTAAATTGATTCCAAGTGCATCATTTGTTGATATTGAAATTATAAGCGGAAGGTTATTTCTTAAATGTGCTTTTGCTGCCATAAGTACAGGTGTATCTGTTATGCCGTTTGCAAGCTTTGCTGCTGTATTTCCCGTACATGGAGCTATTACAAGCACATCAAAAAGCTTATTCGGTCCTACCGCTTCTGCCTGTTGTATGGTTGACATACCTTCTTTACCTGTTATTTGTTTGATTTCATCAATAAAATCTTTAGCTTTTGTAAATCTTGTATCCATGTTATATGTGTTAAATGAAAAAATAGGTGTTATGTCAGCACCTTCATCCTTTAGAACTTTTATTTGTGATTTAATTTTATCAAAAGTACAAAATGATCCGGTTATTGCAAATCCAATATTGCACTCTGATAATTTCATTTTAATGACCTCTCTAATTTTATGTGTAGGAGGTTTTATTTGAGATTGATATCATTAATTATTGTATCAGCTATTGCATTTCCTGCCTCCTGTGGATATTCCTTCCCCGGAATACCAAGGCACTGTATGGCAAATATGTCCTTTTCTTCGCAATATTTAAAATCCACTCCGCCCTCTCCTGATGCAATATCAAATATCATTACATTTTTTGACAGCTTATCAATCATGGTATCATTTATAATAAGTGCCGGAACCGTATTAAAAACATAGCTGTATTTTTCAAAATTAACTGACGTATCATTCATATCCACAAATCCAAAACCTGCGTTTTCAATCACAGGTTTTAATTCTCTTCGTCTTACCATAACATCCACGTTAGCATCTATCTTGTCATTTGTAAGTAATTCTGCGATTGCCTTGCCACAAAAACCAAACCCTGTTACAAGACAATTACTTTTTTCAAGTACAGCATTATTTTTTATTGCATTTTTAATAATACCCTTTGCAGTAAGTTTTGCATTAATCGTTGTAAGTTCATCAATCATAAGATAGTCCACATACTCTATCTTCATTAGTTCACATTGATGCTTGAGTCTGTTAGACATAGCTCCCGAATAAAGTATCTGACCGTATTCCAGATATGGGATAATTCTTCTGGTCATAGCTTCATTCGCCGGCGGCGACAGAACTATCATCGACTTGTTATTGATATATCTTTCTTCACGATATACATCAAATCCCAGTGTATATAACTTCAAAGCAACATAGTCCATTCTGTCGTCTTCACCTATGACACATATATTACTGATATTCAAATCATATACCTCCCTACGATACTCTATTATATTCAATTAAAGATAAATTGTTATTCCACAATAAAATGAGTCCATGCAGGCACAAAATACGATAAAGCCTGCCTTTTTATTACATTTGTCACATAAGAAATTTGTATATTACAGTTTGAAAATAATATTTATAATTTACACGATTAACTTCATCAGCCGAATAGATATTATATACATTATATAATTCGTCATTTATATATACATTCAAACATCCAACCATATCATTCAAATATACAGGTGCTTCAAGCTCATCAGGCATGTCTGCTTCATACCTTACAGTCTCCCAATCAGCCATAATAAGGCTTAACTCATCATCCACATATACTCTTACTTTATCAGCCTCTATGCCATTATTTACGCTGATATCTTTTAATTGATAATTCCTGTCTAATACTGTTTTACTGATAAAATTCTCTATACCATATGAAAATAATGTCCTCGAGTCAGACCACTTATAAGATTTATTATTCGGCCAGCCGCATCCGAGTAAAGCTATAATATATGTTTTATCATTTCGCCTTACTGCTCCTACGTAGCAATATCCTGCATCCCCCGTAAATCCGGTTTTTCCTGCAATTACACCATCAAACATATCAAGAAAAGCATTTTTATTATTAACCGTAAAGCTTCGTTTGCCCTCATAATCTGAGAATGTATAGCTTCTGGTCTGACAAATATCTATAAAAGCCTCTCTCTGTGGAGAATCCATAATGCAGTATTTCATAATAAGTGCAAGGTCCTTTGCCGTAGTATGATGATTTCCATTCTCATCTGTCGCATCAAGACCATTGGGTGTTATAAAATATGTATCTGATAATCCTAATTCCATAGCTTTCTTATTCATCATATCCGAGAATTTCTCCACACTTCCTCCAATATGCTCCGCAATAGCAACAGCCGAATCATTATGGCTCTCAAGCATCATAGAAAAAAGCAGGTCTTTTAATTTATACTGTTCTCCCTCGGTTATACCAAGCTGCACATCAGGCATCTTGGATGCATAGCTTGATACAGTCACTACATCCTCAGTTTCTCCATATTCAAGCGCCAGTATTAGTGTCATAATTTTGGTCGTACTTGCCATCGGACGTGCGGTATTCTCATCTTTGCCATATAACACTCTGCCTGTATCTCCGTCAATTAATACAGCTGAAAGTGAATAAAGCTTCAAATTCTCAGCTTTTGTATCAATATGTCCTATACTTAGATTTAAGATTACCGTTATGCTGATTAATAACGCAAATATCCTCCTTTTCATATACCACTCCATATAAATTATCTATTACTAATATATTTTTCATATAAAAACTTTAGACATAATAATTGAATTTATCTTGTTGATTTAGTATAATACATATAACATAAAGCTGTGCAGATAATCACAGATAACAAGATATACACTAACATATTTTACATAGCAGGTGCACACATATGAAGACTTATTTTGTATCAGATTTAAAAGAAGGAATGGTAACAGGCTCAGAAGTATATAACGATCAGGGTTATATGATAGTGCCTGCAAATACAGTATTAACAAAGACCATAATCAATAAGATAGTTACTAATAATGTATTTAATGTATCGATTTCGGAGGAAGACATAACATCAGGTGCAGCATCAGAAGATGGTCTGCTCGACTTATCCGAACTTTCTGCAACACAGTCAGTAGATACTAATACAGTCGAATACAAAGAATTCAAGAAAGCTTATGATAATAATGTAGAGGATTTCAGCGACAAAATAAATGATATAGTACATAAGAACGCACCTATTGATGTAGATGCCATGATAGATAATACCTTAGATATTGTTAAGGCAACTAACTCTCCGCTCGGAATACTTGCAATGATATCTACACTTAAGAATTATGATGATTCAACCTTCCATCATTCATTAAATGTATCACTTATATGTAACATATTTGCCGGCTGGCTCGGACTTGATGAAAAGCAAACCGAGCTTGTAACTGCCTGCGGACTTTTCCACGATATAGGAAAATTATTGATACCACAGGAGATAATTCAAAAACCCGGAAAGCTTACTGATGAAGAATTTCAGATAATCAAGACTCATCCAAAGAAAGGTTATGACCTTTTAAAGAGTAAGAATGTAGACCCGCATATTCAGATGGCAGCACTTATGCATCACGAAAAATGTGACGGTTCCGGCTATCCTCTCGGTTTTAAAGGTGATAAAATTGACTGGTGTGCAAAGATTGTTACAATCGCCGATATATACGAGGCAATGACCGCAAAGCGTGTTTATAGAGGCCCACTTAGTCCATTTACGGTTATAAGTATATTCGAGGAAGACGGACTCAAAAAATACGAACCACATTACATACTAACATTCCTTGAACACGTCGTAAACAGCTATGTAAACTGCCACGTCAAATTAAGCAACGGCGAAGAAGGCGATATAATATACATTAACAAGGTAAGCCTGTCCAAGCCGCTCATAAAGACTAATAACAGCTTCATAGACTTATCCAAAAATTCAAATATAAAGATTGAACAGATATTGTAAAAACGGACTGCCGCATTAAAACGGCAGTCCTTTATTTTACGTTTCAACTTTAATATTTACCTCTTCCATAGCTTCCTGTCTGAAGTCTTCGATTTTCTCCTGCGATATAACAGGCAAATCATCCATAGACTGTACTCCGAAGCTTCTAAGGAAGTCTTCTGTCGTTCCGAAAAGTATCGGTCTTCCTACAGCATCAAGTCTTCCGACTTCTGCTATAAGGTTATATTCCACAAGCTTATTGATGGCATGGACACAGGATACACCTCTTATGGCTTCTATCTCCTGTCTGGTAATCGGCTGCTTGTAGGCAACTATTGAAAGTGTCTCCATAAGAGTATCGGTAAGTATGTGCTTCTTAGGAATATTTACCAGTTTTGTAAGCACATCATAATATTCATTCTTGGTACATAATTGATATGAATCTTCAAGCTTGACAAGCTTTATTCCTCTGTCGTTTGAATCATATCTGTCCATCATATCGTTTAAAATCTTCTCAAGTGTTTTATCATCAATTTCTAACGTATTTGACAACTCCTTGAGCGATACTGCTTCACCCATTGAAAAAAGAATCGCTTCAATAGCTGCCTCCGTCTTTATAACGCTGTCTTCCATAATTCCTCCGTTAATCCAACTCCAGTGAATCAATTATGATATCACCAAAGAGCTTATCCTGTTTTATAACTATATGTCCAACCTTCATAAGTTCCAATATTGCCAGGAAAGTTACTATTACACTCTGTTTTGAATGGCTTGCTTCAAGTAAAGCCCTAAAATTAATCCCCTTAAGTCCTCTTATAGACTCTCTAATCTCAAGCATTTTGTCCTCAATATTGACCTCTTCTTTTTCTATAGTACCGAATTTACTTCTTATCGGGTCAACCCTGTCCACAGTACGCTTCATAACCTCATTAAATATTTCATTTAATTGAAGAAGGGTAACATCTCCGATTATCTCGGCAGGATCAATTTCTTCTTTAAAGTTTTTAACCTCTGCAGGTATTGATGGAGCCTTATAATAATTCTTTACGGCATCAAGCTCCATATCTTTTAGTTCATATGCAGCATACTTGTACATCTTGTATTCCAACAGTCTTCTTACAAGCTCAGAACGTGGATCTTCCTCTTCTTCCTCCTCTTCGTGCTTCGGAAGGAGCATCTTGGCTTTTATGCTAAGAAGTGTCCCTGCCATAACCAGAAATTCACTCATTATGTCCAGATTCTCCTCCTGCATCTTCGCTACATAATCCAGATACTGCTCTGTAATATCCGCAATCGGTATATCAAAGATATTAAATTTATTCTTCTCTATCAAATGAAGAAGAAGGTCCAGAGGACCTTCAAATTCATTGATTTTATATTCCGGTTTCTCTATCATAATCTTCCCATAATTTTTCAATCAATTATTCATATATTACGAATCTTTATCCCTTCGGACTAATTCTCACTCGTGATATTTTACCATAATTAAGTTAGCCAGGCAAGCTAAATAATAATGCAGACCATTCCGCCGTTTGAATCATTTACAATCTTCTCCATAGTATCCTGAAGTTTAAGCTGACTCTCCTGATTTATCTTGTCAATCTTGGACTGTAAGCCGTCCTCAACAAGCTGTCTTATGGTTTTTCCAAATATATTGACACTCCATATATCGTTATTTTCCGTGCCGTCACTATTGATATAATCTATAAGATCCTTTGCCTGCTCCTCTGAGCCGACTATCGGTGCAATCTCAGTAGTTATATTAGCCTTAATAAGATGTATGGACGGTGCCTCAGCCTTTATCTTAACACCATATTTATTACCTGATTTTATTAGTTCAGGAGTATCAAGTTTTATGTCTTCCTTCTCAGGAGAAACTGAGCCATATCCCGTCTCAAGTGACCTTGACAACGCCTCACTCACTTTCTTGCATGAATTTTTGGTCTCGGCAAGTTCCTTAATCTCCTTCATAAATTCATATTCATTCTTAATGTCATTGCCAAGCAGCTTTGAAATCATATCATAGTAGTATTTATCAAAAAGTTTGATGGTTATATTAACATTTCCGTCCGCAAGATTCATATTGCTAAGATCAATCTTCTCTATATAATCATCAGAATTTACCTTAAGATTCTTTACATCCCTCATAAAGTAGATATTCGAAAATGCATCCTTAGCCAAATCAATAAGATATTCCTTAATCTCATTATCATTATCAAGTGCCTCAACCCATTTAGGAATATTAAAATTAACTGCGGTTACAGGAAATTCCATAAGAAGACTCTCAAATATCATATTTATATCGTCTTCATTTAATTTGTCACAATTTATAGGAATTACTGTCTTATTATATTTTTCTGACAGCTCTCCTGCCATTTCTACAGTTTCCTCAGAATTTGGATGTCTGGAATTAAGCAAAATAACAAACGGTTTACCTAATTCATTTAATTCACCTATCGTCTTTTGTTCAGGTTCTATGTACGAAGTCCTGTCTATATCGGTTATACTTCCGTCACTGGTTATAACCATACCTACTGTCGAATGATCCTTAATAACCTTTCTTGTTCCGATTGATGCCGCTTCCGTAAAAGGTATGTCATAATCAAACCAAGGAGTAGTTACAAGTCTTTCCTTACCGTCCTCTTCGTGCCCTTCCGCACCATCAACCATATATCCGACGCAATCAATCATCCTTACCTTAAGATTAACTCCATCACCGACGGTTATATCGACAGCTTCTTTGGGAATGAATTTCGGCTCTGTAGTCATTACAGTCTTACCTGCGGCAGATTGAGGAAGCTCATCCTTAGCTCTAATTCTGCTGTTCTCCTCATCTATAGCAGGAATAACAAGCATCTCCATAAATCTTTTAATAAAGGTTGATTTACCTGTTCTGACAGGACCTACAACACCTATGTATATTTCTTTATTGGTCCTTTGTTCTATGTCTTTATAGATATCCATAATAATACCCCCAATTCTAATCCACTATTTAATATATATGTTTTAGAAATTGAGGGTATTCATTTTTTATAATATTATTTTATTCCCAATCCTGAAATACATACTCAGACGTTCTGTTACGTGTAAGCAGCAGTTTTCCCGCATCCTCTGCCTTAAGCTCTCCGAAAAGCATATTATTAATCATCTTAACTATCGGCATATCTATATTATATTTCTCACTTAACGCAAGTGCCGCCTTAGCCGAATATACACCTTCAACTACCATCTTAACCTTGTCCATAGCTTCTTTATAAGACATTCCCTGTCCCATATAATAACCTGCCATACGGTTTCTGCTGTGGATAGATGAGCAAGTAACTATCAAATCACCTATACCCGATAATCCGCCAAAGGTTTCCGCTTCACCACCCATAGCAACACCAAGTTTTTTTATCTCGGCAATACCTCTGGTAATTATAGCTGCCTTAGCATTATCTCCATAGCCAAGTCCGTCTGCAATACCTGCGGCTAAAGCTATGACATTCTTTAATGATCCGCCAAGTTCTATACCAAGCACATCAGGGCTTGTATATACCCTGAAATAATCTGACATAAATACATCCTGAATAAGTAATGCGTCTTCTTTATTCTCAGCACCTGCAACTACGGTTGTCGGCATCTTTTTACCCACTTCTTCCGCGTGACTCGGGCCTGATATAACAGCCACCTTTGCCTTAGGTATCTCGTCAAGTATTACATCAGTAAGCACCATCAATGTGCTTTCTTCTATACCTTTTGAAGCATTTACAATAAGCTGTCCCTCTCTTACATATGGTGCGATAGTCTTTGCCGTACTTCTTACAAACGGCGACGGTACAACCATAACAATAAGTTCAGCAAAATCCACAGCCTCTTTCGCATCATTTGTAAGCTTTATATCCTCTGATATTTTAACTCCCGGAAGCTTAGTCTTATGCTCCCTTTCCTCATCAAGCATCTTAATTTCATCCTTATCAACAGACCATATCATTACATCATGTCCGTTGCCTGACAGTAATACCGATATTGCAGTTCCCCAGCTTCCTGCACCCAATATAGATACATTCATATATTTATGCCTCCTTCTTAGCACCTATTTTTCTTTCCTCGTGATTGATAAGCCTCTTGATATTCTCTCTGTGTCTAATAATTCCCATAGCCGATATAAATATTATAACACATATACTTTCTATCATCATATTATGCGAGGTATCAAGCGCAAATCCGAAATCTCCCTTTAATGTAAATATTGTATAATAAGCAATTACATACAACATAAGACATATCGAGCTAAGCGATACATATTTGGTAAGTAATACAAGCCCAAAGAACACCAGTAAACCTATACCGAAAAACCAAGGATTCAAAAATCCTATTACACAGCCTCCGGTTACTGCTATTCCTTTACCGCCCTTAAACTTAAGATAAAACGGAAAATTATGTCCCAAAGCCGCACCAAGCATAGCATAAGCTACAAATAGATTAACCGCATCAGGATAAAAATTCATCATTATTGCTCTAACCAAAAGTGTAGCCGCAGCTCCTTTGCCCAAATCCACAAAGAAGGTTATCACTCCTGCCTTTTTACCAAGTATTCTCATAGCATTTGTAGTTCCGGCATTACCGCTTCCGTGCTCTCTTATGTCTATACCTTTAATCTTTCCCAATATATATGAGGTCTGAATCATACCAAATATATATCCTATTACAATACTGATAATCCTTGCCAATATACCGTTCATTATTTTTCTTTCCTCTCCCGAATGATAAATTTAAGTGGCGTTCCCCTAAATCCAAAAGCCTCTCTTATCTTATTTTCAATATATCTTGTATATGAAAAATGCATAAGCTCCTTGTCATTTACGAATATTACAAAGGTAGGCGGTTTAACTGCAACCTGTGTTATATAATAAAGCCTTAATCTCTTGCCCTTGTCCGTCGGAGGCGGATTAAGTGCAACTGCCTCTGATAATATCTCATTTACAACACCTGTTGCAATCCTAAGAGAATGATTCTCTATGACAGTATCTATTACATCGAAAAGCTTCGGAAGCCTCTGTCCTGACTTAGCAGAAATAAAAATAAGCTCTGCATAAGGCATATAAGCCAGCTTCTCTCTTACTTCATTAGTGAATTTATATATGGTCTTATCGTCCTTTTCTACAGCATCCCATTTATTTACGGCAATAATCATACCCTTGCCGCGTTCATGAGCTATACCGGCTATTTTTGCATCCTGCTCGGTTACACCCTCAGTCGCATCAATTACAAGGACAGCCACATTACATCTTTCAACCGCCGATACAGTCCTTATTATACTGTAGCGTTCAATTTCTTCTTTTATTTTATTCTTACGTCTTAAGCCGGCAGTATCTATGAATACATATTCCGTGTCATTTCTGGTTATGGATGTATCTATCGCATCTCTTGTAGTTCCTGCAATATCAGACACAATAACTCTGTCTTCACTAAGAAGTTTATTGATTATGGATGACTTTCCGACATTAGGTTTACCGATTATCGCTATACGTGGTCTTTCATCTTCCTCTTCATTGAGTGCCGACTCATCAAAATGCTTTACCACCTCATCAAGCATATCTCCTATTCCAAGCTGTGATGCTGAGGATATCGGTATCGGGTCACCTATACCAAGATTATAAAATTCATATACATCAGGCATAAACTTCTCAAAACTGTCCACTTTATTTACTACCAGCAGCACGGGCTTATGAGAACGTCTTAACATATCTGCAACCTTGCCGTCAGCATCTACCAACCCCTGTCTTACATCCGTAAGAAAGATTATGACATCTGCCGTATCAATAGCAATCTCCGCCTGCTCCCTCATACTCTTTAGTATTATATCATCACTCTCAGGCTCGATTCCGCCTGTATCAATTATCGTGAAATTATAATTCAACCAGGTTACATCAGCGTATATTCTGTCTCTTGTTACGCCGGGTGTATCCTGAACTATTGAAATCTTATCGCCTGCCAATGCATTAAATAATGTTGACTTACCGACATTTGGTCTGCCAACAATGGCAACTACAGGTCTACTCATCTTTTTTCTCCGTTTCTGATATTTTCTCTAAAAAATCCGCACCATCTGATTTTACAATAATCACAGGAACTTGTAAAGCCTTTTGAAGTTCCTCTAAGGTTACATCATCAAGGAAGATATCTTCATCCGCCTTAAGAGTATTCTCCGGTATGAAAAGAACGTCACCTAAATCCTTATCTTTAAGCTGGCTGATTATATCTCCACCTGTCAAAAGACCGGTTACGGTAATCTTTTCTCCGAAGAAATTATTTACTATCTTATATGTGTTAATCTTAACCTTTGGAAATGCCTCACTTACAATATTCATTGCATTAATAAATGTCTGATGAACCAGCACTCCTGATATGGTTGATACAGTTAATTCCTTATCACTCGGACCTTTGTTTTCTTCCATGAATTCATCAACTGAAGCTCTTAGTTCATTTAACAAAAGCCTCGTCATCCCCACACCGTTCTCAAGCTGTATATATCCATCATAACTATCCTCATCCGGCATATCATAACCTGCATTTATATACCACTCATCACTTGCATGTACGAAATGATAACCATGCTTTTCCATAGCAATATCCTGATACTTTTCAATAATTGCAATAACTTCTTTTGCATCCTCGGAATTAAAAGGTTCAAGCGGATATAGTCCGTCTCTGTATTTTGTAAGTCCCACGGGAACGACGGATAAGCTCTGTATAACCGGTGCATATTTTAGTAAATCCGATATGGTGCGCTCAAGCTCTTTACCGTCATTTATATTTTTACACAAAACTATCTGTGCATTCATGGGAATCTCCGCCTCATAAAGCATATCCATATACTTAAGCAGTCTGTCTGCAAATCTGTTATGAAGCATACGGCATCTTAATTCCGGAGAAGTTGAATGAACAGATATATTAATCGGTGCAAGCTTATATTCAATTATTCTTTCTATGTCCTTTTCATTAAGATTCGTTAGTGTTACATAATTTCCCTGCAGGAATGATAATCTCGTATCGTCATCCTTAAAATATATAGTTTCGCGCATATTCGGAGGATTCTGGTCGATAAAACAAAAAATACATTTGTTATGACAGCTTTTATACGCATCCATAAGAGACTCTCCGAAGGAAAGTCCCAAATCCTCGTCATAATCCTTCTCTACCTCAAGTAACCACTCTTCACCATCTTTTTTTTCGATCAATACCTCAAGATAATCATCCTCAACAAGATAATGAGAGTCAAAAATATCATTTATTTCTTTATCATTTATGGCTAAGATAAAATCTCCTGCTTCTATCTCTAATTCTTCCGCTATGCTTCCTTCATCTACTCCGCATATCAAATGTTTTTTCATCTAAAACCACCAAAATTTATGTCATATTATATAATAAAATCATACGATTCTCAGGCTCTAAGCATCATTACCGCCGCAAGATTTCCTCTCATTCCCTTACTTGCTCTATGTGAGAATAAAACATTGCTGTTACAGCATGTACACAAATCAGGAAGTGCAATATTCTCATCGGGTATTCCGGCTTTCATGAAATTAAGCTTACAGGCAAGATGTAGGTCAAGCTGATACTTTCCATTCTCCTTATCATCTATCAGAGATTCTGATTCTTCTGCCGTGTAATGCTCTTTTAATCTGTCTACAACTACATCATCTACTTCATAGCAATTTCTGCAGATAGACGGTCCTATAGCGCAGATAATATCTTCGGGATTAGAACCATATATATCCTTCATCTTCTCAACCATCTTGCCGCCAATATCTGCCACAGTTCCCTTCCAACCCGAATGAGCAAGTCCTATCACGTGATTAGCTTTGTCGTACATATAAAGAGGCACACAATCAGCATAAAAAGTCATAATAGGAATATTTTTTAAATCAGTTATAAGTCCGTCTGTATTTAGTATATCACTTTCTTTTACTATTCCCTTACCTGCATCCTCTTCACTGTCAATTATATGTATATGTGTCTTATGTACCTGATCTGAGAAAACTAGTTTTTCATAATCATAACCAACTGCCTCAGCTAAGCGTCTGTGATTTTCCATGACATTTTCCCTGTCATCACCTCTTGAGAAGCTTAAGTTAAGAGTTGACAAGTGTTTTCTGCTTACCCCGCCCAATCTGGTTGAAAAACCGGTTATAAGCTCAGGATAATCATCGAATATCTTATATTTTATTACAGGAACATTATCATAGCTTATATAAGTAGTCCTGTTCTCATAACTATATTGCTCTATAAACTTTAATTTATCTTCATTTTTTTTAAGAAGAATCTTCTCATCTACTTCAAAATCAAATTTCTTTCTCTGCATACATACCTCACATGATACTCATTCCTGCATAGTCAAATGCATTTTTTACGTATGTTATATCATCCTTACATATACCGATAACATCAAATCTTATCGGTGTATTATCTAACGGAAGTTTATGATTATTTAGATACGATACGGCTCCCATGCTGATTCTTCTAATCTTGTCTGTATTTACAGCTTCCAACGGAGTTCCGTATTTGTCATTCTTCCTGTATTTTACCTCAACAAACACATAGGTTTCATCATCTTTTGCTATTATATCTATCTCCTCATACCGAGTACGGTAATTCCTGTCAATAATTTTTAACCCCATTGCTCCAAGATATTCAGCTGCAAGTTTTTCTTTATCTGCTCCTATTTTGCGTTTATTCATATATATTCCTCGCTTTTTTTACATCTGTAACTTAGCTTTTATCTTGTCCATCTTATCCACATATACCAGTATTTCTGCAACAACCCCATATAACTCAGGCGGTATGCAGTCTCCTATATCAAGATTAAGCAGTGTATCAGCAAGGTTAGTATCTTTATACAAAGGAACATCACTTTCCTTAGCCTTCTCAATTATCTTATCAGCAACAACGCCCTTACCGGAAGCTATTACCTGAGGTGCCTGACTTCCCGGTTCATATACAAGTGCAACTGCTTTTCTCTTCTTTTCTCCGCCCTCGCTGCCGGGTCTTCCACTATTTTTATTGTATCCGTATTCCATACAATCACCTACATTCTTACATCAAATGAGTATCTCTTGACACTCTTCTCCATATCGTCACCAAACATCTCATGCGTTACCATATTTTCAGGCAGAGCAAGAGCAGGTTCTCTTGTTATTACTTCATTTGACAGAGTATGTCCCGTCTCCTTTATCGCTTTCTCAAGCATAGTCATATGCTCGTCGATTATCCTTGCACTTTCTTCATCCTCTACGTAGAACTTCGTATGTACATTATTACCATGCAGACTTACATGTACATCTGTAGGACCTAAAAATTTCATATCCAAATGAAGAAGTGCACTGACATTTTCTTTTGCTTCCTGCATTTTTTTCTTGTTCATATATACAAAAAGCTCTGAATTGGCTTCATTTCCCTCTGTTCTAAAAGGAATTTGTGCATAAGCATACATATTATTGATATCCTGCATAAAATCAATTCTCTCCTGCATACTCTTAGCCGTATTCGACATATTTTTACCGGTACTGCTTGAGCTGTTTGAGAATGCATTCATCAATTTCTCTGTTTTTTCATACATACTCTTATACAAGTCATCTATTTCTTTTGGCTCTTTCATCTCACCGGTATCTAATGTAAGTTTCTTACTGATTCCACCCGAGAGAACCTTGTTATAATTCTCAGATGCAAAAAATTGTTTTATCTCATTCATATTAAATGCATCTGGATTTTCCTTGAATTGCTCAGTCACAGCTTTATTAATATTATTTAAAAGTTGAAGCTGTGTGTCGGATTTGTCAACAACATCCTTAACAATATTATCGTTTAATCCAAGTTTTTTCATATCATTAACAAGATTATTAAGATCATTCGGATTTATATCCATCTTTTCTGCCGCAACACTTACATTATTCGGCACATAAGCAGATGAATTATTATTGCTCTCTACTGTTGATGTTGTTGTTGCCGTATCAGATATATTTTGTTGTGTAAATGCGGTTTTTTCTGTCTCATTTTTTTCTGAGGATAGTTCATTGATATTTGATGAATTATCTGTAACAAAAGTCTGTGCTACTGATGTGGTCTTATCCGGCATACCATTTACAGAATCAGTATTATTCTGTAAAACTGTATCTATTTTTCCATTATTGTCAAGTATCTGAAAACTATTTGTATTTTCTGAAGATTCATTTAATTGTACTTCTTTGTTAGTATCTCCTATATTTACAGGTGTATCAGATAAGTTCTGCGCATTTAATTCTCCAGCCGTTTCCCCTGATTCTATACCGGCATTATTCACAAGTAAATTATCAGTCTCAATATTAGCCATATCTTCGGCATCAGATAATGCACTAAGCAAGGTGTTATTAAAATCAAGCACCTGCATAATTGTATCATTTGAAGCAGATATGTTATTGTCTGATCCCATATTCATTATTGTATCGGTTGAAAATTCCATTATCGAACTGTTAATGTTCCGAATATCATTATATAATTGATGATTGTTTGACATATAATCATTGTATTGACTTATGCTTGTTTCATTAACCGGAAGTCCCATCTTGTTAAGCGAAACCAGCGTATCTATCGGAGCATCCGGATATTTATAGGACTGTTGCATTATCTTTTGCATACTGCCCTTATCAACAGGCATATTGTTATTCATCAGACTCTCTGCAATCTGATAATTCTTCTCAGAAGGCGAAAAATTATTGTGTTCCAATACATTAAAGATTGCATTATCTTTCATAAGATTGGCATCATTATTAAACGGCTTAATAAAAACACTTTCACCATTATTTTCTTTCACAAGAAATGATAATGTGTCTCCTATATTCATATTAACCGCTTCAGCCATACGTGCATTTACAGTCGTATTATTATCAAGCATAATACTTACTTTATCATTGGTGATATTAAGTATAGTACCGTTAAATGCCTGTCCCTCTGTTGCCTGTGAAATAATAGCATTACCTGACACTTCACCGGAAGGAGCAGTCTGCTGTCCCTCTGATACCTGCCCGGTCTGAGCGGCTGTCTGCCCCTGATTGATACGTATATTATTTATATTAATGCCTGAATCAGCTATATTCATATAACCCCTCCGATATAGGTATCCAATCAAACAAAATTCTTAATAAAAGTTTTCCTGTGAATAGGTGTAGGTCCAAGCGTCTTAATTGCCTCAATATGCTTCTGAGAGCCATAGCCCATATTATTCGCAAAATCATATCCGGGATAAATTCTGTCATATTCTTCCATCATTCTGTCTCTTGTAACCTTAGCAACTATACTGGCTGCTGCTATAGAGGCAGATAAGGTATCCCCTTTTATTATCGGCACTTGTTTAATATTTACATTAGGTATTCTGACAGCATCATTTAGTAAAATATCCGGTTTTTGCTTAAGATTGGAAATAGCCATCCTCATAGCCTCATATGTTGCCTGAAGAATATTAATCTCATCTATTCTTTCTTCTGATACAACTCCTATACCATAAGAAACAGCTTTTTCAATTATAATATCATATAAATATTCCCTTCTTTTCTTAGGCACCTGCTTAGAATCATTCAGATATAAAATCTGTTCATCCTGCGGAAGTATGACGGCACAAGTTACAACAGGTCCGGCAAGCGGTCCTCTGCCAACCTCATCAATACCGCAAATGTATTTATAACCTTCAGCATAATATTTCCTTTCGAAAGAAAGCATATCATATGAACGTTTTACCTCATTTTCCAGCGCTTCAAGTTTCTTTCTTGCACTGTCAACAATCTTTTTCACTCCGCTTCTTTCATCATTCTCATATTTTTCCATAAAGGTATAAAGCTCAGCCCTGCTGTCATAATTAATCTCATTAAATTCAGCCTTTATCTCACCAATTCCCAATGCTTTCTCCTCCGATTAGTCTATAAAACCAAATGATGAAAACGGATAAATTCTTAATACTGCCTTACCGATTATACTGTCACGTGACACATTTCCAACATCAGCATACCGGCTGTCACGGCTGTTGTTTCTGTTGTCACCAAGTACAAAATACTCATCCTCGCCTAATACTACAGGCTGTATAGCTCTTCCGATATTAGATGGCAGTATCGTTTCCTTTCCGTAATTTTCTGACAACATCTGCTCGTTAATATAAATATTTCCTTCTGTATCTATACGAACAGTCTCTCCCGGAAGTCCGATAATTCTCTTAACATAAGTTGTATCATCATCATAATAAAAAATTATTACATCAAACCTCTTAGGATCTCCAAATGTATACGACAGCTTATCAACCCACAAATTATCATCATCATATAACGTAGGTTCCATAGAATGTCCATCCACACGTGAACGAAGTCCCACGAATTTAATTACAGCAAAGCATAAAAGAATAACTACACCGATATAAACTATAAGCCACAATAAATCCTTGACGATATTAATTTCTTCCGGTTTTTTAGCCTGCTTTTCCTTTTTTTCCTTTTTTTCTTT
>JAFTFE010000049.1 GCA_017449765.1 Lachnospiraceae bacterium | reverse complement strand
GACCAGTAAAAAAATAATTAATGAAAAGGACAATACTATCGCCGAATTAACCCGACAGCTTGAAGAACTAAAATCAAAAAAATAATTCAGATGTCCCCAAGGACATATTTTGAAATTAAAGCTTACTTTCCGCCATACCAGGCGATGCCTTCATCTCTCCAGCCTAAGCTTACGAGATTGTCACGCTCATCTGCACTGGTTGTGTAATGATGTGAACCTGCTGCCTTGGCATTAGGATTATAAAGTCGATAAAGTGCCTGTCCATATTTATCTGACGAATACCAGCCTATACCTTCATCCTTCCATCCCAAACTTACAAGAGTATCTTTTTCTGACTTGCTTGTTGTATAGTGATGGTCACCGGCATTCGGATTATAGAGACGGTATACCGGGGTGTCTGAACTATCCGGCGCATTCCATGCCACTCCTTCATACTTCCAGCCTAATTCACTTAAAGTATCTCTCTCCGTCTCATTTTTAGTATAGAAATGTTCACCACTGTTAGGATTGTAGAGGCGATACATCGGAGAATATGTTATATTTGGATAATATTCATATTTAATTGTTGTCGTCAATTCATCTTTTGTATTATAAAATGAATAACTTATTAGATCTCCATCTGAATCATATTCAAATATGCTTGTTCCGCCATTATTATATCCAAATGAATTTTCAATAGTTGTTGCTTCTTTTCTTGTAACTTTTCTTGGATTTTCTGTTGAATCATATTCATAAGTGTAGCTCCATGATGTATTAACAGTATCATTTTTCAAAAAGTCATCATCATTGATTTCATCTACGGAAGCAGGACCTACAGAAGCCACTAAGGTATATGATTCTTTATCATATTTGACTATTTGCCCGTATTTATTGAACTCCTTATAATACTTTTTATACCCACTGATTCTGTTATCATTATTATAGACAACAACTAATAATTCTTCAGAATTACCGTTTTGTTTAAACTCATATTTTATTGTTGATTTGTGTGTTTCACCGACATACTCACTTTGAGAGACTTGTTGAATCAATCTGCCTGAGTTATCATATGAATAATTTGTTTCATCACTTCCATGTTTTTCTTTAATCAAATTACCGTTATTGTCATATGAATAATTCATTTCATCATATCCATTATCTTTTTTTGTCATATTACCATTATTATCATATGCGTAATTTATTTCGTAAATTCCGTCTTCAGAAGTATCAGGATAATCCGTAGCTTTATAATCATGTTTTTCATTTAACATGTTACCGTAAGCATCATATTTATATGTTGACTTGGTCTTTCCGGTTACATAGCCTGCACTATAAATCTTCCCATCATTATCTTCTGTATCTTCATATAAGGAATCAACCGATGTTCGTTCGATTAATTGTTCTTTTTCGTTATATTTGTTATCGTATGTTACTTCTATTGCAAGATAACCATATTTAATCGAATGAACAGTCATTTGGACAGATTTAGTTAAATTTCCATGTATATCGTATTCTGACATATTTCCTGAAACCAAAGGATTATCACACGTTATTTCATGCTTTTTAAGTACCTTACTCGAATCAGGAATAAAAGAATAATATGGTTTTGTCAGCAATTCATCAGATGTATCTTCTATATCTATAGCTTTAACTAAATCATCATCAACATCAACAATATCATTGTCATCATACTGTAATTCTTCCGCATTAATTCTCAAATTTGATAATCCACCGCATGTTACAAGCGCTGCCACACATAATAACACTACTGTCTTCTTAAAAAGTCTCATCATTATTCCTCCATTTTATTATTTTCATTTTGCCCCGGGGGACGGGGCATCATTTGAAATTAAAGCTTACTTACCGCCATACCAGGCGATGCCTTCATCTCTCCAGCCTAAACTTACGAGATTATCGCGTTCATCTGCATTGGTTGTGTAATGATGTGAACCTGCGCCTGTTGCATTAGGATTATACAATCTGAAAAGCGCCTGTCCGTCAGTGCCTGTTGAGTACCATCCGATACCTTCAAACTTCCAACCCAAGCTTACAAGAGTATCTTTTTCCGACTTGCTTGTTGTATAGTGGTGGTCGCCTGCATTTGGATTATAGAGACGATATACAGGGGTGTCTGAGGTCTTAGGTGCAGACCATGCAACTCCCTCATATCTCCATCCATACCCTACAAGATTATCTCTTTCTGTCGTATTGGCTGTATAGAAATGCTCACCGGAGTTAGGGTTGTAGAGGCGGTACATAGTTACATATCCCTCTTTCGCAGTAACATCTACTATAACCGGGTTTTCACCGGTTGGCTTTTCACCGGTTGGCTTTTCTTCGGTTGGCTTTTCTTCAGCTTCCGTAACGTTAATATAACATTCCATATAAATAGGATTACCTTCTTTGTCCTTACCGCAATAATAATTATAATTTATTCTACGAAAATCAGTTGTTAAAGTAACTACGCTTCCCGATATTGTACCTCCCTCAAGATCAGATATTTTGCTTATGTCTAATCCCTTAATAGTACTAAGGTCTAATTTAAGTTCAGATGTTTCGGTATATGTACTTTCTTGTGAACCTACATCACACATCTCTAATGATTCCGGATTAACATTAAGTGAAGTCAAACCATTGCCCCAACAAGCCAAATACAGCAATTTTTTATTATTGGACAAATCTAATTGTAATAATTGATTGCCGGTACAATACAAATTTTCTAATTCAGTATTTTTACTTACGTCTAAAGATTTTAAGCTGTTGCTTTCAAAAGAGAGCTGCTTTAATTTTTTATTTTTACTAACATTTAAATCATTCAAATTATTATTACTGCATGAAAGATATGTCAATAAAGTATTATTGGTTAAATTAAGCGAATTAATGGAATTATTATTACAACTAAGTTGATCTAATTTCGCATTATTTCCGGTATCTAATGCAGTTAATTGATTATCGTCACATAATAAAGAGTTCAGCTTTTTATTTTTACTTAAATCAAGTGATTGCAATAAATTATTTGAACAGTTCAGACTTTCTAACTCTGTAAGCATACTTGTATTAAGCGATGTCAGTTTAATGTTCATGCATTCTAAAGATATTATATCCGTGTTATTGCTCAAATCCAATTTGCCAATTGAATTATTGTCACAGGATAAATAACCCAATTTCTTATTATTACTTAAATCCAGTTCATTAATTGAATTATCGTTGCAGTATAAATATAATAATTCCTTGTTTTTACTTAAATCTAATTTACTGATTGAATTCTCGTTACAGTTTAAATAATCTAATTTAGTATTCTTGCTTATATCAATGCTCGTAAGATTGTTTCCCCAACAAGTCAAACTGGTCAGATTTGTAAAATATTCTATTCCTTTTAAAGAGGTAATATTCAATCCTGTGACGGAAATTTCCTCTACACGAGATATTTCCTCCGAATCCAGTGAATTATCATCATTAGTATCACACCATTCCAATATATATTCTCTGAATGCTGCATCAGGGAAATTAGCAGAATTTACCGCAACCTTTCCCGAAGCTTCTTCAATATCCTCCTGAGATACATTAATTTCTGCATCCAATAACTCTGCTGCATGAATATTCAGACTGTAATTAGAATTTACACTTATGAGCATAGCCGCACATAAAGTGCCCATCATTATTTTCTTTAACTTCATTTCCTTCCCTCCGATTTTACCTTATAGTAGTTTTACACTTATGATATTTGCAACATCAGCTAAGCGGCGCACTGCATACCGCACAATGTCCATCAGAAGTTGGTGTCATTACACTGCCACAGTATGGACATGTAACGGAAGCCGTGTTCATCTGCGGTGCAGACTGTGGCTGAAATTGCTGCTGTGGCTGGAAAGATTGCTGCTGGCCCGGCTGCATTCCGTTCATCTGTGGCTGGAAGCTCTGCTGGCCGTTGAGATATGCCTGTAATTGTTCCTGATTTCCTGTAGCCGCAATAGCTTTTAACTCCTCAACTCGTCTCATATTCTCTGTTGCCTGTATAAGAGCTGCATCCTGTGACCTAAATGCCTGAGATTGTGCACCTGCCTGCATTCTCATACTTTCAATGGCTTCCTTCATTTCGTTACCGATGTTGATATATTTGTAATATTTCTCCAAATTTCTGTCTGTTCCAAATGAGCTGCTTACTGACCATCCTGTATTAACAACAGAGTTAGACATATTATGCTCGCCGGTGTTTACCGAGCCGTTACTTATCGAGAATTCCATATCATCAAAATACGGATTACCGCTAACGAAGATTGTTGCCTTGAAAGTATATGAATACTCATACTTCGGCGGTATGTAACTAACCTGCTTACCGTCTACCGTTCTCTTTAATTCTCTTCTGTTCTCATCAATCTTAAGGTCAATACCCGATGCTTGTGAAAAATCCAATATGTCAGGATTAGCTTCCATTAAATTATTGGAGCTTGACACTGTGAATTTGCGATTATTATCGTCTATATACAGTTTGTAATGCTCACCTATCGTTCTTGTCGGACGGAAATTATTTACCGCCATCTGATTTGCTTCACGATAACTAATCTGTTCCTTAATACTGTCAACCGTACTGTGACGTCGTTCTGAAAACCATGGCGACAGCTTATTAGTACAATTCTTACACAGATTACCGTCCTCTAATTTTCTGTTGCCTAAAAGTTTAATCTCTTCACCACATACGGAACAAATCTTTTTCTCAAACATATTTCCAAAAAGTCCCATTCTGATACCTCCCATAATATATCATCTCGCCTATCAGCTCGATGTTTTATTCGCTTTATGTCTATGTCCGCAAGCGCACATCGCCGCAAAGCTCATTATAACATATAGCTCTTTTGTTACAACAATGCTCTTAATTATATAAGCACCTGCACAATATTATAACAAAAATATTTCTAATTTGCACTCATATTTATAAAACTTATCAGAATATTTATTTTTTTCCACTTGACATTTGAAAGAAGTGAAATTAAAATCTAATTTAATTAAAGAACTTAAACAGGCTATGATGAGACGAGTAAGATAAGGACGCTATACAGAGAGAATTCCGCTACCCGCTGAGAGAGAATTTATAAAACGCTTATCCGAAGACTACCTCGGAGCTGCTTGTGAATAAAAGCAAGACGTCGATTACGTTATAATCAAATTAAGTGCTGTCGGAGTTACAATACTTTTTATATCCGACAGAATTAGGGTGGAACCGCGATTTATCGTCCCTAGTGTACATGTACACTGGGGACTTTTTAGTTTAAGAAAGGAAGTATTAATTATGGTAATTACTTTAAAAGACGGCTCTTCAAAAGAATATGCTTCACCTATGTCAGCTATTGATATAGCCAAGGATATCAGTGAAGGACTTGCAAGAGTTGCATGTGCAGCAGAAATTGACGGAGAAGTTGTTGACTTGAGAACAATAGTAGATAAGGATGTTAATCTTAATATCCTTACCTTTAATGATGAGGGCGGCAGAAAAACCTTCTGGCATACGGCAAGCCATGTACTTGCACAGGCTGTAAAGCATCTTTATCCGGATGCCAAATGTACTATAGGTCCTGCCATAGACAACGGGTTTTATTATGATTTCGATATGCCGTCTCTTACGAGAGAAGACCTTGATAAAATCGAAGCAGAGATGAAGAAAATCGTAAAAAACGGTGATGATATAACTTCATTTACTCTTCCTCGTGCAGAAGCTATAAAGCTGATGGAAGAGAAAAATGAACCGTATAAGGTTGAGCTTATAAATGATTTACCTGAGGATGCTAAGATAAGCTTCTATACCCAGGGAGATTTTACGGATCTCTGTGCAGGTCCGCACCTTATGAACACTAAGGCTGTTAAATTCTTTAAATTAACTTCATCTTCCGGCGCTTACTGGAGAGGTGACTCTAACAAGAAGATGCTTACAAGAATATACGGTACAGCATTTACCAAGAAGGCAGACCTTGATGAGAGACTTGAATTCCTTGAGAACATCAAGCTTCGAGATCACAACAAATTAGGCCGTGAGATGCAGCTTTTCACAACTGTAGATGTAATCGGTCAGGGACTTCCGCTCTTCATGCCAAAGGGCACAAAGATAATTCAGACCTTACAGCGCTGGATAGAGGATTTAGAGGATTATGAGTGGGGATATGTAAGAACGAGAACTCCGTTTATGGCCAAATCAAATCTGTATAAATTATCAGACCACTGGTTCCACTACAAGGACGGTATGTTCGTATTAAATGATGACCTGATGAGTGCAGAGGACGCAAAGGAAGACCAAAAGCTTTACAACGACACTTCTGTTGCCATGAAGAACGCACAGGAGCATGTTTATGCTGATAAGGACGGCAGAGAGGTTATGGCACTTCGTCCTATGACCTGTCCATTCCAGTATTTTGTATATAAGGCAACGCAACACAGCTACAGAGACCTTCCTTATAGAATGGGTGAGACTTCAACGCTTTTCAGAAATGAAGACTCAGGTGAGATGCACGGTCTTACGAGAGTACGTCAGTTCACCATATCAGAAGGACATCTCGTATGTACTCCGGAACAGATAGCAGATGAATTCAAAGATTGTGTAAGACTCGCCAAGTATTGTCTTACTACTCTCGGACTTGAAGAGGATGTAACCTATCGTATGTCCAAATGGGACCCGGAGAACAGTGACAAATATCTCGGAACCGCAGAAGACTGGGATAAGGTAGAAGGTGCCATGAGAGAAATCCTTGATGACATAGGTCTTGAATATACTGAGGTTGCAGGTGAAGCAGCCTTCTACGGACCTAAACTTGATATACAGGCTAAGAATGTATACGGAAAAGAAGATACAATGATTACCATTCAGCTTGATATGTTCCTTGCCGAAAGATATGATATGTATTATATAGATGCAAACGGCGAAAAGAAGAGACCTTATATCATCCACAGAACTTCTATGGGATGTTATGAGAGAACTCTCGCATGGCTTATAGAAAAATATGCCGGTAACCTTCCGACATGGCTTATGCCTGAGCAGGTACGAATACTTCCTATCTCAGATAAATTCCATGATTATGCCGAAGAGGTTAAGAATAGACTTCGAGCAGAAGGTGTTAAGGTAACTGTTGACACCCGTGCCGAAAAGATAGGATATAAGATACGTGAAGCAAGACTTGAGAAGCTTCCATACATGCTTATCGTAGGTGCAAATGAGGTTGAAAGCGGTAACGTATCTGTCAGAAAACGTGGCGAAGACGGAGACTTAGGTTCTATGAGTCAGGAAGATTTCATCAAACGTGTAACAGAAGAGATTAAGACTAAAGCAACCACTCAGGCCTAATATAATAAAAATAATTGTATCATTTAGAACTAAACTATGTTAGAATAATTTTAAATGTATTATATTACATTTTTACAATAATATAAGAAAGCGAGGGTTATGTTATGATTTGTCCAAGTTGTGGCAACAGCTGTCCTGATGGTTCAGTCTTATGTCCAAATTGTGGTGGGGATTTAATGGAGGTTGAATCAGGTAATGTTCAACCGGCTTACAGTGTTAACGATGCTTTATTTAACAACGCAGGAAATACATATTCACAGCCTGTTGCACCTGTAAAGAAAAGTAATAGTGTTTTTAATGCAATACTTGCCGTGATAATAATTATCATAGTTGCAGCTGTAGTTCTTGTAGCCGGCGGTGTAAAATATATGGGAACATATAAACTTACATCAATAAAAGCAGATGTATACGGCACAGGTGAGCCTATCGTAATTAATATTACGGATTACGGATTTTCAGAAGATACTATACAATTAAAGATTGGATTATTCGGACGTGCGACTCTTATTTCAGAAAATGAGAGAGACACCGGAACTATTAAATATAATGGCAATAAATTAACACTTTTGTCAGAAGAAGGTGACATCCCGGCTACCTATGATCCTACTAATAAGACAATAGAAATTAATATGGAACAGTATATGGGAATTGATGCCACTATTATATTAAAAAAGAAATAACGGTTATCAAAAAGGGGCTGTCGCTTTAGATAATTAAATTTATCTATGCGAGGCCCCTTTTTATGTCATAAATTATGTATTTGAGAGACAGTTCCCTTTAATGTTGCCGAAAATAGAGTACTTTAACAAGCCGATGTTTTAATCGGCGTAT